>NZ_JCAFUK010000023.1:0-64959 GCF_059371235.1 Stenotrophomonas sp. YJH_SMC_29 | reverse complement strand
CTCTGTGCACCAGCTGCGCGAGGCCGATACTGATCAGGAAATCTACGGGTTGCCGGAGTGGCTGGCCGTGGTTCAGTCGGCGCTGCTCAACGAATCGGCCACGTTGTTCCGCCGCAGGTACTACACCAACGGCTCGCACGCTGGGTTCATCCTCTACATGACCGACCCGCAGCCAGAGGGCATGGACGTGGATGCGCTGCGTGAGGCTCTGCGAGACTCGCGTGGGCCGGGCAATTTCCGCAACCTGTTCGTGCACTCGCCCAACGGCAAGAAGGACGGATTGCAGCTGATCCCGATCAGCGAAGTGGCCGCAAAGGATGAGTTCACCGGAATCAAGCGCGTGACCCGTGATGACATTCTGGCCGCGCTGCGTATCCCCCCGCAGCTGCTGGGTATCGTCCCCCAAAATGCGGGTGGATTCGGTTCGATTCGGGATGCGGCCACGGTTTGGGCGTCGATGGAACTGGCACCCCTGCAATCGCGGATGGCCATGGTCAACGAGTGGCTCGGCGAGGAGGTCATTACGTTCGCCCCGTTTGACCTGGTGCCTGTAGCACCCTGACGGCTTGCCAGGTGAGCTGGCGCCGATCCGAGCTGACCAAGTAGGCCGCCCAGGGGCGGCCTACTTGCGTTTCGAGGGAGCAATTCGTGATGGGTGCAGCCGTAGTGACGCTGTGCCGGGGGAACGGCTCGTCACGTCATTCCGTCAGTGCGATGCCTGGGCCGCACCGGCAGGTCATGGGCTTCTACGGCGATGGATGTAACCAGTGCAACCAGTCTTGCTCAACGACTGGTACGCTCTTCAATCACGCGTAAGTTATTGATATGTATGAGTTGCAATCGCGCTGTAACCAGCGTACCAATGTAACCAGCAATAACAGTGAGTCAGAATTCTCAAGCAGGAAATGGCAGGCGACAAGGCAGCAGTGATACCGGCAAGACCGTTGGGAGACAGGAGAAGCGGCAGCGGGGGAGGAGCGACAGTGCCCGGACAGGGGCTGTAACCAAAAAAGTGTTCCACAACCCCATTTCATAGCTTTCCTGAAACACTGTAAGTAGTGGTGCTTTCTTCTTGGACGCTATTGGATGGCCTCTTGCCTCCATTCTCTGGCGACTGCACGTCTGGCATCCATCCGACCCCCTCAACTCCTCACCAATCACCCCCTTTGGTGCAGGGATTCGCAGGTGGCCGCACGACCCCTCAGTGCCCCCAATAGCCTTGCTGGGCCTGCCACTGGCCCGTGTGCAGGTAGCGCAGAAAAAGCACCCTATGAAGTGCGCAGGTGTGGCGGGGAGACAAGTGCGCGCGGGGGATGGCGGGCGGCGGCTAGTATGCTTAAATTTTCAAGCCGAACTGGCTTTAGTGAGAGGATGCGACTCGGTGCATGGAGGGCCTCGACGGCACAACTCTTGCGGCGATGCCAGCATCAGTGTGGACTGCAGTAGATGAGTCGGAGGGAGCGCGCGTGCGACAAGCAGGGTACTTTGAGGGCCGCAAGATGAAGGACTATCTTGCGAATGTAAGTGACTTCGAGAAATTGGTTGCGCCGCGGCTTACGGCTAGGGACGGGCTGTTGCCCTTCAACGAGGTTCAGGTATCGCGGAGCAACGACTTCTACGTTCTGTCATTGGCGGCGGACCCCAGGATCAGAGTGTTCCCGGTGGAAGAAGCTTCAGCTGTCATTGACCAGCTTGTTGATATGCCGCATCTGTGGCACGGCGCGTCATTCCGGGCTGTTTGCCTCCCTGCGATCTCGGGCGCTAAACATGTGTTCGGTCCTAGCTTCAGCAGGGCGGTGGAGATTGCTCTGACTGAGGGCCTCGTCAAAGCGAAGTACTATTTGCCACAGGAGGACATGGCCGGACATCCCCATTCCTTGCTGACTCACATCCGTCCAGTGGCAAGCATCGATCAGGGGCGACTTGTGCAGCTTGAAGCATGGGAGTACACGCCTGGCAAGGACAACCCGAACACGGCTCTGTATCTGCACTGCATGTCCCCTGACTTTGAAGGAGGCGTAGTGCATTTGGATGGTGCTTCAATCTCCTACAGTGGTGTGGATCTAGACACGCTACTTTGGAGATCAGAGAAAGTACTGGGTGACGTCTACAAGAAGCACTTTCGACTCGATGGCGATATCTCCATTGATGAAATGCATCTGATTGCTTCGGCGTTCTTCACTAGCGATACGCTTTACGCTGAATCTATGCAGATCGAGCGCTTTCATCCCAGCGGAGCGGACTAGTGGGTGGCGTCTGGCGGTAACAATGGCGGTAACCATTTGCTCAATTCTCCCGTAGACGTCCCGCTGCCAAAGTTCTTCGCGGCGAATGTGGGTGATGGTGGGCCCACCAAGAAATTGGCACTCAGGCTCCACCCCGGCGCTTTTTTCGTGCCGCCCGGAAACGTCAGCGCTTGCACGGTGGTTTCACTGGCACGTCGTGACAGCCACAGCCTGCGGCGGCTGCCGGTGCGTGTGCAGGACGCCGGCCAGGGCGCGCGCGCTGAAGATCATCCGGGAGGTTCATGTGCCGCATACACTGGACGTTGTTCTGAAGACGGCAGGCTTCAGTGTCCTCGCGGCGCTTCCGCTGGCGGCGATCGTGTTTCTCCATCGACGCGGCGCACGGCACGCCCGTGCCGCATTGGCATCAGGGTTGCAGGTGAGCGCTCCGCGCCGAATCTCCAAGCGCTCCATGACCCTGGTCATGATCGACGGGAAAGAGGATCGTGAGCACTACCTCTTTGATGCAGAGGCGTTCCATCTGCAGCGGGGCGCGGTGCCCACGGCGGTTCCTCTCACGCAGATCATTGCGGTCAGGCGAACCTCCGACGTCATCTACGGACGCTATGTCTGGCAGGTGGATTTCAGCCGCGCATCGGGCAGGCGCTGCGTGCGCTTCACCACCAACCTGACACTGTTCAACCGCGATTTCCTGCTGTTCCTGGAGGCGGTGCGGAAGGCCAGTCCACTCGCAACTGTCGATCAAGCGGGCATCTTCTTCTGACGGCTAACGGCATGCCTGCACGGCAGCAGCGGCAGCCGCAGCGCGACTGCCGCCATGCCGTCTTCCCGCTGCCTGCACCTACTTCGGCATCAACACCGTATCGATCACATGGATCACGCCATTGGACTGGCCAACATCGGCAATGCTGATGCCGGCCTTGCCACCCTTGGCATCGATGACCCACAGCTTGCCGTCATGCAGGGCGACCGTGAGCGGTTCACCTTCAACGGTCTTCAGCGTGGCCTTGCCGCCGTGCTTCCGGGCGTCGGCCAGCAGCTGCGCAGCGCTGTAGTTGCCCGGTACAACATGGTAGGTCAGGATCTTGGTCAGTTGCGCCTTGTTTTCGGGCTTCACCAGCGTATCAACGGTACCTGCGGGAAGCTTGTCGAAGGCTGCATTGGTCGGCGCGAAAACGGTGAAGGGGCCGGCTCCATTGAGCGTGTCGACCAGGCCGGCCGCCTTGACCGCAGCGACCAGGGTCGTGTGGTCCTTGGAGTTGATGGCGTTCTGGACAATGGTCTTGGTGGGATACATCTCGGCGCCGCCGACCATCACGGTATTGGCGGCGAAGCTCGTGGACGTGGCTGAAACGAGTACGGCGAAGCTTACGGTGGCGGCTATCCGCTGAAGAGCTTTCACGGCGCGTTCCTTTATGGGATGCCCGCAAGGCGCGGGCATCCTACATACGCGTGGGCGAGGTCGCTGGATGCAGGCAGAGCGCTCTGGATGCGGATCCGCAGGAAAAGTCGCGCGTTGTAAAAAGCAAGTGAATTCCCGTTGCATGGGGCAATGATCTGCCGCGGCCGAACCCGCGAACCCTGCACGGGTCCAACGGATATCGGGCGTGTCGACGCCGCGGAGTGCATGAAGCGCGGGCTATTCGCCGTTGCGTTGGCTGAGTTCTTCGAGCCGTGCGCGGCTGACAGACTGGTGATTGCCGCAGGTGGGGCAGCTGAGCGCGGCCGCACCGTCGAGATCGACAAGACCATGGTTGGGGATGGCCCTGAACTGCCGGGAACACCTGATGCAGGAGCAATCGATCCGGGTGACCTGCAGGAGTGTGCCGTCTGCCCGCGTCACTCCCTCGACGCTGATTACGTAGAACTGTCCGATGTCACGCATGAAGATGAACGATCGCCCTGGGTTTGTATGGCCGCCCATCATGCTGCTTTGCCGCTCGCATGGCACGAAGCGCGCGCGATCCAATGCTGAAGAATTAAGAATGCTGCTGCAGGCTCCGCAGATCGGAGAGGTGCGCGCCGCCGGCGTCCGGGAAAGGCCGACGCCCTTCCCGGACATCTTCGATCAGCTTTCCAGGAAGGCCAGCAGGTCGGCGTTGATCCGGTCCGCGTGCGTGGTCGGAATGCCGTGCGGTGCACCTTCGTAGGTGATCAGCTTGCCGTTCTTCACCAGCTTTGCGGAAAGTACGCCGGAGTCGGCGTATGGCACCACCTGGTCATCGTCGCCATGGATCACCAGGACGGGAATGGAAATGCCCTTCAGGTCTTCGGTGAAATCGGTCTGCGAGAAGGCAACGATGCCGTCGTAGTGCGCCTTCGCCGAGCCCTGCATGCCCTGTCGCCACCAGTTCCAGATCACCGCGTCCGAGGGCTTCGCGCCCGGGCGGTTGTAACCATAGAACGGGCCTGCCGGCACGTCGTGGTAGAACTGCGCACGGTTGGCCGCCAGTTGCGCCTGGAAATCGTCGAAGACGGCCTTGGGCGTGCCCTGCGGATTTGCTGCAGTCTTGACCATCAACGGTGGCACCGAGCTGATCAGCACGGCCTTGGACACATTCTTCTCGCCGTGGCGTGCGATGTAGCGGACCACCTGGCCACCGCCGGTGGAATGGCCGACATGCATCGCTCCCTGGGTTCCCAGTGTCTCGACCACGGCCGCAACATCGTCGGCGTAGTGATCCATGTCATGGCCATCCGACACCTGGCTGGAGCGCCCATGCCCGCGGCGGTCGTGCGCGACCACGCGGTATCCCTTGTTGACGAAGAACAGCATCTGCGCGTCCCAGTCGTCGGAGGTAAGCGGCCAGCCGTGATGGAAATGAATGACCTTGGCGTCACGCGGACCCCAATCCTTGTAGAAGATCTCGACACCGTCTCGGGTGGTAACCGTAGCCATTTCAGGTTCCTCGCTGTTGGGAGTTGGGGAGCGTCCGGCGTAGCGGCCATCACCGCGACCGACTCCATTGCAGGCAGCGCTGCGCGGCGCCCTGTGCGCAACGCCTGGCGTGCCGCTGCTGTTACCGCTGCGCGCGCCGACCGCGCCCATCCACGCTGTAGCGCCCTGCACCGGTGCAGGCCAGCAGCAGGAATCCACCGGCCAGGCCCAGGTTCTTCAGGAACATGATCTGCTGGGTCGGGTCGGCGAGGTTGTGGTGGAAGATGGCGGCGGTGACCAGGCTGAAACCTGCCAGCACGATCGACACCAGCCGGGTCTGGAAGCCGAGCAGGATGCACAGGCCACTGCCGATCTCGAAGGCAATGGTCGGCCATAGCAGGATGCCGGGCACACCCATGGCTTCCATGTAGCCCTGGGTGCCACTGAGATCACCCAGCTTGCCGAGCCCGGAGACGAGGAACAGCGCCATCAGCAGGATGCGCGCAAGCAGATAGGCAAGCGAATGCGATGCGTGGCTCACGTCGAGGTCCTCTGAGGATGGCTGGCGAAGGCGATCGGAGCCCACGTCCGGTGAAGCCTGTGTGCAGGCGGGGCCGCCGCCGTGTCTTGACAGCCACCACGCCCCCGGTGGACCTTTCCTGCATGACGATCGATATCGAATCGCTCAGCCTTCGCGAGCTGGGTGCCCTGGTGGTTGCCGCCGAACAGCGGAAACAGCTTGTTTCCCGTCGCCGTCCGGCCGCTGCGGTGCGGCGGATGCTGAAGGCCGCCGCTGCCGAAGCCGGCTATACCCTGGACGAACTGTTCGGCGCAGAGGCGGTCGACGCGCCCGCACCCGGCGCCAAGCCCGCGCGGCGCAGGACTGGCAAGGTGGCGGCCAAGTACCGCGATCCGGAGTACAAGCGGCTCACCTGGTCCGGACGTGGCCGCATGCCGCGATGGCTGGCGTCCAAGGTGCAGAAGGGTCACAAGGTCACCGACTTCCTCATTCCCGGCCTGGCCCGGCCGACGGCGCGCAAGAGCAGCCCCATCGGCAAGCGCACGGTCTTCAAGAAGGACTGAACCGCGGCATGGCAGATGATGCAGGCATGACGATCGCGCCCAGGGCCCTGTACACCGCCGCAGCCGCGGCCGTGCTGGTCAGTCTGCTCGCCTGGGCGGTGGAATGGAGCGGGATGGCCTATGTCTGCCCCTACTGCCGGGTGCAGCGCACGGTGATCGGCATTGTGGGCGTGCTGACGCTGTTCGCGCGACCGGGCGGCATCGTGGTGCCCTGGCTGTCGTACACCAGCGGCGCGTTCGCCTTCGTGGTGGCGGCGATGCAGCACTTCAACGGCTGGAAACGCATTTCCGCGGGCGACTTCCGCTTCAACGAGCAGTGGTACATCGACCCCTGGCTGCTGTCGGGCTGTGCGATGCTGATTCTGATGGCGCAGTTGATGCTGGTGCAGGCGGCGTGCCGGCGCAGGCTGCAGTGATGCCTCGACGCGGGGCGCAGCGCTAGGCGTTCTGGAACACCGCCAGCTGCGCGGCGAAGGCCCGCTGGTAGGCGGGCCGCTGCGTCGCCCGGTCCGCGTAGGCGGCCACCTGTGGGTACGGGTCGAGCAGCCCGCTGCTGTTCAGCCGCAGCAGCACCGAGACCATCATCAGGTCACCTACACTGAATTCGCCGTCCAGCCATGGGCTCCTGGCCAACCACGTCGACAGCTGCGCCAGCCGGGTCCGGACCCGCTCATCGAGCATCGGTAGCCGCTGTGCGTACCACGGCTGTTCGCGCTCCAGTACCCAGGCCATGGAGCGTTCGACAATCGGCGGCTCCACCGTGTTCAGCGCGGCGAACAGCCACATGATCGCGCGCGTGCGGGCGTCGGGCTCGCGTGGCAGCAGGCCGGCGTGCCGTTCGGCCAGGTGCAGGACGATGGCGCCGGATTCGAACAGGGTCTGGCTGCCCTCCTGCCACGTCGGAATCTGCCCGAATGGATGCCTGGCCAGGTGCGCGGGCTGCTTCAGCTCAGCGAAGGTGAGCAGGTGCACGTCGTAGGGCACCTCCAGTTCCTCCAGTGCCCAGCGCACGCGCATGTCCCGGGCCAGGCCCTGGCCGCGGTCGGGGGAGTTGGCAAAGGCGGTGAGCACGGGAAGCACGGGTACACGCTCGGGTCGGCAAGGGAGGGGCTTTCATGATCCGACGAACGGGCGGGCCGGGAATCGACACCGGCGCTGGCGACGTGCACGTCGCCTGCACGCGTTCTGCACGGGAGCACGGGCGCGGATTCATCAAGCTGCCGGGGTCATCCGTAGCTACAGGCAGGTAGGCATGAATACTCCCGGTAAACCCAAGCCCAGTGGACGCCAGCGCAACATCCTCCTGGCGGCGCTCGCCGCCGTGCTGGTGATCGTCCTGATCATCCTGTTCATTCCCTGGTGAGGCTGCGCGGGCACGCGCCGTGAACGGCATGCCGCTCTGACGTGAAGCAGTCAGTGCGGGTTGGGTGAAGTGATCTGCGCATCAATCGCTGCTCACCCGCGAACCACACGGGCATGTCCACAGTGACCCCACAGGCAGCGCAGTCGAGGCTGCTTTTCTCCCCCGAAACGACGAAACAGGAGCAACGCCATGAGCACCCAGTCCACCATCGAACATCGCCTCAACGACCTGATCGAAATCGCTCGTGACGGCAAGTCGTTCTACGAAGAGGCTGCTACCAAGGTGAAGGATGCCGAGCTGTCGGCGCTGTTCACCCGCATCGCCGGGGTCAAGGGCCGCATCGTCGCCGCACTGAGCGGTTCGGTTGCCGCCAGCGGTGGCAAGCCGGCCGAACACGGCACCGTGGTGGGTTCCATGCAGCAGTTCTATGGCAAGGTCCGCGCCGCCTTCGGTGACACCAACTACGGCTACGTGGCCGAGCTGGAAGAATCCGAAGACCGCCTGCTGGGCGCGTTCAAGGACGTGCTGCAGGACAACGAGCTTCCGCCGGCGGTGCGCCAGGAAGTGACCCAGCTGCTGCCGGAAGTGCAGGAATGCCACAACGTGATGCGTGCTCGAAAGCACGCCATGAAGGCAGCCTGATCGTTCTTAGCGGCTGCTTCCGCTGAGTCGCCGAAGCCGGAGCAGTACGCTGCTCCGGCATTTTTTTTTGCGGTACGTGGCAAGAAAGTGGGGTGGCCTTCCGGCCACCCCGATCGTTCAACCAGACGCGGCTTCGGAATCAGAAGCGCACCGACCACCGTGCTTGGGCGCCGTGGTCGCGGCTTTCGCTGCCGAACTGGCCGCTGTAGCCCAGCTCCAGCTGCTGGCGCGCGGTCAGCCAGGCCGACAGGCCCAGCTCGGCGACCACCGCGTTGTCGGCGATCGGTGCACCGTTGACCGCAAACGTCGTGCTGCCGTTGGCGAAGGCCAGGTTGGCGACCTGGCTGCGATCACCGGAGGCGCGGCGATAGCCGACGCCACCGCGCAGGTGCAGCCAGCTCTCCTGCTGGAACGAAGCCTTCAGCCCCTTGTCGAAGCGCACGCCGGCGGTGGCGATGGTGGTTCCGGTATCGTCCACCTTGCCCTGCAGTGCCGCTGCTCCACCGCGTTCGTTGACGCGCTTGAGGTCCACTTCGACACGCGCCACCTGCAGGTACGGTTCCAGCCCGGCCTCCGGGCCACCGAAGCGGTAGCCGGCTTCGATGAAGGCCTGGCGGGTGCGGGCGTCGTAACGCGCGCTGAGGCTGTCACTGAAACCTGCGAAGGCGACCTCACGCGTACTCTTCACCTCGTGCTTGCTCCACGCCACACCACCGCGCAGGCCGAAGCCGCCCCAGGTGTGGCTGGCATAGGCACCGAAGTGCGTGTTGTCGATCTTCGACTTGGCGCGGCGGTCCTGCTGCTTGACGTCGGTACGGCCGGTCCCGGCCAGCACGCCAACCTGCCAGCCGGAGAACTCGCGGTCGAGGCCGACCAGCAGGCCGTTGCTGTTGGCTTCGGTGCGGGCGGTGTTGTAGTCACCGTCCAGCGTGCTGTTGCCACCGATGGCCTGCACCCACGCACCCGTCGCATCACCGGCGTCCGTACCGGGCGCGGCGACACCGGCACGGCGTGACAACGCGGCATCGCGCACGTAGCGGCTGCCCTCGACCAAGGCGATGGCCGTGGCCGGATGCAGCTCGCCGCTGAGACCGTCGAGCACGCCGTGGATCTGCTGCGGGAACAGCTGGGTCAGCGGCTTGGGCAGGCCCTGGGCGATCGGCAGCAGGTCGGCCGCCGCTGCCACGGCACGCTGGTTGGGGGTGTTGGCAGCCGTGGTCAGCGAGGCGCCACGGGCGACCTCGATACGCGTGCCATTGGCGCCGTAGGCCAGGCTGAACTGCAGGAAGGGCGAGAACGCGCTGAAGTCGGTCCTGGCGAACTGGCCGCTGATGCCACCGTCGGCACGCAGGAAGTTGAACTGTTCGCCGAGGTAGTACACACCCGGTTCCGGCAGTGCGACCAGGGTGCCGCCGAGGGTGGCGGTGCCGGTCACGTGCAGCTGGTCACTGCGGCCACCCGGGGCCAGCTCCGCCGCATACACGCCGGTGGCGCCCTGCACGTAGTTGCCGTTGATGGTCAGCGTGCCGATCGAGTTGCCCGGCGCGATGATGCCGTCGACGCGGGTGTTGCCGAGCGTGCCGACGCCCTTCAGCAGGCCGTTGGCGCCGACCGTGGTGGTGCCGCCGGTCTGCGTGCCGTTGAAGGACACCACGCCGCCGTTGACCACCAGGTTGCTGTTCTTCAGCGCGCCACTGGCGCTGACCGTGCTGACGCCCCCGGTGGTGGTCAGCGCGGTGGAGACCAGGCTGCCGTTCAGCAGGAACTGGCCGCCCTGCACCTCGACCGCCGAGGTGAGCGTGTTGGTGCCGTTCAACTCCAGCGTGCCCTCGCGCAGCACCGCGCCGTTGAAGCGGTTGTTGCCGCTCAGGCGCAGCCAACCGATGCCGGACTTGGTCAGCTTGCCGGGGCCGCCGATGTCGTTGGTCCAGTTGTCCCAGGCATCGCCTTCCCAGACCTTCAGGCCACCGGCCTTCTGGTTCATCACCACGTTGGTGTCCACGCGCAGCGAGCCGTAGCCTTCGATGGCCTTGCGCAGGTCGACCATGCCCCAGCCGTAGATCGGGTCGATCCCCGGCGCGCCAAGGTCGCGCGCGGTGGTCAGCAGCACGTCGCGGACCTGGGCGTTGTCCAGGTAAGGGAAGCGCTCCATCAGCAGGCCGAGCGCGCCGGTGATGTGCGGCGCCGCCATCGACGTGCCGGTCTTCGTGCCGTAGACGTACTGGGTGTTCTCGCTGTCGATGATCAGCCGCACGTAAGCGGAGGTGTTCTCGACGCGGCCCTGGATATCGCCGGAAACGATCGTGCTGACGATGTCGGTGCCGGGTGCCGAGATGCACCAGTTGGCCGCAACGCCGCAGATGCTGGAGCTGCCATCAATGACGTAGTCGGTTTCCCCGGCGGCCGCGTTGGGCCGGCGCACGTTGGCCACGGCCAGCCAGTAGGGCTCCAGTTCGGGCTTCCAGCGCGGCATCGAGGCCGTGATACCGGCGACCGCACCACTGCCATTGCCGGCCGACCACACCTGGATGAGGGTCGAGCCCGGGGTGTCGCCGTTGCTGGCGTAGATGCTGCCATACACGCCATAGTCGGCACCGATGTTGGCGTACTGCTGGTCCAGCGCGGCGGCGGTCATGTTGCGCGTGGAAATGCCCCAGCTGTGGTTGATGGCGCGTACGCCCTGCGCCTGGATCTGCGCATACATGTCCAGGGTCGCGGCGTCATCCGGATCGGTGCGGTACAGCGCGCGCGGGCGATAGAAATTGTCGGGGTCCAGGCGCCACTCGTAGTAGGTGTCGCCGAACACGCGGGCGGCGGTGAGGTTCGCACCGAACGCCACGCCGTGCATGCCCTTGCCATCGCGGTTGGCGCCGATGGTGCCCAGTACGTGGGTGCCATGGTCGGCATAGCTGAAGCCGTAAGGCTGGCCGGCAGCGATCAGGCGTGCTGCGAGTGCGGCCGGAACGCCCGCGCCGAGACCATAGTAGTTGTAGCCGGGTTGTTCACCGCGGGTCTGTTCGCAGGCGCCAGCACCTGCGACCACACCCGGCGTCGCACAGTTGGCGCCGATGGTGATGCTGGAGGTATTGCGTCCTGCAAACTCCGGATGCGCCAGCGCGGAGCCCGAATCGAACAGCGCCAAGCGTACGCCCTTGCCGGTCAGGCCGCGTGCATAGGCGTAATCCGCGCCCATCGCAGCCAGGCCCCAATCGGCGTTGAATTCGTCGCTGCGCCAGCTGGCGGGATCGCCGGGGGTGCCGAGAACCGCAGACGGGGTGGCTGCGGTCGGCAGCGCCTGAGCAACGGACGCCTCGGCGGAGGTGTTCGTCGGCTGCGCCCACGCGGCCTGCAGCTGGCGCTGCTGCTGCCAGGCATCGAGTGATTCGCTGGCCATGGCTGGCAGTGCGGTGGCCAGCAGCAGCGAGCTGGCGACGGCAAGCGCCAGCGGGCGGTGCGACAGGGAGCGGGACGAACGGCCATACAGCGGGTGATTCATCGGACAACTTCCTTGGTTGACGGACAACAAGGCCGTTAACGGCAAGGCAGGGCGACATCCCCCATTGATGTGAAGATAATTTTATGAACGTGTTAATGTTCTGTGACGGGCATCTGCGGCGGCTCCGCCGGGCAGCGCACCGTGACTCTTTTTTGTCGAGGTGTTGGAGCCGTCCATGGAGAAAGCCGTCCGTAAACCACAGGTGGCGATATTGGGTAGCGCAGACCCTGGCAGCGACGCGTTCGAGCGCGCAGCGGAAGCAGGGCGTTTCCTGGCCATCCAGGGCATCACGGTCGTCAGTGGGTGTGGCAGTGCGGCTACGCGCGTGGCTGCCGAGCAGGCAATCGCCGCTGGTGGCCAGGTGCTCAGCGTCATTCCGGAGAGCAGCATGCCGCCGGCCGACTGGCCGGCGACGGTGGTGGTGCCCTGTGGCATGGGCGATGCGCGCAACCTGATCATGGCCCTGGCCGGCGATGCCTGCATCGTCATCGGCGGGCGCGCCGGTACGATCTCGGAGGTCTGCCTGGCGTGGCTGCACAAGCGGCCGCTGTTGCCGCTTGTCGGGGCCGGCGGCTGGTCCGACGCGCTGCCGGACAACCCGCCGGACGAGCGCGGCAATTCGCCGATCCTGCCGTGGCGCAACCTGGATGAGCTGGCCGCGCAGCTGCGTGTGCTGGGTCTGCTGCAACACTGAGTCGAGCCGCAGCCGCCTTCACCCGACGTCCTGCGTGCAGCGCTATGGTGGCCTGGCCTGGGCTCACCAGGCTTATCAAGGAGTGATGTCGATGCGTACTTTCAGGAAAGTGATCGCCGGTGCTGTGTTCGCGTTGGCCTGCAGCGGCTCGGTGGCCGTGGCCGGACCGGTCCAGCCCTGCGATCTGCCCTGCTGGAAGGCCTACCAGGCGTGTGTGGCCGGTGGGGGTGATGCCATGGAATGCCAGTACGAATACGATCGATGTGTCATGGAGCGCTGCGGCGCGGTGTAAGCCCAGCCATGATCGGCTGATGACGGGCCCCGTCCATGACGGGGCTCTTCTGTTCGTGCGCAAGGTCGGGCAGTCTCGACGCTTCCTTCCCGGTGGAGTGGAACATGGCCGTCAAGCGCGTCGTCGCCAACATCGCCACGTCTGATCCGGCGCGTGCGGCAGCGTTCTACAGCGAACTGCTGGACATGCCAGTGGTGATGGACCATGGCTGGATCGTCACCCACGGCGGGCAGGGCAGTGCCCCCGCCCAGATCAGCTTCGCCAGCGAAGGAGGTTCCGGCACACCGGTGCCGGACCTGTCGATCGAAGTGGACGACCTGCAGGAGGTACTGGAGCGCGTGCGCGCGGCCGGGGTGGCGGTGGAGTATGGCCCCGTCGACGAGCCCTGGGGCGTGCGCCGCTTCTTCGTCCGCGACCCGTTCGGTCGGTTGCTGAACATCCTCGCCCACGCCTGAGCGACGGCGAGCGCTTCAGCGACGGGTGCCGCCACGCTTCGGGGCCGGCGACACGCCGACCATGCGCAGGCAATCGGCCACCACCGCCGCAATGAACACCTCTGCGTCCTGCGACGGCACAGCGATCAGGTCGTCGGTGGCGCCGTGCACGCCGGCATAGATCAGCGAGGCGGTGACCTGCGGTGCCGGCAGCTGCCACAGACCCGCCTGTACACCGGCTTCGAGGATGCCAAGCAGCTGCTGCTGGATCGCGTTGCGCTCGGCGTTGCCGCGCTGGTGGTGGTGATGGTTGGGGTACACGACGTCGTGCAGCGCGTGCGTGCGCACATAGATCTCGATGTTGGCGCGGATCCAGGCGCGCAGCCGGGCCACGCCATCATGGGCTGGATGCTGCTGCACGGCCTGGTCGACTTCGGCCATGAACCGCTGTGTGTAGCGCTGCGCCAGCGCCTGCAGGATCTCAGTGCGCGAGGCGAAGTAGGTATAGAACGTGCCCTTGGCCACGTCGGCGGAGGCCACGATGTCACTGATGGTGGTCGCTTCCACGCCCTGTGACAGGAACAGGGCCTGCGCGGCGTCCATCAGCTCTTCCTGGCGGGTTTCAGCGGGTTTGGTGCGCGGCCTGGCGACTGCGGGAATCGGCATGGGGCGGGGTCCGGGGGCGACGGTCGCCATTCTAGCCTTCCTCCGGCAATGACTGACCGTCGGTCATTGACTGACGGTCAGTCATCAAACTACGATGCGCGCACGCTCTTTCCCGGCATCCGCACATGCAACGCTTCCGACGGCCGGCCCTGGTGCTGGCGGCCTACCTGGGCACCTTCCTCGCCTCGCTGGACATCAGCATCGTCAACGTCGCGCTGCCGACGCTGCAGCAGGCACTGCACACCGACATGGCCGGGCTGCAGTGGGTGATCAACGCCTATGCCATCGCCCTGTCCGCAGTGATGCTGTCGGCGGGGCCGCTGGGTGACCGCTATGGCCACCGCCGCATGTGGCTGCTCAGCGTGGCGACCTTCACCGTGGGCTCGCTGCTGTGTGCCTGCGCAGGGAGTCTTTCCGCACTGGTGGCGGGGCGCGCGGTGCAGGGTGTGGCCGGCGCCCTGCTGATCCCGAGTGCGATGCCGATCCTCAGCCATGCGTTTCCCGAAGCGCGTGCGCGTGCGCGCGTGATCGGGGGCTGGTCGGCGTTCAGTGCGCTGGCGCTGGTGCTGGGGCCGCTGCTGGGAGGCGAACTGGTCCAGCGCGCCGGCTGGCCTGGCATCTTCCTGATCAACCTGCCGCTGGGCCTGCTTGCACTCGCGCTGGGGGCCTGGGGCATTCCAGAGCGACGGCATCCGCAGCACGCCGCGCTGGATCCGGCCGGGCAACTGCTGAGCATTGTCGCGCTGGCTGCACTGAGCTATGGCCTGATCGCCATCGGCGAGCACGGCCTGCTGGCACCTGCAACCCTGCTGGCGCTCGGCATCGCGGCTGCGGGCCTGGCACTGTTTGGCCGGGTCGAGCGCCGGGTGGCGCGGCCGCTGCTGCCGCTGGACCTGTTGGCGATACCGGGTTTTGGCGTGCTCAACCTGGCCTCGTTCGTGCTCGGATTCACCGCCTATGCCAGCCTGTTCTTCCTGTCGCTGTTCTTCCAGCAGGCGCAGGGACACGGGGCTGCGCAGGCCGGTGCGCAGCTGGTACCGCAGTTCGTCCTGATGGCGGTGGTGTCGCTGCTGTTCGGCCGGCTGGCGGCGTGGATCGGGCTGCGTACCGCGCTGGTGGCGGGCTATGCACTGACCGGCATGGCGCTGTGTGCGATTGCCACGTTCGGGCCGACCACAGCGCACGGCCAGGCCAGCGCCCTGCTGATGCTGCTCGGCACTGGCATGGGGCTGGCGGTACCGGCGACCGGCATGGCGGTGATGTCATGCGTACCGGTCGAACGTGCTGGCATTGCGTCGGCCACGATGAACGCGCTGCGCCAGGCCGGCATGAGCCTGGGCATTGCGCTGCTGGGCAGCCTGATGGGCCTGCGCGCCGTGCAGCAGTTCGCTGCGGCCGCGCAGGCGTCCGGGCAGCCTGCGATGGCTGCGCAGGCCCGCGCACTCATCCTGTACCCGGCGTTGCCGCTGCCAGGATCGCAGGCCCAGGCGTGGTACCGCAGCGCGATGGCCAGCGGTTTCGGCTGGGCAATGACGGTCGCCGGCGTGCTGGCCCTGCTGGCGGCGTTTGCGCTCTACCGGCACCGCAAGCCGGGCTGAACCGACGGGCTCAACCCTGCTGACGCTGCGGCGTCGAGGTCGCTGGCGCGGGTTCGGCCGCCTGCTGCTGTTGCCGCCGTGCATTGGCATGGCGCGCGTGCCCGCCTTCGCGGCCGATCGCGGCCATGTGCTGGCGGTTGCGGCTGATTGCCTCGCCACCCTTGCGGCCCGCTTCGCGCGCCTCCGCCGGGCTGAATTCATGTGCGTTGCCGGAGGCGTGGGCGGCGCGTCCCCCCTTGGCGGCGATCGCGCGCTGCTTGTCCTGGTCCATCGAGGCGAAGCCACGGTGGGAGGTGCCGTGACGCTGGTCAGCCATGTGAATTCTCCCGGTGCATGGAAAGGAAGCTCATCCTTGCCGCTACGTGGCTAAGGCAGTGTCCGCACCGGTGGCCTTGCCTTCACGCTGCGTCGCGCGCGCGTTCATGGCCGCGCTACATGGCGGCGCGTGAGCGCCGCCTTGCTAGGATGGAGCCCGCACGCCGGATGGATGCCCGGCCAGGAAGGGACACCATGAACCGATTTGGATGGCTCGCCCTGTTGGCCTGCGCTGCGCCGGCGCACGCGGACAACGCACTGCTGAGCGGCAGTTTCGTCCACTTCGGCTATTCGGCCAGCGATGAGCAACTGCCGGCGGCACAGCTGCCGATGTTCCTCGACGAGCTGCAGGATCTGGGCAATGACACGCTCATCATCGGCCAGACCCGCGCCACCCGGGCTGGCGTAGGCTGTGCCGGCAGTACGCAGGATTTCGAATGGATCGCCGGCTTCCCGGCCAAGCTGGGCACGGTGCTGGACGCCGCCGCAGCACGTGGGATGAAAGTCGTGGTCGGCACCACCTACAGTTCGGGCCAGTGTGCGACGTTCTGGCAGGGATCGAATGCCGCAGCGGTGGCGCAGGATGCCGCGCAGTCGATGGCGCAGCTGGCCCAGCAGTACGCGGCGCATCCGGCATTCGCCGGCTGGTACATCACCGATGAGCCTGCGCAGGTGCCGGCCGAGCGCGCGTCCTTCTACCGCGCGGTCGTCTCCGCACTGAAGGCGGCGACGCCCTCCCGGCCGGTGATGGTGGCGCCCTACCTGGCATCCTCCAGCGTCGATCCGGCCAGTGTGGCCAGCGCTGCGCTGCGGTTCCGTGCGGCCACGGGCGTCGACGTGCAGATCTGGCAGGACGGCATCGGCGCGGCGCCGTACGCGAAACTGTTCCAGTGGGATCGACCCGGCTACAGCACCGAGCAGTACTACCAGGCCTTGTCGGCGCAGCTGGGGGCCAGTGGCCTGTGGGCCGACATCGAACTGTTCAACCATGGCAGCCCGCTGTTCCTGGACACCGGCAACGGCCTGTCCGGTGCCTACCGGCCGGCGTCGGTGCAGCGCATCAACCAGCAGTTGTGGAGTGCGCGCTCGGCTGGCAAGCGCGTTGCCTGGCTCAACCAGTACCACCTGTCCGAAGTGGTCGGCCCCGGCCAGGGCTACGGCGAGGCGCCGCGGATGATGAACACCTATCGCGGCCTGTATGGCCTGGGTGCGTCGTACATCGTCGATCCGCTGCAGACCACCTACCACTACAGCGTGGCGCCGGCGGCCAGCTATCCCGACAGCAGCGGCCACGAGCTGTTCGACCGCCGTGTGGGCGACCCGCGCAATCCGATGGACGCGGGCTGGGTCGGCGTGCACGGCAACCTCAGCATCACCCTCGACCTCGGCCAGCGCCGGCGGGTGGACTGGATCGGCCTGCACACCCTGACGCGCCCGGCCTGGGGCATCGTCACGCCGACATCGGTGGAGGTGATGTGCGCCGAGCCGGGAACTGCCGCCGTTTCGATCGGCTCGCTGTCGGCACCCTTCACCCAGGCCGGCGTGATGGGTTCGACCGAAGAGGAGTATGTACTCGGCAATGCAGTGCCGCTGGCCGCGCTATGCCGCACGCTGGAGCTGCGCGTGACCAACGGCAGCTGGACCTTCGTCAGCGAAATCGAGATGGCCGCCGAGCAGTAGCGCCTCAGCGCCAGCGCGCGTCCTGCAGGCGCTGGGCGAAGGGGCGCTGTTCGAGCGCGGCAAGCGCTTCGCGCAGTACCTGCTCCAGCGACTGCCCCAGATCGGCATCGAGGCTGCGCGCCGCACGCGCGGTGGCCTGCCATTGCGCCTGCAGCGCAGGCAGCGCCCGCTGCGCGCGCGGGCTCAGCTCCAGGATGCGTTCGCGCCCATCCTCGCCGTTGGCGGCGTGCAGCCAACCGTCGCGCACCATCGCCGCCACCGTCTGGCTGAGCGCCGAATGGCTCAGCCCGCAGGCCAGTGCCAGGTCCTTGATCCGGCTGGGGCCCTGTGCCATCAGCGTGCGCAGTACCGGCGTGTAGCGGGGGCGGTAGTCCAGCTGCAGGTCCCGGTAGGCCTGCTCCACCGCAGGGTCCAGCTGGTCGAGCAGGGCGCGCAGCAGGGTGCCCAGCGTGGCGTGTTGGAGATCCATCACCGGGATGATATATAAGCGCTTACATATCTTCAATGCAGGGTGGGTCATGGCGTTCTCCTGGATGCTCGGTGCGCTGCTGGGCGCGGCCTGCCCGGCGCAGGATGCGGTGCTGCAGGCGGCGGCCAGCGCCGTGCAGGCGCAGTACCTGGACGAGGCGGAGGGCGCCCGTATCGCCGATGCCCTGCGCACCTGGGCGGCGCAGCAGCGCTATGCGGGCAGCTGTGCCGATCCTGTGGCCTTCAGTGCACGCCTGAACCAGGACCTGGACCGCTTCGACGGCCACTTCCACGTTGAACGCGTGGACGCAGCGGCCGGCCAGGACGACTGGCTGATGGCCTGGCGCGCCGATGCCCGCGTCGATGGTGCCGGCGTGCGCGAGGTCCGGGTGTTGGAGGGCAACGTCGGCTACCTGCGGCTGAGCACCTTCTATCCGCTGGATCTGGCCCGGCCGAAGCTCGCGGCGGCCTTCACGCTGCTGGCCGACACCGATGGGCTGGTGCTGGACCTGCGCCAGAACGGGGGCGGCGACGACGGCAGCGCGGACCTGCTGGTACGCACGCTACTGGACACGAAGATCGACGCGGTGCAGCAGCTGGACCGGCGCGGCCGGCGCACGCCGGTACCGCTGCCTCCGGCGAGCCTGCCCGCGTACCTGAAACCGTTGGTGGTGCTGATCGACCGCCGCACCGGCTCGGCGGCCGAGTTCGTTGCCTATTCACTGCAGGCGTTGGGCCGTGCCCACATCGTCGGCACGCGCAGCGGAGGTGCCGCGCATATGTTTGGTGATCCTGTGCTGCTGCCCGATGGCTATCAGATCAGCATTCCCGACCGGCAACCGATCAACCTGCGCACCGGCGGCAACTGGGAACGAACCGGCGTAAGGCCCGATATTGCTGGCGGCGACGACCCGCTGTTCATCGCACGGCAACTGCTGGCGCCGGCAAAGTCGTCACGATGAACGCAGCATTGCGTGGCCATGCTCTCGCAGACGCGCGGATGCGTGCCTAGAATCGAAGCATCCCGGTAGTTCCCGGGCGCTTCGAGTGAATGGACTCAATGAAGATTCTGTTGACCGGCAGTTCCGGGCGCATCGGGCGCGCGATCTTCGGTGCGCTGGCGGCCACCCACGAGGTGGTGGGCCTGGACCGCAGCCCGTTCGCGACCACGCGCATCGTTGCCGATGTCACCGATCGCCAGGCCGTCGCGCGTGCGGTTCGCGGCGTGGACGCAGTCATCCATACTGCGGCCCTGCATGCCCCGCATGTCGGCCTGGTGCCGGATACGGTGTTCCAGCAGATCAATGTGGAGGCCACCGCACACCTGCTGCAGGCGGCGCGCGACGCCGGTGCACGGCGCTTCGTGCTGACCAGCACCACCGCCCTGTACGGCCACGCGGTGGTGGCCGGCGGCTGCCGTTGGATCGACGAAGACACCGAACCGCTGCCGCGCACGATCTACCACCGCACCAAGCTGCAGGCCGAGACCCTGGCCGAAGCCGCTGCCGCGCCGGGCTTCAGCGTTCGCGTGCTGCGCATGGGCCGCTGTTTCCCCGAGCCGCCCGAACGCATGGCAATGTTCCGCCTGCATCGCGGCATCGACGCGCGCGATGTGGCCAGCGCACATGCCGCGCTGCTGCTTGACCACGACGGCACAGGGTTCGCACGCTACCTCGCCTGTGCGCCGACGCCGTTCCGCCGCGAGGACTGCCTGGAACTGGCCACCCATCCGCGCAGCGTGCTGGCCCGCCGCGCACCGCAGCTGCTGGCCGAGTTCGAGCGCCGTGGCTGGCCATTGCCATTGAGCATCGACCGCGTCTACGACAGTGCCCGCCTGCGCAGCGTGCTGGGCTGGCAGCCGAGCTTCGGGCCGGACGAGGTGCTGCAGCAGTACGCCGTCGGCAGCATCGAGGTACTGCCGCGCGCGCAGTGGCTCAAGGACCGCGTGGCCGAATGAAGGCGTCGGCAGGGACGGGCCGCTGACCCGACCCTGAGCAGATTCAGGAATATCCAGGCGGGTTGCCTCAACCTCGTTGGCGGGCGGCCGCTAACCCGGTGCGCTTCCAGCGCCGGGGCCCCCCGGCGGCCGGTGGCCTGCGCGACGGATCGCGCGCCTGCGCGGTGCCCTCGGGGTGCCGGTCGTCCTGAACTGCCTTGTGGACCCTCCCATGCCTTCTTCCCGTTCCGCCGCTGCCCGCCGCCCGGGCAGCATCGCCCACAAGCTGATGCTGGGCACCGCCGCCATCGCACTGCTGTGCTTCGGCCTGACCGCGTTCCTGATCTATCGCCAGGCCAGCACCAGCCTGATCAATGCCTCGCGGCAGACCATGACCAGCGAGGCGACCGCCGAAGCGCGCCAGGTGGCGGCCGATCTGGGCACCGCCTTCGCCAGCAACGATGCCATGGTTGAAAGCGTGCTGGCCCAGCGCGCCCGTGGTGACGTGCCCGACCGCGCCAGCCTGGCGGCGGTGCTCGGCGAGCAGCTGCGCAGCCATCCCGAATGGCTGGGCAAGAGCACCATGTGGGAGGCCGATGCCTTCGACGGCAAGGATGCCGAGTTCGTCAACACCGAGGCGCACGATGCCACCGGTCGCTACATGAGCTACTGGGCCTGGCAGGAGGGCAAGCCGCAGCAGTCGGTGATGACCGATTACACCGAGACCGCCAGCGGATCGGGTGACTGGTACATGGGGCCCAGCCGCGACAAGCTGCCGAAAGTCAGTGAACCGTATGCCTATGACATCGCCGGGCAGCAGGTGCTGATGAGCACGCTGAGCACGCCGATCATCGAGAACGGCAGGTTCCTGGGTGTGTTCACCGTCGACTTCTCGCTGGCAGCGTTGCAGAAGCACCTGGCCACGCTGAAGCCGATGGGGGCCGGTCGTGTCGAACTGCTCTCGCCCAAGGGCGTGGTGCTGGCCTCGGCCAATGCCGCCGAGATCGGCAAGCCGCGCAGTGATGCATTGACCCGCAGCATGCTGGCCGAGATTGCCGCCGACCGCCCGTTCGAGGCCTTCAGCCCCGATGCGGCCGGCAACGTGCGCGTGTATGTGCCGCTGCGCGTGGGCGACGCCCCGCAGCGCTTCGCGCTGGGCGTGGTGGTGCCGCACGCGGTGATCGTGGCAGAAGCGCGCCAGCTGCTGTGGCTGACCCTGCTGGTCGGCGTGGTCGCCGCGCTGACCCTCAGCGCCGGCGTGTATGTGCTGCTGCGCCGCCTGGCGATCCGTCCGCTGGCTGAAGCCGTGCGCGTGGCCGGTGACGTCGCGGCCGGCAAGCTGGACAGCGCACTGCCGGCGCGCAGCAATGACGAAGTGGGGCGGCTGCTGGACGCGATGCAGGGCATGCGCGGCCAGCTGCAGTCGGTGATGGCTGCGCAGGCCGAAATGGCGCGCCGCCACGATGCCGGTGAACTCAGCTACCGCATGGATGCGGCAGCGTTCCCGGGCGAATATGGCCGCATGGTGGCCGACAGCAACCAGCTGGTGGCCTCCAGCAACGCCGTCACCCAGCGCCTGGTGGACGTCATGCAGCGTTATGCCGTGGGCGACCTCAGTGTGGACATGGAAGCGCTGCCGGGCGAGAAGGCGGTGTTCACCGCCGCAATGGCAACCACCAAGCACAACCTGGCCGCGATCAACGAGCAGATCCAGCAGCTGGCCGCCGCGGCGGCCGCCGGTGATTTCGCGGTGCGCGGTGATGCGCTGCGCTTCGACCATGACTTCCGCCGCATGGTCGAAACCCTGAACACCATGATGGAGGTGAGCGACCACAACCTGGCTGCGCTGTCCACGCTGCTGCGCGCGATCGCCGCCGGTGACCTCAGCACCCGCATGCAGGGGGACTTCCACGGGGTGTTCGCGGTGATGCGCGACGATGCCAACAGCACCGTGCAGCAGCTGACCCAGATTGTCGGCCAGATCCAGCAGTCGGCGGCCAGCATCCGCCTGGCCGCCGGTGAGATTGCGGCCGGCAACAGCGACCTGTCGCGCCGCACCGAACAGCAGGCGGCCAACCTGGAAGAAACGGCTGCGTCGATGGAAGAGCTGACCTCCACCGTGCGCCAGAATGCCGAGCATGCGCTGCAGGCCAACACCCTCGCCGGTTCCGCGGCGGGCGTGGCCAGCGAAGGCGGGCAGGTGGTCAGCCAGGTGGTGCACACCATGGAACAGATCGAAGCGTCCTCGCAGCGCATTGCCGAAATCATCTCGGTGATCGATGGCATTGCATTCCAGACCAACATCCTGGCGCTGAACGCAGCAGTGGAAGCGGCGCGCGCCGGTGAGCAGGGCCGTGGCTTCGCCGTGGTCGCCAGTGAAGTGCGCGCGCTGGCGCAGCGCTCGGCAGGTGCCGCGAAGGAGATCAAGGCGCTGATCGACGCCTCGGTGGCCCAGGTCGGTGCCGGCGCGCAGCTGGTACACGGCGCGGGGCGCACCATGCAGGACATCGTCGGCCAGGTCGGTCGGGTCAACGAGATCATGGCCGAGATCTCGGCCGCCTCGCGCGAGCAGTCGGCCGGCATCGAGCAGGTCAACCAGACCGTGGTGCAGATGGACGAAACCACCCAGCAGAACGCCGCGCTGGTGGAGGAAGCCAGTGCCGCCGCGCGTGCGATGGAGGAGCAGGCCGAGCAGCTGGCGGTGGCGGTGTCGCGCTTCCGGCTGCAGGCCGAGCCGGCGGTCGTGGCACGCCGCGCGGCCTGATCGCACAAATGAAGACGCCCGGCGGGGGCCGGGCGTCGGTTGCATCCTTGCCGCGCATCCCTGCGCCGGTCTGATGGCTTAGAACATTCCTTCAAACGGGTTCCAGCTGGCGCGACCCTCCACCTTCTCCAGGTAGTAGCTGTAGTTGGTGCTGGAGGCGACCAGCAGATTCATCGCGATGAACAGCATGCGCCCGACGACGTCGGGAAGGAACATGCTGATGATGGCCAGCGCGATGTTGATGCCGATGACCACCAGCGCCTTGCGCCACATGCCCAGGATCAACAGGTAGATCGCACCGAAGAACAACGCGAAGAAGTTCAGGTTGATCTTCAGGCGGTCACCGAACGACAGCGCCTTCCAGGCCTGCTTGAAACCGGGATTCTTGGGGGCGCCATGCTGGCGGAAGAAGTTGAAGCGGAACTGCCACTTCGGGCTGAACTGGGACAGGTCAGTGGTATTCATTTTGGGGAAACATCCCTGTGAGAAAACGTTTTCATGATAAGGCAAGTCCTATTCAGGATCCAAGGGCTGCCGTCAAAAATGTGACGCGTGCCATGTTCCACGTCGTGCGGCCGGGTGCCGCACCGTCACCCGCCTGCCTCGTTTTTAGGTTAGGGTGCGCAGTTCCGCTGCCGCCCCGGTTGGACCCGTGCGGCGGCGGGATGTCCATGGAGGTTGCATGACCACACCTGCTACACCGGAAAACGCACCGGGACCGGTGCTCCTGCCGACACCTGAAGTGGTGCAGGCACAACAACTGCTCGCACGCCAGCAACTGGCGGTGGCGATGGACCGTGCACGCACGGCCGCCACGCGCGACGCGGCACCGGCCGCGCTGGAAAGCGAGTAACCCGCAACACCGTCGATCGCGCTGGCAGGTCGCCAGCGCGATCACGGCGCGAGCTGCCGGTCAGAACCGCGCGGTCATGCTGAGGAAGTAGCTGCGCCCGGCGACGAAGTAGTCGGTGGAGCCCTCTGCATACAGCTTCTTGTCCGCCAGGTTGCTGACGCCACCGCGCAGGGTCAGCACCTCGTTGACGTTCCATGCCGCGGTCAGGTCATACAGGGTGTAGGCCTTGAGGAAGGTCGTGGCGGTGCCGGCCTGCCTGCCGGTGTACTGCGCCGACAGGCTGCTGGAGAACACCGTGCCGGGCGTCCAGTCCAGCGACGAATAGCCGGAGAATTCCGGCGTATCGATCAGGTCGCGGCCGGTGGTCAGGTTCCTGGCTTCCTTCATCCAGGTCGCCGACGTGCGCCAGCGCCACTGCTCGCCGAAGCGGACGTTGAAATTGCCTTCCATGCCACTGGTGCGCGCGCGCTGCACGTTGCTCATGCGCGTCCACCAGAGGCCGTTGAACAGGCCCAGGGGCGCGTACTCGATCTTGTTGCGGAAGTCGGTATGGAAATAGGTCACCCCGGCATCGATCAGGTCATTGTCGAAGCTGATGCCGATCTCGCGGTTGGTGCTGGTTTCCGGATCCAGGTCCGGGTTGCCGGCCATGTAACAGCCGCCGCGGGTATAGCCCAGCGGGATCAGCGAGGTGCAGCCGCGGCCGCCGGACTGGGTAGCCGCGCTGGCTGAGTTCTCGGTCAGGCTGGGCGCGCGGAAGCCCTTGGAGACACCACCGCGGATCGTCCACTGTTCGGCCGGGTGCCAGACCAGGTAGGCACGCGGGCTGACGTGGCCGCCGAACTGCGGGTGATGGTCCAGGCGCGCGCCCACGGTGAGGGCGAGGGTGCGGTGCAGCTTCAGTTCGTCCTCGACGAACAGCGCCCAGGTATCCACGTCCAGATTGGAGCCGCTCACCGCGTTGCCGGCGTAGTCGATCGGCGCGCGGCCGATGGTGTCGGTGTTGGTCAGCTGCTGGCGCTTCCACTGCCCACCCGCTGCGAACTGATGTTCAACGCCCAGGGTGAATGGCGTGGTCAGGCTGCCTTCGATGATCGTATCGGTGGCCTCGGAACGGCCGGTGGCACCAATGTCGTTCGTGTATTCGGTCCAGTACGCGCTGAGCCTGGAGGTGCCGAAGCGCCACCTGCCATCGTGGTTGAGCGCCAGCGAGCTGCGCTTGAGCTCACTGGCACCCCAGGCGCCTTCGTCCTGCTTTTCCAGCGACGCATCGATGAAGGCCTGCTGCACGCCATGGCCCGCCTCCAGCGACAGCGTCTGTGCGTCGCTGAGCGTCCACTGCAGCAGGGCATCGACATTGCGGTCCTTCTCGCCGGCGTAGGCGTTGCCATAGATGCCGCCGTTGGACTGGTCCGAATCACGGCGCATGCTGTTGGCACCGATGCGCAGGCCGAAGCGCTCGCCCAGCGGGCCGGAGAAGGTCGCGCCGATCTGCTGGGTATCGCCGCGCTTGCTGTCACCGGGGCGGGTAAGGCTGTGGGTGGCGCTGCCAGTCCAGGCGTCGCCGATGCGCCGGGTGATGATGTTGATCACCCCGCCCATGGCGTCGGAGCCGTACAGCGAGGACATCGGTCCACGTACCACTTCGATGCGCTCGATCTGCTCGGGCGCGATCCAGTTCAGGTCCTGGCGGCCGAGATCGGGGCGGTAGTGGGTCGAGGCCGAGCTGCCCATGCGCTTGCCGTCCACCAGCACCAGCGTGTAGTTGGACGGCATGCCGCGCAGCTTGATCTTGGACTGCTCGCCGACTGCACTGAGGCCACCGGTCACCCCCGGAACACGGCTGAGCAGGGTGGCCAGGTCGGGCACCGGCTGGCGCTCGATGTCCTCGCGGCTGATCACGCTGATGCTGGCCGGGGCATCCTTGATCCACTGCTGGCTGCCGGAGGCGGTGACCACCACGGCGTCCAGGTCCTGGGGGGAGGCCTCGGCGCTGGCCTCGGCGGCGGCCAGGACGGGCAGGGCCAGCAGGCAGGCGGTGGCCAGGGCGCTGGCCAGGCGGGTGCGCGGCAGGCGCGCGCGGGGGGAACGGGACAGCAGGGACATGACGGCTTCCATGGGAGGTAGGGTGACCCGATGGAAGCAGCAGGCGCAGCAGACAGCAGGCAGCTACCCTTCCGTGGGTCGTCGGGCGCGCGGTGCGGACCGGCGCAGCTGGGTGGGTCGCGGCCGTGCGGAAGACGGTGACCTGCCTGGTTTTTGAATGATACCCGTTCTCATTTGTTACGATCCAGTGCCGGCGCGGATGGAGTGACATCTGGCCGTCCCGCGACGTGATCGCCTGCTATTAGCTGAATGGGGAGAAATCCCGGCGTAGGCCTTCGCACCCGGCTTACATTTGGCGCCCTAGACTGGGCCGCATTTTCGATTCCGCCCCGTTGGAGATCGTGTGGGTTCCGGTAGTGACAGACATCGACTGTGCGGCCCCGGGCCGACACAGCCAGGACAAGTGCGGGCGCCGGGAAAGCGCGCCGGGAACCTTGGTGCATGCAGCCCGGCCGGGACGGCCGGCCGTGCCGACGGCGCGGAGTAGGTGTCGATGGGGGTGCAGACCATCCAGGCGGAAGCAGAATCGCCCCGGCGTGATGCCGGCTGGGCGCTGCTGCCCGCGGAATCGCCATTGCCGATGCCCGAGCAGACCCTGCGCCAAGGCGCACTGAAGGTCCGGCGGCACCGCACCTCGCCACGCCTGATCGGCCTGCGTCGGTTGTACATCTTCGGTGGCACGCTCGGGATGACCGCCGTGGCCACGCGGATGATGTGGCGGGTGCTGTCGGCCAATGGCATCAGCGTGCTCGAAGCCTGCCTGCTGGTGCTGTTCGTCGGCCTGTTCGCCTGGATCGCGCTGTCCTTTGCCAGCGCGCTGGCCGGCTTCCTGACCGCGGTGTTCGACCGCGGCTATCGCCTCGGCATCGACCCGGACAAACCGTTGCCGGCCGTGCACAGCCGTACCGCATTGTTGATGCCGACCTACAACGAGGATCCGCGCCGCCTGTTGGCCGGCCTGCAGGCGATCTATGAGTCGGTGGCGGCCACCGGCCAGCTCGACCGCTTCGATTTCTTCGTGCTCAGCGATACCCGCCGCGCCGACATCGCCGCTGCCGAGGAACAGGTGTTCGCCGAACTGCGCGACCGGGTGCCGGACGGCCAGGCCCGCCTGTTCTACCGCCGCCGCGGTGACAACACCGGGCGCAAGGCCGGCAACATCGCCGACTGGGTGCGTCGCTTCGGCGGCGCCTACCCGCAGATGCTGATCCTGGATGCCGACAGCCTGATGACCGGCGACAGCATCGTGCGCCTGGTGGCCGGCATGGAGCACAACGCCGACGTCGGCCTGATCCAGACCCTGCCGTCGGTGATCGGTGGCCGCACCCTGTTCGCGCGCATGCAGCAGTTCGGCGGGCGCGTGTATGGCCCGGTGATCGCCCGTGGCGTGGCGTGGTGGCATGGCGCCGAAAGCAATTACTGGGGCCACAACGCGATCATCCGCACCCGCGCCTTCGCCGACCACGCCGGCCTGCCGGCGCTGCCAGGACGCAAGCCATTCGGCGGCCATGTGCTCAGCCACGACTTCGTCGAAGCGGCACTGATGCGCCGTGGCGGCTGGGCCGCGCACATGGTGCCCTACCTTGGTGGCAGCTACGAGGAAGGCCCGCCGACGCTGACCGACCTGCTGGTGCGCGACCGCCGCTGGTGCCAGGGCAACCTGCAGCACGGCAAGGTGGTCGGCAGCCGCGGCCTGCACTGGATCAGCCGCACGCACATGCTGATCGGCATCGGCCACTATTTCACCGCACCGATGTGGGCGATGCTGATGCTGATCGGCATCGCCATCCCGCTGTTCCAGGAGGGCATCGACTTCAATGCCCTGCTGCACCTGTCGCCCAGCGTGTACTGGCGCGCGCAGGACGAAGAACAGGTGGTGCGGCTGTTTGCCGCCACCATGGCAGTGCTGCTGCTGCCCAAGGTCCTGGGCTACCTGGCGATGCTGCTGGACCCGGTCGACCGCCGGGGCTGTGGCGGCGCGATCCGCGCCTTCGTGTCGATGCTGGTGGAAACCGTGCTGGCCGCGCTGATGGCGCCGGTGGTGATGTACGTGCAGTCGCGCGGCGTGGCCGAGGTGCTGTCCGGCCGCGACTCGGGCTGGGACGCGCAGCAGCGCGACGACGGCGGCATCTCGTGGATGGCGCTGATCCGTGGCTATGGCGGCCTGGGTGTGTTCGGCGCCTTCATGGGCGTGCTGGCCTGGGCCGTGTCGCCGTCGCTGGCGGCGTGGATGGCGCCGGTGGTGATCGGCATGGTGTTGGCCATTCCGGTGGTGGCGCTGACCTCCTCGCGGGGGCCGGGCGCCTTCCTGCATCGCCTGGGCCTGCTGGACATTCCCGAAGAGAACATCCCGCCGCCGGTACTGGTCCGCGCCGCCCAGCTGCGGCGGGAAGCGGCCGAGCACCCGCCGCTGTACTGATTGCCCCACGCCAGCGGCATAATGCGGCTCGAACTTGACGGAGCCGCATCATGCTGCAAACGGTGGAACAGGAAACCGGCGCCTCGCCGCAGTGGTCGGTGATCTGGCTGCACGGCCTCGGCGCCGATGGCCACGATTTCGCGCCGATCGTGCCGGAACTGGTGCGGCCGCACTGGCCGGCGCTGCGCTTCGTGTTCCCGCACGCACCGGTGCGGCCGATCACGATCAACAACGGCGTGCCGATGCGCGGCTGGTACGACATCGTCGGCATGGACTTCCGGTCGCGTGCCGACATGGCCGGCGTCCAGGAATCGGTAGTGCAGCTGGACGCGCTGATCGCGCGCGAGATCGAGCGTGGCATCGCGGCGGAGAAGATCTTCCTGGCCGGCTTCTCGCAGGGCGGGGCGATCATCCTGACCGCCGCGCTGGCGCGCACCGCGCCACTGGCCGGCCTGATCGCCCTGTCCACCTATCTTCCCGAGGCCGACAGTGCCCGTCGCGCTGAAGGTGCCGTGCAGGTGCCGGTGTTCATGGCCCATGGCAGTGGCGACCCGGTGATCCCGCAGGCCGTCGCCGCGCACAGCGCACAGGCGCTGCGCACGCTGGGCCTGGACGTGGCGTGGCACAGCTACCCGATGG
This sequence comes from Stenotrophomonas sp. YJH_SMC_29, assembly GCF_059371235.1. Lineage (NCBI taxonomy): Bacteria > Pseudomonadati > Pseudomonadota > Gammaproteobacteria > Lysobacterales > Lysobacteraceae > Stenotrophomonas > Stenotrophomonas sp. YJH_SMC_29. Next base: position 36,387 of record NZ_JCAFUK010000023.1, on the reverse strand, counting down.
CCCACCAGGTCTGTGCCGAAGAAATCCAGGCGCTGGGTGACTGGCTGCAGGAACGGCTGGGCGCGGCCTGAGCCATGCCCCCGGCCAGCCCATCGCCGTGGATGCCGGAACTGTGCCGCCTGCCACGGCTGGCGGCGATGCTGGGCCTGGCCGAGCTGGTGGTGGTGGTGCTGGCGCTTGCGCCGGATGGCAGCCGCCACTGGACCGTTGGCGAACTGCTGTCGGCCAGCGGCTTCGCGCTGTGGCTGGCGCTGGCAGTGGCCGCCAGCCTGTGCGTGCTGCGGAAGGCGCTGTCGAGGCTGCCGCAGGTACTGGGCGCCGTTGCCGCGATCGCGCTGGCAACCCTGATCGCGGTGGTCTGCGCCGGCATCGTGCACGCGTTGTACGCGGTGCTGGGTGACAGTTTCGCCAACGGCATCAGCTTCTGGCGCTTCACCCTCGGCAGCGCCGCCACCACCGCGCTGATCAGCGCGCTGGCGCTGCGTTACTTCTATGTCAGCGACCGCTGGGCGGCCCAGGTGCAGGCCAATGCGCGCGCGCAGGCCGATGCGCTGCAGGCGCGCATCCGCCCGCATTTCCTGTTCAACAGCATGAACCTGATCGCCAGCCTGCTGCATCGGGACCCGGCGGTGGCCGAGCGTGCCGTGCTCGACCTGTCCGATCTGTTCCGTGCGGCGCTGGGCGCAGGCGAGGGTGATTCCACCCTGCGCGACGAATGCGAGCTGGCCGAGCGCTACCTGTCGATCGAATCGCTGCGCCTGGGCGAACGCCTGCAGGTGCGCTGGCAGCGCGAGGAACCGCTGCCGTGGGATCTGCCGTTGCCGAGGCTGGTACTGCAGCCGCTGGTGGAGAACGCCGTGCTGCATGGCATCTCGCGCCTGCCCGAAGGCGGCACCATCGAGCTGCACCTGGCGCGCGAGGGCAACGCGCTGCAGATCCGCGTGCGCAACCCGGCGCCCGATCCGCAGGCACCGGGGCTGGCGCTGGCGCGGGGCGCCGGCCATGCCCAGCACAGCATCGGCCATCGGCTGGCCTGGCGCTTCGGCAGCGCCGCGCGGATGACGGCTGGCTGGAGCGAGGGCTACTATGCCTGCCAGGTGACAGTGCCGATCCAGTGAGGGAACGATCGTGAGGGTAGTCATCGCCGATGACGAACCACTGGCGCGCGAGCGCCTGCGCAGCCTTTTGGCGGCACAGGAAGGCGTGGACGTGGTGGCCGAGGCCGGCAACGGCGAGCAGGCCCTGCACGCGTGCGCGGCGCTGCAGCCGGACCTGGTCCTGCTGGATATCGCGATGCCCGGGCTGGATGGCCTGGAAGCGGCCCGCCACCTGGCCAGCTTCGAACCGCGGCCGGCCGTGGTGTTCTGCACCGCGTATGACGCGCATGCGCTGTCGGCGTTCGAGGCCGCGGCGATCGACTACCTGATGAAGCCAGTGCGTGCCGAACGGTTGGCGGCGGCGATTGCACGTGCACGCACATTCCTGGCCGGCCGCGATGGCCAGCCCCAGGCGCACAGCGGGCAACAGGCACGCAGCGTGCTGTGCGCGCGCCTGCGCGGCAGCCTGCGCCTGATTCCGCTGGACGACATCCACTACCTGCAGGCCGAGGAGAAGTACGTGGTGGTGCACCACGCACGCGGCGAGCACCTGATCGAGGAATCGCTGAAGTCGCTGGAGGAGGAGTTCGCCAGCCGCTTCATCCGCATCCATCGCAATTGCCTGGTGGCACGCCACGAGCTGGTGGAACTGCGTCGTGGCTCGGGCGGGCAGGTGCAGGCGGTGCTGCGGCATGGCAAGCAGCCGCTGGAAGTGAGCCGCCGCTGCGTGGCGACGCTGAAGCAGGAACTGCGGCATCTGTGAGTGGTCCCGCGCGGCCTGCGGCCGCGACTGCTGTGAAGTCAACTGCAACAGCAACAGCAACAGCAACAGCGGGTCATGTCTCGTTGTTTCTACGTGCTGGGTCGGGCCGGGGTGGGGCGGCGGGACACGCCGTAAACCCATCCATGGGGGCTCGATGGCGCCTTGCTCGTGTGCGCTGTCCTGCGCACGCGGCAAGTCCGGGGTTGGGCGTCCTGCCCAACCCGCCCGAGGCATGCCTCGGGCCCATGGCGCCAACGGTCCCGCCACCCCACCCCGGCCCAACCCGTCCGTTGTCTACCGCATCGGACAGCAAGAGCATTGGTGTTATCGGGTGGGGGAAGAGGGGTCAGATCCCTTTTCCGCAGGAAAAGGGATCTGACCCCGGAAGCCGTCGGCTGTTGCCTTTGCTTCTTCATTTTTCTTTTGATCTTCCGTGGCTGGCGCACACGGACACTGTCAAAGGCCGGGGCGGTGGGGTCATACGGGGTGTCCGCGGCATGGATGCCGCGGCCAAGCCCCAGGGATGGGTTCACGGCGTCCCTGCATGACCCCACCGCCCCGGCCAAGCACGGCTTCTGCTTTGATACCCCCAGCCACGAGGGGCTCCGCCGTTGGCCGTATCCGCGCCGAAGGCGCGATAATGACCGGATGGAAACCGTCCGCATCGCCACCCGCAAGAGCCCGCTCGCCCTCTGGCAGAGCGAACACGTCGCCGACCGCCTGCGCCAGGCCCATCCCGGCGTGCATGTGGAACTGGTGCCGATGAGCACCCGCGGTGACGAGGTGCTTGATCGCTCGCTTGCCGCGATCGGTGGCAAGGGCCTGTTCCTGAAGGAACTGGAGCTGGCCATGCTGCGCGGTGAGGCCGACTGCGCGGTGCACTCGCTGAAGGATGTGCCGATGGAACTGGACGAGCCGTTCGCGCTGCCGGCAATCCTGCCCCGCCACGATCCGGCCGATGGCTTTGTTTCTAACCTGTATGCCTCGCTGGACGCGCTGCCGATCGGTGCCCGGGTCGGTACTTCGTCGCTGCGCCGCCAGGCCCAGCTGCGCGCGCTGCGCCCGGACCTGCAGCTGCTGGACCTGCGTGGCAACGTCAACACGCGCCTGGCCAAGCTCGACAATGGTGGCTACGACGCGATCGTGCTGGCCGTGGCCGGGCTGGAGCGCCTCGGCCTGGGCGCACGCATCGTCGCGCGCCTGCAGCCGCCACAGTGGCTGCCGGCGCCGGCACAGGGCGCCGTCGCGGTGGAATGTGATGGCGGCAATGCGCGCCTGCGGGCGCTGTTCGCCACGCTTGATGACGCAGCCACGCGCGCCTGCGTGGAAGCCGAGCGGGCAATGAACCGCGCGCTGCATGGCAGCTGCCATGTGCCGGTGGCGGCCATCGCGCAGTGGCAGGGCGACGACCTGCACCTGCAGGGCTTGGTCGGCAGTGCCAGCGATGGCCGCGCGGTGCGCGCCGAGGCGGTGGGCCCGGGCAGCGACCCGGAGGCGCTCGGCCAGCGCGTGGCGAAGATGCTGCTGGAGGCCGGTGCCGGCGAACTGCTGAACGTCTGAGCCATCGCCGGTAGTGCCGGCCGCTGGCCGGCAACCGCGTGCCCCAGTTGAATGCAGTTGCCGGCCAGCGGCCGGCACTACCGAAAGAGGAACGGGCGCCCTGGGCGCCCGTTCTGCTTATTTGAACTTGTAGACCACGTTCATCGTGGTCAGCGTATCGGTCTTGCGCTTGTCCTCGGCGACGTCGCTGTTGTAACGCGCCTGCCAGCCGGCCTTCAGCGCCAGGTGCTCGTTCATGCTCACCGAGACACCGAAGTCGTTCTGGCCGAAGGTGTTGTACGAACCGGACTCGACCAGCAGGGTGTTGACCAGGTCGGTGTTGTCGGTCAGCGAATACTTCATGTCGAACAGGCCACGGCCGATCAGGCCGGTGCGGGTGCGGTCGTCTTCGGTGCTGTGGGTGCGGCGCACACCGGGGCCGATCTGCGCGTCGAACGAGAAGCGCTCGGTGTTCCACAGGCGGGTGCCATAGCCCAGACCGAACGAGCTCTGGCGGTCGTAGGTGGCGAAGTCGTCGCGCTCGGTACGCACCGTGGCGGTCAGCTGGCGGTGCTCGCCCAGCTGCAGCGCGCTGCCGGCGCTGCCGGTGTAGCGGTTGGCAGTGGTGTTGTTGCGACGGGTGGTGGTGCCGTCGTCATTCGTCTCGGTCACCTTGGAGCTGGAGCGCAGGCCGAACAGGTCCATGCTGTGCACCCAGTCGCCGTCGGTGTAACGCAGGCGCAAGCGGCCGTTGAAGCTCTCGGTGCTGCTGTTGCCGCGTGCCGACGCAAAGCCGAGCTCGCCGCCGCTGCCGCTCCACGGCGAGGACATCGCCGCCAGCTCGGAGGCATCCTGCGCGTATGCGAGCGGCGCACACAGCAGCAGGGGGACCAGCAGGGACACGCGCAGGGACATCGAGGGTTCTCCGGAACGGTTGACAGCCGGTGATGATACTGGAAGCGTGATGGCGGTCCGAATCGATCCAATGCGCGCTTCAGCAAGCGTTGCTGCGATCCCCTATTCAGGGCAGATCGACGTGCAATGCCGGGTCGTTGAAGCGCGAATAGCGCAGTCGCAGCTGGAAGCTGCGGCCATGGCTGCTGCCACTGCGCACGATCTGCCGCGGCAGGCCCTGGGCATCCACCCAGTATTCCAGGCGTTCGCCGGGTTGGGCACCGCGCAGCCGGTAGTGACGGGTCTGGACCCCGTCCAGCGCCTGGCTGCCGAGGTCTTCGGCCTGCAGATCGGCCGGCAGGGCGTCGGCCGGCAGCGGGTTGCGCCATTGCTCCAGCATGCCGGGCGGTGTCGGTACCTGGCGGATCGCGCCGTCGGCCTGCAGGAACAGGGTGTCGCCGATGATGGTCTGCGGACCGGCCGGGGTCTGCACCCGGAATCGATCGGGCGCGGCGAAATCCATGGCGCTGCGCACCGGCTGCGGTGTGCCCAGGACCTCCAGTTCGGCGTGGAAGCTGCGCAGGGCCGCGAAACGCTGGCTGGCGCCCAGCACCGCCTGCGCCGGGTCGGCGGCTGGCACGGGGGCCGCGGTGCCGGCCGGCGCGGGCGCGCGATCACAGGCGGCCAGCAGCAGGCAGGCCAGCAGGGACAGGGCGGGCAACCGGCGCATCGGGCATTCCATGGGGTGGGGGCGACCACGATAGCCCAAACGTCCCACACAAGACCCGCGACTCGGACATAATCGGGGGCATGGACCGATACGAACGCATCACCGCCCTGCATCGTCTGCTCAAGTCCGCGCGCTATCCGGTCACGGTGGCGACCCTGCAGGACAAGCTCGGTTGTTCCCGTGCCACCGTGTACCGCGATCTGGCCTTCCTGCGCGACGCGCTGATGGCACCGATCGAGGGCGACGGCGAGGCGGGCTTCCGCTACCAGGCCGACGAGAGCGATCGCTTCGAGCTGCCCGGCCTATGGCTCAGCTCGGAGGAGCTACATGCGCTGTTGGCCTCCCAGCACCTGCTGGCGCGTACCGGCGGTGGCGTGCTGTCCTCGGTGCTGGCACCGCTGCAGCAGCGCATCGAGAGCCTGCTGGCCGCCCAGGCGGGCGTCTCCAGCTGGCCGGTCGACCGCGTGCGGGTGATCCCGCATCGCGGCCGCAAGTTCGACGAGGGCAGCTTCCGCAGCGTCGCTTCGGCCGTGCTGGAGCGTCGCCAGCTGGCATTCGAGTACCGCGCCCGTTCCACCGACGAGCCGACCAAGCGCACGGTCTCGCCGCAGCGCCTGACCCACTACCGCGACAACTGGTACCTGGACGCCTGGGACCACGACCGCGAGGCCCTGCGCAGTTTTGCAGTGGACCGCATCCACAAGGCACGGGTGGTCGATAGCACCGCCCGCGACGTCGCCGACAGCGAGCTGGACGAGCAGCTCGGCGCCAGCTACGGCATTTTCTCCGGTGCGCCGAAGGGGTGGGCGACCATCCTGTTCAGCGCCAAGGCCGCGCGCTGGGTGGCCGACGAGCACTGGCATTCCAAGCAGCAGGGCCGCTTCCTGGCCGACGGCCGCTATGAGCTGAAGGTGCCGTACAGCGTCTCGCGCGAGTTGCTGATGGACGTGCTGCACTATGGATCGGATGCCGAGATCGTCGAGCCGATGATGCTGCGTGAGCAGGCCAAGGCGCTGCTTGAGCTGGCGCTGAGCAACTACGAACCCTCCTGACACTCCCCCCGAGAATCCCGTCCCCCATGAAGAAGACCCTGTTGTTGCCCCTGCTCGCCGCGGCGCTGGCCCTGACCGCTTGCGGCACGTCCGGCGAGCCCTCGCAGAAGCTGGTGGTGGCCGCCACGGCCGTGCCGCACGCCGAGATCCTCGAGGTGGTCAAGCCGGTCCTCAAGCAGGAAGGCGTGGACCTGGACGTGCGCGTGTTCAATGACTACGTGCAACCCAACGACCAGCTGGTGCAGAAGCAGGTGGACGCCAACTACTTCCAGACCGAGCCGTACCTGGATGCGTACAACCGCGACCGCAAGACCGACCTGGTGAAGGTGATCGGCGTGCATATCGAGCCGTTCGGCGCTTACTCGCGCAAGGTCAAGTCGCTGGCCGAGCTGCGCGAAGGTGCCGACGTGGTGATCCCGAACGACCCGAGCAACAACAGCCGCGCGCTGATCCTGCTGCACAAGGCCGGCGTGATTCAGCTGAAGGACCCGACCAACGCACTGTCGACCCAGCGCGACATCACCGCCAACCCGAAGAACCTGAAGTTCCGCGAGCTGGATTCGGCGATGCTGCCGCGCGTGCTGGACCAGGTCGACCTGGCGCTGATCAATACCAACTACGCGCTGGATGCCGGCCTCAACCCGACCCAGGACGCGCTGGCGATCGAGAGCAAGGATTCGCCGTACGTGAATTTCCTGGTCGCGCGCCCGGACAACAAGGACGACGCCCGCGTGCAGAAGCTGGCCAAGGCGCTGACCAGCCCGCAGGTGAAGGCCTTCATCGAGACCAAGTACAAGGGCGCGGTGCTGCCGGCGTTCTGACCGTGTGGTAGTGCCGGCCGCTGGCCGGCAATCACAGAGCATTGCGAAGATCACGGGGCTGCCGGCCAGCGGCCGGCACTACCCTCAATCCCGCGTACAACCGCTCGCGCCGGGCCGCGTCCATCCAGTCCCCACTGCGCGGCGATCATCGAGACCAAGTACCAGGGCGCGGTGCCGCCGGCGTTCTGACCGTACGGTAGTGCCGGCCGCTGGCCGGCAATCACCGGGTATTGCGAAGATCACGGGGCTGCCGGCCAGCGGCCGGCACTGCCCTCAATCGACGTGGAAGGCGAGGGTGGCAGCGACGGCCTGCTGCCATCCCGCGTACAGCCGCTCGCGCCGGGCCGCGTCCATCCAGCCCCCACTGCGCGGCGATCATCGAGACCAAGTACCAGGGCGCGGTGCTGCCGGCGTTCTGACCGTGTGGTAGTGCCGGCCGCTGGCCGGCACTCACAGAGCATTGCGAAGATCACGGGGCTGACGGCCAGCGGCCGGCACTACCCTCAATCCCGCGTACAACCGCTCGCGCCGGGCCGCGTCCATCCAGCCCCACTGCGCGGCGATCATCGAGACCAAGTACCAGGGCGCGGTGCTGCCGGCGTTCTGACCGTACGGTAGTGCCGGCCGCTGGCCGGCAATCACCGGGCATTGCGAAGATCACGGGGCTGCCGGCCAGCGGCCGGCATTACCCTCAATCGACGTGGAAGGCGAGGGTGGCAGCGACGGCCTGCTGCCATCCCGCGTACAGCCGCTCGCGCCGGGCCGCGTCCATCTGCGGCTCGAAGCGCCTGTCCAGCCCCCACTGCGCGGCGATCTGTTCACGGCTGGACCAGAACCCTACCGCCAGCCCGGCCAGGTAGGCCGCGCCCAGTGCGGTGGTTTCGGTCAGCCGCGGCCGCAGCAGCGGCACACCGAGAATGTCCGCTTGGAAACCGGCCAGGAAGTCATTGCCGATCGCGCCGCCATCGGCGCGCAGTTCGCTCAATGCGATACCGGCATCGGACTGCATCGCATCGAGCACGTCGCGGGTCTGGTAGGCCATCGCTTCCAGCGCCGCGCGCACGAAATGCGCCTTGCGGGTACCACGGGTCAGCCCGAACATCGCACCGCGCACATCGCTGCGCCAATAGGGCGCACCGAGGCCGACGAACGCCGGCACCAGGTAGGCGCCGCCACTGTCGGGCACCTTCGCGGCCAGTGCCTGGCTGTCACTGGCGCGTTCGATCATGCGCAGCCCGTCGCGCAGCCACTGCACCACCGAGCCGGCGATGAAGATCGAACCTTCCAGTGCGTACTCCACGCGCCCGTCCAGGCCCCAGGCAATGGTGGTCAACAGGCCATTGCGCGAGCGCACCGCCTGCGTACCGGTGTGCATCAGCATGAAGCAGCCGGTGCCATAGGTGTTCTTGACCATGCCCGGCTGGAAGCAGGCCTGGCCGAACAGCGCGGCCTGCTGGTCACCGGCGATGCCGGCGATCGGGATCGGGTGGTCGAAGAAGAACTGCGGCCGGGTATGCGCGTACACCGCGCTGGAGTCGCGCACCTGCGGCAGCATCACGCGCGGGATGTCGAGCAGGGCCAGCAGGTCGTCGTCCCAGTCCAGCGTGTGGATGTTGAACAACAGGGTGCGCGCCGCGTTGCTGTAGTCGGTCACATGCGCCTGGCCGCCACTGAGGTTCCACACCAGCCAGCTGTCGATGGTGCCGAACAGCAGCTCGCCACGCTCGGCGCGCTGTTGCGCACCTTCCACGTGGTCGAGGATCCAGCGCACCTTGGTCGCGGAGAAATACGCATCGATCAACAGGCCGGTCCGTTCGCGGATCAGCGCTTCATGCCCTTCGGACTTCAGCCGCTCGCAGATGGCGTGGCTCTGCCGCGATTGCCAGACGATGGCGTTGTGGATGGGCTGGCCGGTGGCGCGGTCCCAGACCACGGTGGTTTCGCGCTGGTTGGTGATGCCCAGTGCGGCGATATGGCGCGGGTCGATCTGCCCGCGGCTGAGCAGTTCGGTCAACGTGGCATAGACGCTGGTGAGGATCTCGCGCGGGTCATGCTCGACCCAGCCGGGATGCGGGAAGATCTGCGCGAACTCGCGCTGTGCGCTGCCGACGATGTCGCCGGCGCGGTCGAACAGGATCGCGCGCGAACTGGTGGTGCCCTGGTCGATGGCCAGCACGTAGCGGGGCGTCATGCAGCGTCTCCGATGGCGATGGGGAAATCCTAATGCATCGATCGCGTCGCGCGCGGCTGCCCTGGTAGCTGCCAACCTTGGTTGGCACACGTGGCAACACGGGGGTCAGAGCCCTTTCCGTGGAGTCGGGCTCCGACCCTCCATCCACGCCTGCAGCCGTGCCACCTGTGCAGCATCCAGCCGCAACCCCAGCTTGCTCCTGCGCCACAGCACATCGTCGGAGTCGAGCGCCCACTCATGCCTGCGCAGGAAGTCCACTTCGCAGGCATGCAGGCCGCCGCCAAACGCCTCGCCAAGGTCGTGCAGGCCCTGTACACCCTGCAGCAGTTCCGCGCTGCGACTGCCGTAGGCCCCGGCCCAGCGCTGTGCGATCCCGCTCGGCAACCACGGTGCCAGTGACTGCAGGCGCGAGCACGCCTGCGTGGCGTCGCCCCAGTCGCTGCCCGGCAGCGGGTCTCCGCCTGCCGTCCACGCCGGCCCCATCTGTGGCAGCGCTGGCCGCAGCAGCTCCAGCGCCTCCTCGGCCAGCACCCGGTAGGTGGTCAGCTTGCCGCCCAGCACATGCAGCGCCGGTGCCGGGTGGGACTGCAGCTGCAGACGGTAATCACGGCTGAGTCGTGCCGCACGCGGATCGGGATCGGCCAGCAACGGGCGTACGCCAGCGAACCGCCAGACCACGTCTTCCGCTGCGATGGGATCACGCAGGTAGCGATTGGCCGCATCACACAGGTACGTCACCTCCGCAGGGAGCACGCTGCAGCGCGCCGGGTCACCGCGATAGTCGGTGTCGGTGGTGCCGACCAGCAGGTGGTCGTGGGCGAAGGGCAGCAGGAACACCACGCGCCCATCGGGCTGCTGCAGCAGGCAGGCGCTGTCGCTGGGCCAGGGGCGCCGCATCACGATGTGGCTGCCCTGCACCAGGCGCAGCGCGGGGCCATCGCCGCGCCCCTGCATCTGTTCCAGCAGGCCACCGGCCCACGGACCAGCCGCATTGACAACGGCGCGCGCCGTCACCGGGTGCGGCTGGCCATCGGCGGATTCCAGAACGGCCTGCCATCGGCCCTGCACGGGGCGCAGGTCGACGCAGCGGCTGCGGACCCGCACCTGTGCGCCGCGCTGCGCGGCATCCAGGGCGTTGAGCAGCACCAGCCGCGCGTCATCGACCTGCGCATCGGCGTAGCTGAAGCCGTGCCGCAACGAGGGGGAGAGCCAGCGACCGAGCGGATCGCGTTGCAGGTCCAGTGCGTGCGATGCGGGGAACGCAGGGCTGCGCCGGCGCAGATGGTCGTACAGCCACAGTCCCGCGCGCAGCATCCAGCGCGGGCGCAGGTGCGGCTCCCAGGGCAGGACGAAACGCAGCGGATGGACCAGGTGAGGGGCTTGCCGGCGCACCGTCTCACGCTCACCCAGCGCTTTGCGCACCAGGCCGAACTCGCCCTGTTCGAGGTAGCGCAGGCCGCCATGGATCAGCTTGCTGCTGGCACTGGAGGTGTGTGCGGCCAGGTCATGCTGCTCGCAGAGCAGGACGCGCAGGCCGCGGCCGCTGGCGTCACGGGCGATGCCGGCGCCGTTGATGCCGCCACCGATGACCAGCAGGTCGAGGTCGTCCATCGGGCCTCCGCGTCCTGTGTGTGCGTAGAGTCGACTGTCAGTCGACTCTACAGAACGCGGGTGACGGAAACGACGACGGGCCCCGAAGGGCCCGTCGCGTTACATCCGTGAAGCAGGTGCTGCCTGGATCAGAAGCGGGCGCCGATGCCGAAGCCGACGGTCCACGGATCCATCTTGGCTTCGCCGATCTTCTCGCCGCCAACCTTCACGTCCGGGCGGGCGCGCATGTAGCGGGCGTCGGCACGGGCGAACCAGGTGGAGTTGATGTTCATGTCCACGCCGACGGTACCGATCACGCCCTTGGCATCCTTGAAGCGGATGTCGGTGTCAGCGCCGTTGCCCAGCTTCTCGTTGCTGAAGCTCGACTGGTAGTAACCCACGCCCACGAACGGGCGGAACACGTTGTCAGCCTGGCCGAAGTGGTACTGGCCGCTCAGCGCGACCGGCTGCTGCTCGACCGAGCCCAGGCGGGCGTTGTTCGGGCCCTTGAACTTGTTTTCGAACTTGTCGGCAGCGCCCCACAGTTCAACGGCCCAGTTGTCGTTGATGTAGTAGCTGAAGCTGACGGTCGGCGCCGGGCCACCATCGGTCTTCTTCACGCCGGTGATCGGGTCGTTCTTCGGTTCCAGCAGCGAGATGCCGCCGACAACGGCAAAATGCTTGCCCGACGCGGTGTCGGTGCTGCTGCTGTCCTGGGCGAAAGCGGCCGGCGCGAAGGCGGCGGAGGTCAGCAGGGCGAGACTCAGGATACGGATGGAGCGCATGGGGGTATCTCCTAATGTTTCTTGTTTTGGGCCCCCGGTTGCGGGGCGAGCACACCGTAGTCGCCCCAACATGAATCGAATCCGACGCACGTCAAAAAATAGTTTTCCTTGTTCAGCGACCGGTGCGGAATGCCTGTATTCATGGGGTTTCTGGCACGCGGTGACATTCATGCAGTTGGAGAAGATGTGAGCACAGCAACGGTGTGCATCGGCCTGCAAGCGCAGGTGAACGCGGACTGCAGGGTGCTGGTGCTGGGCTCGATGCCAGGCGTGGCGTCGCTGCAGCAGCAGCGGTATTACGCCCATCCGCGCAACCGCTTCTGGCCGCTGATGGCCGACATCTGCGGTTTCAGCGTGGACCTGCCCTATGCAGCGCGGCTGCAGGCGTTGAACGCTGCGGGCATCGGCCTGTGGGATGTGATCGGCCGCTGCGAGCGGCGCGGCAGCCTGGATGCGGACATCGTGCGCGGCACCGAAGTGGCCAATGCGCTGCCGGAACTGATCGCCACGCTGCCTGAGCTGACGCTGATCGGCTGCAATGGCGGTGCATCACTGCAGGCCTTCCAGCGCTGGGTGCTGCCGCGGCTGGAGGCGCCGCCACCGGTCGTCGCGTTGCCGTCAACCAGCCCTGCCAATGCCGCGTGGTCGCTGCCGCGCCTGCGCAAGGCCTGGCAACCGGTCGCTGACGCATGGGCGACATGAGGCGGACATCGCCTGGACAATACGCTACCGACTGGTCGCGCACCCGACCCATGGGCAACAGCCTGTCCCGGCTGCGTGTGTACTGAAAACACCTGTAACGGTTGGCGCTGGCCCCCGCTGGCCGCACAATAGACGTTTCCCTACACCAGATTGCCGGAGTTATCCCCATGGCCGAAATCAAGGAAGCACTTGTCCCCGATATCGGTGACTACAGCGATATCCCGGTAATCGAGGTGCTTGTCGCCGTCGGCGACACGGTCAAGAAGGACCAGGGCCTGGTGACGCTGGAAAGCGACAAGGCGACCATGGAAGTGCCATCGTCGGTGGCGGGCGTGGTCAAGGAACTCAAGGTCAAGGTCGGCGACAGCCTGTCCGAAGGCAAGGTCGTGGCGCTGATCGAAGTGGCCGAAGGCGAAGCCGCCTCGCCGGCCGCCGCCGCACCGGCCCCGGCCAAGGCCGCTGCCCCGGCTGCCGCCACCCAGAGCGCGCCGGCCCCGGCGGCTGCCGCACCGGCTGCCCCGGCTGCCAGCGGCGGTGCGGTTGAAGCCCGGGTGCCGGACATCGGCGATTACACCGACATCCCGGTCATCGAAGTGCTGGTCGCCGTGGGCGACACGGTCAAGAAGGACCAGGGCCTGGTGACGCTGGAAAGCGACAAGGCGACCATGGAAGTGCCTTCGTCGGTGGCCGGCGTGGTCAAGGAGCTGAAGGTCAAGGTCGGCGACACCCTGTCGCAGGGTGCCGTGGTCGCCATCATCGAGGCCGAAGGCGCTGCCGCACCGGCCCCGAGCAAGGCCGCTGCTGCCGCCGCCCCGGCCGCTGCCGAGACCGCCACCAAGGTCGAGCCGGTGGCCGTTCCGGCCCAGCCGGACAAGCTGGCGGCCCGCGAGATCGCCTCGGCCGGCACCCCGTCCAGCCCGCCGGTGCAGTTCAACGCCGATGGCGTGCTGCCGGCCAAGGTGCCGTACGCCACCCCGGCCGTGCGCGTGTTCGCCCGCGAGCTGGGCGTGGACCTGCTGCAGGTCAACGGCACCGAGAAGGGCGGCCGCATCACCAAGGGCGACGTGCAGAAGTTCGTCAAGGCCGCGCTCAGCGGTGGCGTGCCGGCTGCCGGCGGTGGCGCCGTCGCCGCCGGTGGTGGCCTGAACCTGCTGCCGTGGCCGAAGGTCGACTTCAGCAAGTTCGGCGAGACCGAAGTCCAGCCGCTGTCGCGCATCAAGAAGATCTCCGGTGCGAACCTGGCCCGCAACTGGGCGATGATCCCGCACGTGACCCAGTTCGAACAGGCCGACATCACCGACCTGGAAGCCCTGCGCGTGGCGCTGAACAAGGAGAACGAGAAGGCCGGCATCAAGCTGACCATGCTCGCCTTCCTGATCAAGGCCAGCGCCGCGGCGTTGAAGAAGTTCCCGGAGTTCAACGCCTCGCTCGATGCCAGCGGTGAAAACCTGACCCTGAAGAAGTACTTCCACATCGGCTTCGCCGCTGACACGCCGAACGGCCTGGTCGTGCCGGTGATCCGCGACGTGGACAAGAAGGGCGTGGTGCAGATCGCGCAGGAAACCGGCGAACTGGCCAAGAAGGCGCGCGACGGCAAGCTGGGCCCGGCCGACATGAGCGGCGGCTGCTTCTCGATCAGCTCGCTGGGTGGCATCGGCGGCACCGCGTTCACCCCGATCGTCAATGCACCGGAAGTGGCCATCCTGGGCGTCTCCAAGTCGTCCATCCAGCCGGTCTGGAACGGCAAGGACTTCGCGCCGAAGCTGATGCTGCCGATGTCGCTGAGCTACGACCACCGCGTCATCGATGGCGCCCTGGCCGCACGCTTCACCACGTACCTGTCGCAGGTACTGGCCGACATGCGCCGCGTGCTGCTGTAACGCACCGCTTCGCCCCCACCGTGCGGCCGCTGCCCCTGGCGCGGCCGCGTGAACAGATGCAGTGACAGCCCGCCGGCGGCGCCGGTCGGGCATGAGGAAAACCCACCATGGCCACGATTGAAGTCAAGGTTCCCGACATCGGCGATTACAGCGATGTGCCGGTGATTGAAGTGTTGGTCGCCGTCGGCGACACGGTGAAGAAGGATCAGGGTCTGGTGACCCTGGAATCGGACAAGGCCACCCTGGAAGTGCCGTCCTCGGCCGCCGGCGTGGTCAAGGAGATCAAGGTCAAGCTGGGCGACACCCTGTCCGAAGGCGCCGTGGTCGTGGTGCTGGATGCTGAAGGTGCCGCTGAAGCCCCGGCCAAGGCCGCTGCGCCGACGCCCGCTGCGGCCGCCCCGGCCAGCAAGCCGCCGGTGACCCCGTCGCACCGTGCCCCGGCCGAGCCGGCCGCGCCGAAGCCGGCGCTGTCCAGTGGCAAGCCGGCCGACATCGAATGCGAAATGGTCGTGCTGGGCTCGGGCCCGGGCGGCTACACCGCCGCCTTCCGCGCCGCTGACGTCGGCCTGGATACGGTGCTGGTCGAGCGCTACGCCAGCCTCGGCGGCGTCTGCCTCAACGTGGGCTGCATTCCGTCCAAGGCACTGCTGCATGCGGCCGCGGTGATCGACGAAGTGGCCCATGCCGGTGATTTCGGCGTCGAGTTCGGCAAGCCGACCATCACCCTGGACAAGCTGCGCGAGTACAAGGAAAAGGTCGTCAACCAGCTGACCAAGGGCCTGGCCGGGATGGCCAAGCAGCGCAAGGTCCGCAACGTGCAGGGCGTCGGCAGGTTTGTTTCGGCCAACGAGCTGGAAATCACCGCCGCTGACGGCAGCACCCAGCTGCTGCGCTTCCAGAAGTGCATCATCGCCGCCGGTTCGCAGGCGGTGAAGCTGCCGAACTTCCCGTGGGACGACAAGCGCGTGATGGATTCCACCGACGCGCTGGAGCTGGCCGAAGTGCCGGGTTCGCTGCTGGTCGTTGGCGGCGGCATCATCGGCCTGGAAATGGCCACCGTGTACAGCGCGCTGGGCAGCAAGGTCACCGTGGTCGAATTCATGGACCAGCTGATGCCGGGTGCCGACAAGGACCTGGTCAAGCCGCTGGCCGACCGCCTGAAGAAGCAGGGCATCGAGGTGCACCTGAAGACCAAGGCATCGGGTGTCACTGCCGACGCCAAGGGCATCACCGTGACCTTCGACGCCGCCGAGGAAGGCCAGGCGCCGGCGCTGGCGCAGGGCACCTTCGACCGCGTGCTGGTGGCCGTGGGCCGTTCGCCGAACGGCAAGAAGATCGATGCCGAAAAGGCCGGCGTGCAGGTCACCGATCGTGGCTTCATCCCGGTCGATCGGCAGATGCGCACCAACGTGCCGCACATCTTTGCCATCGGCGATATCGTCGGCAACCCGATGCTGGCCCACAAGGCTACGCACGAGGGCAAGCTGGCGGCCGAAGTGGCGGCCGGCCACAAGAAGGAGTGGGTGGCCCGCGTGATTCCGTCGGTGGCCTACACCAACCCGGAAATCGCCTGGGTTGGCGTCACCGAGACCGAAGCCAAGGCCAAGGGCCTGAAGGTCGGCGTGGCCAAGTTCCCGTGGGCGGCCAGCGGCCGCGCGATCGGCATCGGTCGCACCGAGGGCTTCACCAAGCTGATCTTCGACGAAGAGACGCACCGCATCATCGGTGGCGCGATCGTTGGCGTGCATGCTGGTGACCTGCTGGCCGAGATCGGCCTGGCGATCGAGATGGGTGCGGAAGCCGAGGACATCGGCCACACCATCCACGCTCACCCGACGCTGAGCGAGTCGGTGGCGATGGCCTCGGAAATCTACGACGGCACGATCACCGATCTGTACATGCCGAAGAAGAAGTAAGGCGCCCGCGCCGTTCCGAACGAAGACCCCGGTTTCTGCCGGGGTTTTTTGTTGGCTGCGGGGATGCCTTCGGCAGCACATCGCGAGGGTCTGGGCCACTGCGTGGGTGGCAGGCGTCTGGACAAATGTCCCCCGTCGTCCGCCTGCGGCGGTCGCCTCCTCCTTTACTTTGTCCAGACGCCTGCCACCCACGCAGCGGCTCGGCTTGCGGATAGTCGAGAGCTACAGCCTGGCCCGCCTGGATGCCTGATACGCGGAGGGAGCGGGGGGTGTGTGCGAAGTAAAGGAGGAGGCGCCGGCCGCAGGCCTGCGCCGGGGGACATTCGCATGCACCCCCCGCTCCCTCCGGCGCTCGACCACGCATGGGTCTACGGCAATTGCCACCCGCGCAGCGGCTCGGCTTGCGAATAGTCGAGAGCCAGTGCCTGGGCCGCCGGGATGCCTTACACGCGGAGGGAGCGGGGGGTGTGTGCGAAGTAAAGGAGGAGGTGCCGGCCGCAGGCCGGCGCCGGGGGACATTCGCACGCAGCCCCCGCTCCCTCCGGCGCTCGACCAAACCGCTTCTGCTCTTCGCCAGCAACCCACAAAAAACGCGGCCCCGATGTTCCGGAGGCCGCGCCAGGAGAGAAGATGCCGTGGAAGGGGCAGGGGATCAGAACACGAAGCTGATGCCGGCCACCGGGCCCTTGAACTCCTGCTTCAGGCCGACCGTGCCGTCGCTGCCCTTCTTGTCCACGTCCAGCTTGAACCAGTCGTAGCCGGCGAACACGCCGAAGTTCTTGGTGAAGCGATAATCGACGATCGCATTGGCGCGGCTCAGGTCGCCCTTGTAGTCGTCGAAGCTGCCCCAGCGCGTGTTGAGGTACTGGCCCTGCAGCGTGATCATCCAGCGCTCGGACGGAGTGAAGGTCATGCGTGCACCCACCACCGGTGCCACGCCGTCGGCCTTCTCGTTGAGGAACTGGCCTTCGTACACAGTGCCCAGGTCGGCGTAGCCCTTGGTGCTGACCTTGGCGTACTCGCCACCAATCTGCAGGCCCAGGTCGAAGGTGTCGGTATCGACGACCGAGTAGTCGTAGACCAGGCTGGCCACCTGGTACTTCAGCTCGCCCTTCACGAAGCTGCCGGCCGGCACCGTCTCACCGCCGAAGGAAATGCCCTGGTCGAGCGTCTCGCGGCGGTCCTTGTCGTACTTGAAGTAGTTGAACAGCAGGCGCTGGCGGTTGCTGATGCGGAACATGCCGTCGATGCGCGGCTCCCATTCCTTGCCGCCCAGCTTGAAGTCCTGGTCCAGGGAGATGTCCTGGCCGGCCACGGTGGTGCTGCCGCGCAGCGTGTTGTCCGAGTCGATGTTCATCGCACCCAGGCGGATGGCGAAGCGGTCATCGCCTTCGGCGGCGTGGGCCGCAGAGGCGAACGATGCGCCGGCGGCGAGCAGGGAAAGGGCGAGCAGGGTGGGTACGGGGCGCATCGAAGAGTCCTTGCAGTGGTTCATCAGAATGAAGACCACTGTGCCGGACGCACGCGTCCACCATGCGTGAACGTATGGTCCATGGGGCGTGTACGGTTCAGCCCTGTCGCGATCCTGCAAAAGGATGGCCCCGGAGCGGGGCTTCGGGGCCATCGTGGGACCTGCGGGGTGGAGCCGACGAGGATGCTGCAGGCAGGTCGAATGATCGGACCGGCTTGCCTGACGAAAGTTCCGCAGCCTGCGACCAAAGTTCAATACTGCGCCGCAACATGGTGCGGACGTCATTGTCCCCCTGGTGGCACGCAAAAATGTAACCGTTACCGCAACTTGCGGCTTCCAGGGATGAACAGGCAGCGGTTGTCTCGCAAATTGTCCCATTGCTATAATTTGGCGGCTCGATGAGGCCCCCCTGCTTTAGCCGCCTCAGCCTTCCACTTGCAACCACGCGGGACGTCCTGTGCTGAACTCCGTTGATGCGGGTCGGCGACTGATGCTGCGCGCCGCGGTCTACCCGCTGGCCGCGGTCGCTGTCCTGGCCCTGGCCTTCCTGCTGGTGGGGCCGAAATATGCCCTCGGTGCGCTGGCGTCCGGAGTGGCGATTTCCGCCGGTGGCTGGGTGGCTGCACGGATGGCACTGGGCGGTGGCGCGGTGGCCGCAGGATCGGCGATGGCTCGCCTGATCATTGCGATCGTGGCCAAGTGGGTCGTGGTTTTCGGCGTCCTGCTGGTGGGGTTCCTGGTCTTCAAGCTGCCTGCATTGGCGCTGTTGGCCGGTATCGCCGTCGGCTTGATGTTCCAGGTCCTGGCCATGGCCAGGCGTTGACAGAATTCAATTAACTGAAGGTTCCGGACACATGGCGGGCGAGGCTCTAACCCCTACCAGCTACATCCAGCATCACCTGCACAACCTGACCGCGCCGGTTGGCAAGGGTGAGGGTATGTTCTGGCATATCCACGTCGATACCTTCCTCACCGCCGTCCTGATGGGCCTGGTGATCGTGGTCGCGTTCTGGCTGGGCACCCGCAAGGCCACTGCCGGCGTGCCGGGCAAGTGGCAGGCCTTCGTCGAGATCTGCCTGGAGTTCGTCGACCGCCAGGCCAAGGATACCTATCACGGCAAGAGCAAGCTGGTCACGCCGATCGCCATCACGATCTTCTTCTGGATCCTGATGATGAACCTGATCAAGATGATCCCGGCCGACTTCATCGCCAAGCCGCTGGAATGGGCGGGCATCCATTACTGGAAGCCGGTACCGACCGCTGACGTCAACGCCACCCTCGGCATGGCCATCAGCGTGTTCTTCCTGATGCTGTTCTTCGCGCTGAAGTCCAAGGGCCTGCTGGGCTTCATCAAGGAATTCCTGACGGCGCCGTTCGGCAAGTGGATGATGCCGTTCAACCTGATCCTCAACATCGTCGAGTGGCTGAGCAAGCCGATCTCGCTGGCGATGCGACTGTTCGGCAACATGTTCGGCGGCGAAATCGTGTTCCTGCTGATCTGGGTGCTGGGTGGTGCCGGTTTCTTCGGTGCCATTGCCGGTGGTGCGTTCGGCCTTGGCTGGATGCTGTTCCACCTGCTGGTGATCCCGCTGCAGGCCTTCATCTTCATGATGCTGTCGATCGTGTACCTGAGCCTGTCGGAAGACGCTCACTGAGTTTCAAGCTTCAACGCGTTTCAACCTTCATCCGTTTCATCACCCTTAGCAACTTAAGTTCCTGGAGATAACCATGTACTTCGCCGTCCTGACCAACTTCGCGCAGATTCAGAGCTCCACCGCCCTTGCCGTCGGCATCATGATCGGCCTGGCCGCGCTGGGCGCCGGTCTGGGTCTGGCCATCATGGCTGGTAAGTTCCTGGAGTCGGCCGCGCGCCAGCCGGAACTGATCCCGGTCCTGCAGGTCCGCATGTTCATCACCGCCGGCCTGATCGACGCCGCGTTCATCATCTCGGTCGCCGTTGGCCTGCTGCTGGCCTTCGCCAACCCGCTGTCGGCTGCCTTCGCTGGCGCCGTCACCAAGGCTCTGGCCGGCTGATACAGCGGTTTGAGACGACCGGGTGCTGAAGCACCCGGTTTCGGATGAAGGCCGGATGTGCCGCTACGGCGGCGCGTCCACCCCGAAACCAGCGATCGAGCTAACCATGAATATCAATTTCACCCTCCTTGCGCAGGCGCTGGCCTTCGCTGGTCTGATCTGGATCATCGCGACCAAGATCTGGCCGCCGCTGATGAACGCGATCGAAGAGCGCCAGCAGAAGATTGCTGAAGGCCTCGCCGCGGCCGACCGCAGCCAGAAAGACCTGGCCCAGGCGCAGGAGAAGGTCAACGAAGCGCTGAAGGAAGCCCGCACCAAGGCCAACGAGATCATCGATCAGGCCCACGCGCGTGCCAACCAGATCGTTGATGCTGCCCGTAACGAAGCGATCACCGAAGCCACCCGTCAGAAGGAACTGGCCCAGGCTGAAATCGACGCCGCCGCCAACCGTGCCCGTGAAGATCTGCGCAAGCAGGTGTCCGCGCTGGCCGTGACCGGTGCCGAAAAGCTGCTCAAGCGCGAAATCGACGCCAACGCCCACAAGGCGCTGCTCGACGAGCTGGCCTCGGAGATCTAAGGATGAGCCAGGCCCTCACGCTTGCCCGCCCGTACGCCCGCGCCGCGTTCGCGACCGCGCGCGACGAAGGCGCGTTCGCGCCGTGGTCGGACGCCCTGGCGTTCTCCGCCCACGTCGCCGCCGACCCGCGCGTGGCGGCCCTGCTCGCCAACCCGGAGCTGGGTCGTGACGACGCCGTCGCCCTGCTGGCGCCGGTGTCGCACGGCGAGACCTACTCGCGCTTCCTGGCCATCCTGGCCGAATCGCATCGTCTGCCGCTGCTGCCGGAAATCTCCGGCATGTTCGACGCCCTGCGCGCCGAAGCCGAGCACGTGGTCAAGGCCACGGTGACCTCGGCGGCCGAACTGTCGGCCGGTGAGCTGGACGCGATCAAGGCTGCGCTGCGCAAGCGCTTCAACCGCGAGGTCGACGTGACCACCGCGGTCGATGCCTCGCTGATCGGCGGCGCCGTGATCGACGCCGGCGACGTGGTCATCGATGGTTCGCTGAAGGGCAAGCTGGCCCGTCTGCAGACCGCGCTCGCTAACTGAATTCATTTAACGTCCGGCCCCGCTGCCGGCACTAGGACTTGACGATGGCAACCACGCTCAACCCCTCCGAAATCAGCGAACTGATCAAGAACCGCATCGAGAAGGTCAAGCTGGCCGCGGAATCGCGCAACGAAGGCACCGTGACCAGCGTGTCCGACGGCATCGTGCGCATCTTCGGTCTGGCCGACGTGATGCAGGGCGAAATGATCGAACTGCCGAACAACACCTTCGCCCTGGCCCTGAACCTGGAGCGCGACTCGGTCGGCGCCGTGGTCCTGGGTGACTACGAGCACCTGCGCGAAGGCGACGTCGCCAAGACCACCGGCCGCATCCTGGAAGTGCCGGTCGGTCCGGAACTGCTGGGCCGCGTGGTCAACGCGCTGGGCGAGCCGATCGATGGCAAGGGCCCGCTGGGCACCGACCTGACCGCTCCGGTGGAGCGTGTTGCGCCGGGCGTGATCTGGCGCAAGTCGGTCGACCAGCCGGTGCAGACCGGTTACAAGTCGGTCGACTCGATGATCCCGATCGGCCGTGGCCAGCGTGAGCTGATCATCGGTGACCGCCAGACCGGCAAGACCGCCATGGCGATCGATGCGGTGATCAACCAGAAGGGCACCGGCATCAAGTGCGTGTACGTTGCGATCGGCCAGAAGGCGTCGACCATCGCCAACATCGTGCGCAAGCTGGAAGAGAACGGCGCGCTGGCCCACACCATCGTGGTGGCCGCGACCGCCTCCGAATCGGCCGCCATGCAGTACATCAGCGCCTACTCGGGCTGCACCATGGGTGAGTACTTCATGGATCGCGGCGAAGACGCGCTGATCGTGTACGACGATCTGTCCAAGCAGGCCGTGGCCTACCGCCAGATCTCGCTGCTGCTGAAGCGCCCGCCGGGCCGTGAAGCCTACCCGGGTGACGTGTTCTACCTGCACTCGCGCCTGCTGGAACGCGCGGCCCGCGTGTCCGAGGAATACGTCGAGAAGTTCACCGAAGGCAAGGTCACCGGCAAGACCGGTTCGCTGACCGCGCTGCCGATCATCGAGACCCAGGCCGGCGACGTGTCCGCCTTCGTTCCGACCAACGTGATCTCGATCACCGACGGCCAGATCTTCCTGGAAACCGACCTGTTCAACGCCGGCATCCGTCCGGCCGTGAACGCCGGTATCTCGGTGTCGCGCGTCGGTGGCTCGGCCCAGACCAAGATCATCAAGAAGCTGTCGGGCGGCATCCGTATCTCGCTGGCCCAGTACCGTGAGCTGGCTGCGTTCGCGCAGTTCGCCTCGGACCTGGACGAAGCGACCCGCAAGCAGCTGGAGCGTGGCCAGCGCGTCACCGAGCTGATGAAGCAGAAGCAGTACGCGCCGATGTCGATCGCCAACCAGGCGCTGTCGATCTACGCCGTCAACGAGGGTTACCTCGACGACGTGCCGGTCAACAAGCTGCTGGCGTTCGAAGAAGGCCTGCACGCCCACTTCGCCAACACCCAGGGCGAGCTGATCAGCAAGGTCAACGCCACCGGCGGTTGGGACAACGACATCGAAGGTGCCTTCAAGAAGGGCATCGCCGAGTTCAAGACCACCGGCAGCTGGTAATCGCGGTCCTGTAGAGCGGAGCCGCTGGCTCCGCTGGACCAGATGACAAACGGTTGAACAACGCGGGGCATCAGCCCCGCGCCACGGGAAACAAGAGATGGCAAGCGGACGCGAAATCAAAACCAAGATCAAGAGCGTGCAGAACACCCGCAAGGTGACGCGCGCCCTGGAAATGGTCTCGGCCTCCAAGATCCGCAAGGCGCAGGATCGGATGAAGACCTCGCGTCCGTACGCGCAGGCGATGAAGCAGGTGATCGGTCATCTGGCCCAGGCCAGCACCGACTACCAGCATCCGTTCCTGGTCGAGCGCGAGCAGGTCAAGCGGGTCGGTTTCATCGTGATCTCCTCCGATCGCGGTCTGGCCGGCGGCCTGAACAACAACCTGTTCCGCAAGATGCTGGGCGAAGCCAAGGCATGGCAGGACAAGGGTGCCGAAGTGGACCTGGTGACCATCGGCCAGAAGGCTTCGACCTTCTTCCGCCGCGTGAAGGTCAACATGGTCGGCAGCGTGACCCACATCGGCGACGTGCCGAAGCTGGAATCGCTGATCGGTGTGATCAAGGTCATGCTCGACGCCTTCACCGAAGGCAAGATCGACCGCGTGTACCTGGTCTACAACCGCTTCGTGAACACCATGGTGCAGAAGGCCAGCTTCGATCAGCTGCTGCCGCTGCCGCCGGCTGAGAAGCAGGTCGCTCACCACGACTGGGATTACCTGTACGAACCCGATGCCGCGACCGTGCTCGAGCACGTGATGACGCGTTACATCGAGTCGCTGGTGTACCAGGCACTGCTGGAAAACGTCGCCTCCGAGCATGCGGCACGCATGGTTGCGATGAAGGCGGCGAGCGACAACGCCAACAAGCTGATCGGCACCCTGCAGCTCGTCTACAACAAGGCGCGCCAGGCAGCGATCACCCAGGAAATCTCCGAAATCGTCGGCGGCGCGGCAGCAGTCTGACCGCGTTCGTTCAAAGCACACATTAGAGGATGCAGCAATGAGTCAGGGCAAGATCGTTCAGATCATCGGCGCGGTCGTCGACGTCGAATTCCCGCGTGAATCGGTGCCGAAGGTGTACGACGCACTGAAGGTGGAAAACACCGAGATCACCCTCGAAGTCCAGCAGCAGCTGGGCGACGGCGTGGTGCGTACCATCGCCCTCGGTTCCACCGACGGCCTGAAGCGCAACCTGGTTGCCGTCAACACCGGCCGTGGCATCTCGGTGCCGGTCGGCGCCGGCACCCTGGGCCGCATCATGGACGTGCTGGGCCGTCCGATCGACGAAGCCGGCCCGGTCGCTGCCAGCGACAACTGGGAAATCCACCGCGCTGCGCCGTCGTATGAAGACCAGTCCCCGGCCACCGAGCTGCTGGAAACCGGCATCAAGGTCATCGACCTGATGTGCCCGTTCGCCAAGGGCGGCAAGGTCGGCCTGTTCGGCGGCGCCGGCGTCGGCAAGACCGTCAACATGATGGAACTGATCAACAACATCGCCAAGGCGCACAGCGGTCTGTCCGTGTTCGCCGGCGTGGGTGAGCGTACCCGTGAGGGCAACGACTTCTACCACGAAATGAAGGACTCCAACGTCCTGGACAAGGTGGCGATGGTGTACGGCCAGATGAACGAGCCGCCGGGCAACCGTCTGCGCGTCGCCCTGACCGGCCTGACCATGGCCGAGTACTTCCGCGATGAGAAGGACGAAAACGGCAAGGGCAAGGACGTCCTGCTGTTCGTCGACAACATCTACCGCTACACCCTGGCCGGTACCGAAGTGTCGGCACTGCTGGGCCGCATGCCGTCCGCGGTGGGTTACCAGCCGACCCTGGCTGAGGAAATGGGCGTCCTGCAGGAGCGCATCACCTCGACCAAGAATGGTTCGATCACCTCGATCCAGGCCGTCTACGTTCCCGCGGACGACCTGACCGACCCGTCGCCGGCGACCACCTTCGCCCACCTGGACTCGACCGTGACCCTGTCGCGTTCGATCGCCTCGCTGGGTATCTACCCGGCCGTCGATCCGCTGGACTCCACCAGCCGCCAGATGGACCCGCTGGTCATCGGCCACGAGCACTACGACACCGCCCAGCGCGTCCAGCAGACCCTGCAGAAGTACAAGGAGCTGAAGGACATCATCGCGATCCTGGGCATGGACGAGCTGTCCGAAGAGGACAAGCAGGCCGTGTCGCGCGCCCGTAAGATCGAGCGCTTCTTCAGCCAGCCGTTCCACGTGGCCGAAGTGTTCACCGGTTCGCCGGGCAAGTACGTGCCGCTGAAGGACACCATCCGTGGCTTCAAGGCCATCGTCGATGGCGAGTACGACCACCTGCCGGAGCAGGCGTTCTACATGGTCGGTGGCATCGAAGAAGCGGTCGAGAAGGCCAAGAAGATGGCCGAGAAGGCCTGACCCGGGCCGGGCAGGAGCGATCCTGCCCGACCTGACGCCGGCGCCGGGCAACCGCCCGCGCCGGTGGACCCCCACGGTGGCATTGCGCCGCCGCGAACAGCGAAGAGATTTGCATGAGCACGATCCGTTGCGACATCGTCAGCGCCGAGCAGGAAATCTTCCGTGGCGAAGCGACCCTGGTCGTGGCCACCGGTGAGCTGGGCGAACTGGGCATCGCGCCCAAGCACGCGCCGCTGATCACCCGCCTGAAGCCGGGCAAGGTGGTGGTGACCACGCCGAACGGCGAGCAGCTGGATTTCGCCATTTCCGGCGGCATCCTGGAAGTGCAGCCGCAGGTGGTGACCGTGCTGGCCGACACCGCGATCCGCGCGCAGGACATCGACGAAGCCTCGGTCCGCAAGGCCAAGGAAGAAGCCGAGCGCATCCTGGCCAACCGCGGCGAAGCGATGGAAGTTGCCGAAGCCCAGCAGAAGCTGGCCGAGGCCGTCGTCCAGCTGCAGGCACTGGAGCGCCTGCGCAAGACCCTCAAGCACTGAGGTTCGCGCAGCATCCATGAGAACGCCGGCCCCGTGCCGGCGTTTTTGTTTGGCGCGGGCAGGGCCGACTGGCTGGAGCCGACCGGGTAGAGCCGACCGGGTAGAGTCGACTGTTAGTCGACTATCGCGCGCAGCGCGGCATTCTGGCGACCTGATGGAAGCGCAGTCGACTGACAGTCGACTCTACCAATCCCAGCCCCGATCCCGATCCTGGTGCCGTCTCAGCGGTATACGACGTAGCGCATCAGCAGGAACGACACGCACGCCAGACCGCCTTCCACCAGCGGCTTGGCCAGCCAAGTGTACTGCAGGCCCAGCGCCTGGTCGACCAGGCTGACCAGCAGCGTGCTCGCCGCCGTCAGCAGCAGCCACAGCCCGAAGAAGCGTGCGAAGCGCTTCCATCCCAGCTTGCGGGTGCCGGCCTCTGCAAAGGTGTAGCGGCCATTGAGCCAGAAGCCCAGCAGCATGCCGGCCAGGCGACCGGCGATGTTGGCTGGCGCCACCGGCATGCCCAGCGCGGTGGCGGCAACGAACACCAGCCAATCGACCAGCAGCTGCACGAGCCCAATCACGAGGTAGGCGCTTCCCTGGCGGACGAGGCTCATCGGCATGGTGAAGGAAGAGGGATGCCCATGTTAACGGCCCACGCTTTAGAATCACCGGCAACGAATTACGGACCGCCGCTCCCATGACCCAAGCCCTGCACGTCATCATCCTCGCCGCCGGCGCCGGCAAGCGCATGAAGTCGGTGCTGCCGAAGGTGCTGCAGCCGATCGCCGGCCAGCCGATGCTGGCGCACGTGATCGATACCGCCCGCGCGTTGCAGCCGGCGGCCATCCACGTGGTCTACGGCCACGGTGGCGAGGCGGTGCGGCAGTACTTTGCCGACCAGCCCGACCTGCAATGGGCCGAGCAGGCACAACAGCTCGGCACCGGCCACGCGGTGGCGCAGGCAATGCCGCAGGTGCCCGATGCTGCGCAGGTGCTGGTGCTGTACGGCGACGTGCCGCTGATCCGCGCGCAGACGCTGCGCGACCTGCTGGCCGAGCCGGGGCGACTGGCGGTGCTGGTGGCCGAGGTCGATGATCCGACCGGTTACGGGCGCGTGCTGCGTGACGCCGAGGGCAGGGTCGGCGCGATCGTCGAGCAGAAGGACGCCACCGACGACCAGCTGCGCGTGCGCACGATCAACACCGGCATCATCGCCGCTGAATCCACCGCGCTGCGGCGCTGGCTGTCGCAGCTGTCCAACAGCAACGCACAGGGCGAGTACTACCTCACCGACGTGTTCGCCTTCGCCGCGCATGAGTACACCCCGGCCGAAATGGCGCTGGTGGCCGACGCACAGGAAGCCGAGGGCGCAAACGATCCCTGGCAGCTGTCGCAGCTGGAGCGTGCGTGGCAGCGTCGCGCGGTGCGGGCGTTGTGCGCGCAGGGCGCGCGGGTGCGCGATCCGGCGCGGCTGGACATCCGCGGCACGGTCACCGTCGGCAGTGACGTGCTGATCGATGTCGATGTCATCCTCGAGGGCAACATCGTGCTCGGTGACGGCGTCACCGTGGGCCCGTTCAATCGCCTGAAGGATGTCAATCTGGGCCCGGGCACCGAGGTGCGCGCGCACTGCGATCTGGAAGGCGTGGTCACCGAAGGTGCCGCGCTGGTGGGACCGTTCGCGCGCCTGCGCCCCGGTACCGTGCTGGCCGATGGCGTGCACGTCGGCAACTTCGTTGAAACCAAGAAGGTCACCCTTGGCGTCGGCAGCAAGGCCAACCACCTCACCTACCTGGGTGATGCCGAGATCGGCAGCCGGGTCAACATCGGTGCCGGCACGATCACCTGCAACTACGATGGCGTGAACAAGTCCACCACCACCATCGGCGACAACGCGTTCATCGGCTCCAACAGCTCGCTGGTGGCGCCGCTGACGATCGGCGAGGGCGCCACCATCGCCGCGGGTTCGGTCATCACCCGCACCGCTCCGGACGGCAAGCTGACCCTGGCGCGCGCACGACAGGAAACGATCGATGGCTGGAAGCGCCCGGTCAAGAAACCCTGAGCCACGTGTCCCGCGCGCCGACGAGCTCGGCCTGTTGCCGGCAATTGAACAGCGTGCCGGCGAACTGCTGAAGGGCCACGAAGCCTATCCGGTGTTTGCCGGCCACGGCCTGGACCTGCAGGCACTGCAGGATGGCCTTCGGCGCGGGCAGCTGTGGGTGGTCGATGCCGCTGAAGGCGGTATTGCGGGTTACCTGCTGGGCGGCGAGCTGTGCGGCGAGTTCCATGTCGTGCAGATGGATGTGGACCCGGCACATGCGCGTCGTGGCCATGGCCGTGCCCTGCTGCGGCATGCCGTGGCGCAGGCCAGGGCGGCCGGTTTTGCCGCCGCGGTGCTGACCACCTTGAGCGATGTCCCGTGGAATGCAGCCTTCTACGCCAGCGAAGGGTTCGTTGAAGTGCCGGAAGCGGAGTGGAGCGAGGGCCTGCGCGCGGTGATGGCCGAAGAGGCTGCATTGGGGTTCCCGATGCACCTGCGAGTGGCGATGCGGCAGGTTGGGTAGGTGCCGACCTGGCTCGGCACATCCACGCATGGCGTGGATCTATTCGATCAAGCCACCGGCAACAGGATCGACACGCACAAGCCGCCATCACCGCGGTTCTGCAGCGACACCCGTCCCCCGTGCGCCTCCACGATCTCGCGGGTCAGCGCCAATCCCAGGCCGGTGCCATTGCGCTTGGTCGAATAGAAGGGCATCAGCGCGTTCTGCAGCACCTGCTCGTTCATGCCCTTGCCGCGATCGAGCACATCCAGGCGCAGCCACTGCGGCAGCCGCGTCAGCTGCACCCGCACGTCATCATTGGGCGGATCGGCTTCGGCGCAGGCTTCGTGGGCGTTCTTCAGCAGGTTCAACAGCGCCTGCCCGAACTGCGCGATGTCGATGCGGCTGCTCAGTTCCTCGTCCGGCTCCTGCTCCAGGGTGAACGGGATCTGCTGGCGCAGGCTGGACAGGAAGGGCGCCCAGTGCACGGTCTGCAGTTGTGGCTGGGGCAGCTTGGCAAAGCGCGCATAGCCACGGATGAAGCCCTCCAGGTGGCGCGCCCGGTCCTCGATGGTGGTGAAGATCTCCGGCAGCCGTTCGAAACGCTCCCGCTGCACCAGCACGCCGCCGGAATGGGCCAGCGAGGCGATCGGTGCCAGCGAATTGTTGAGCTCGTGGCTGATCACCCGGATCACCTTTTTCCACGTCTGCACTTCCTGGCGGCGCAGCTCGGCAGTGAGCAGGCGCACCAGCAGCAGATCGTGAGGGCGGCCGTTGAGCTGGAAGGCGCGGCGGGAGAGGTGATAGACCTGCTCGTCCTCCTCATCGCCTTCGTCGCCCTCGGCATGCACCGCAAAGAGGCTGTCGCCGCCGCGGACGATGGCATCGCGCAGCTCCACCGGCACCTGCTCCAGCACCTCTTCCAGGCGCTGGCCCTCCAGCTTCCAGCCGCCGTGCAGCAGCTTGCGCGCGGCCAGATTGGAGAACACCACGCGGGCGATGCCATCGCCGCCGGATGCAATCAACAGCATCGCCACCGGCGTGTTCTGCACCATCGTGTCCAGCAGCAGTTCGCGCTGCACCAGGCCCTGCCGCTGTTCGCGCAGCACATCGCCCAGCTCGCGGTGGGCCTGCACCAGGTCGCCCAGTTCGTCGTTGTCCGGCCAGTACACGCCGAAGGTGTACTCGCCGTCGCGGTAGCTGCTGGTGGTGCCGGACAGCGCGCGCATCAACGAGCGCACCGGAGCGGTGGCGCGGCGCAGGGTCCACCACATCAGCGCCAGCAGCAGCGCCGCCGACACCGAGGTCACCACCCAGCCATGGTCCATCCAGTAGGCCAGCAGCCACGGCAACGCAGCGGCCAGGGCCAGCACCGGCAGCAGGCGCAGGAACAGGCGGAAGGTGAACGAGCGCCGTTTCATTCGCGTGGGATGCCGTGCCGGTCCATGCGCCGGTACAGCGCCTGGCGGCTCAGGCCGAGCTCGGCGGCCGCCTGGGCGATGACGCCATGGTGGCGCGCCAGCACGTCCTCGATGCGCGCGCGGTCTGGATCATTGCCGGCGCTCGCGGTGGCGCGCGGTGCCGGTGCCGCACGCGGCAGGTTGAGATCGGCCACGTCGATGCGGTTGCCGGTCGCCAGCAGTTCGGCGCGCTGGATCACGTTGCGCAGTTCGCGCACGTTGCCCGGCCACGGGTGCCGCTGCAGGGCGGCAGCGGCGGCGCTGGCCAGCGGCTTGCCGGCAGCCAGGAAGCGCTCGGCCAGCGGCACGATGTCACCCGGACGTTCGGCCAGCGGCGGCAGCACCAGTTCGACCGTGTTGAGGCGGTAATACAGGTCCTCGCGGAAGCTGCCGTCGCGGATCATCGCCGGCAGGTCGGCGTTGGTCGCGCTGACCACGCGGACCTTGACCTGTCGTTCGCGGTTGGAGCCCAGGCGCTCGAAGCGGCCGGTCTCCAGCACGCGCAACAGCTTCATCTGCCCGCCCAGCGACAGGTTGCCGATCTCATCCAGGAACAGCGTGCCGCCGTCGGCAGCTTCGAACTTGCCTTCGCGTGCCTTGTTGGCGCCGGTATACGCGCCGGCCTCGGCGCCGAACAGTTCCGCCTCGATCAGTTCCGACGGCAGTGCGCCGCAGTTGACCGTGACGAACGGGCCCTTGGCCACCAGCGAGTTGGCCTGGATGATCTGCGCGATCTTCTCCTTGCCAGCGCCGTTGGGGCCGGTGATCAGCACGGGCAGCTCCGAGCGCGCGACCTGGCAGGCCAGGGCGATGACGCGCTCGCTGGCCGGATCGGCGAAGACCGCGCCACACAGGTCGTACTTCTCCTCCAGCGCAGTGCGCTGCCGCAGCTCACGCGCGCGCCGCCGGTCCAGCTCGCGACGGGCCTCGGACAGTTCCAGCAGGTTGTTGACCGTGGTCAGCAGCTTGCGGTCGTCCCACGGCTTGGCCAGGTAGTCGGCGGCACCGGCCTTGACCAGGTCCACTGCGCTGCTCAGGTGGGTCCAGGCAGTCAGCAGGATCACCGGCAGGTCCGGGTGGCGCGCGCGGATCTGTGCGAACAGCGCTTCGCCCTCCTCGCCGGAGGTGGTGTCCTCGCTGAAGTTCATGTCCTGGATCACCAGGTCGACCGGCTGCGACTCCAGCAGCGCCAGGCCCTCGGCCGGGCTCTGCGCCTGCAGGGTGTCGATGTCGTGCAGGGAGAACAGCACGTCCAGCGCGGTGCCCACACTGGCGTTGTCATCGATGATCAGGATCGAAGGCATCAAGCGGTTCTGCAGAAAGGGATGGGCGGCACCGATGGAGCCGTGTTCGTGTCCGTACGCCGGGAGAGCCCGGCGCCACCCACCAAGCATAGCCAAAGCCGTGGCCATGCAGGCGTTGCCGCTTCTCAGGGGCGGGGCGGAGGAGGTGGCGGCGGCGGGGGCGGCGGCGGAGCGTCCAGCGCCTGGCGCCAGGCGTCCACATCCACCGCGACGCTCACCAGCCGTCGCTCCCGCCGCAGCAGCAGGTAGGCCCGCGCGGCGGGGGAATCGATCAGCGCCCGGGACAGGTGATCGATCTGGTACACGGGCGTGTCATCCACGCGCAGGATGCGGTCCCCGCGGCGGACACCGAATCGGCCCTCCGGGCGCGCCGCCTCCACCTGGATCTGGCCTTCGGTCGAGTGCAGCGCCAGCCGGGCCTCGCCCTGCTGCCACTGCAGGGTGCTTGCGCTGCCACCGCCGGCAACTGCCGGCAGTGGGAGGAGCATCAGCAGGGTCATCAGACGTGTGCGCATCTCAGGCTCCGCGCGTGGCGACTGCGGGGGGGACCGCCGCAGCGCGACGCGCCGGGCCGAACACCGCGACCTGGCCCAGCGTCCACAGCAGCAGGGCGCCCAGCGGCAGGTACAGCAGCGGCATGCGCGGCAGCTCGTACAGGTTCATCAGTGCCAGGTTGATCGCGTAGGCGGCCAGCATGCCCAGCACGATGCCCAGCGTGGCCAGCAGGAAGTTCTCGGTCTGGAAGTAGCGCAGGATCTGGCCCCGGGTGGCGCCGAGCGCGCGGCGGATGCCGATCTGCTTGCTGCGCTGCTGCACCCAGAAGCTGGCCAGCCCGACGATGCCGAGCGCAGTGACCACCAGCAGCGCCACGCAGACGGTGATCAGCAGGCCGACCATTGCGCGGTCGTTCTTGAAGAAGTCCTCGCGCTGGTCGGTGAACGACTGCTTCTCGCGGATCAGTCGGTTGGGATCGTTGCGGTCCAGGGCGGACAGTGCGGCCTTGAGCACCTCATCGCGGCGCGCAGGATCGGTGCGCAGCATGTAGATGCCATCGCCGAAGACGCGGCGCACCGGCATGATCATGGTGTCATCCCAGTTGTTGCCCCAGCCATTGGGCGTGGCCAGCGTATCGACGATGCCGATCACGTTCACCGTCTGCTTGCCCATGTAGTACGTCTTGCCCAGCGCATTGCCGTCCGGCGCCATCTTGTGCGCGGCGGCCTGGCTGAGGATCACCGGCGTGCCGTTGGCCTTGCTCAGGTTGTCGAAGTCGAAGTACTCGGCCGGCTGGAAGTCGCGGCCGGCAACCAGGTTGAGGCCCAGCGTGCGCAACGCGTCTTCGGAGAACGTGTACATGCCGACGCTGGCCGTCGGCCGTTCCTGGTTCATTTCGCGCGAGATGCTGGTGTTGGACGAGCTGTTGCGGAACGGCACCTGGTTGATCACGCTGACCGCGGTGACCCCGGGGATGGCGCGCAGCGATGCCAGGTCCTCGCGGGTGCGGGCGGCGGCATCGGTCTGCTTGCCGACGCCGGTCACGCGGACCAGGACCAGCTCGTTTTCGGCCATGCCGCTGGTCCGGCTGATGCGCTCCACGCGCTGGCTGACCAGGAACAGGGCATTGCAGACGATGGCGCAGGTCAGGGCGATTTCAAGCACGATCAGCGCGGCAGCGGTCTTGTGCCGGCGCAGGGTGCTGAGGATGGGGCGGATGTCCATGGGAGGTCCTCGTTCTCGTGCTTACTGCGACTTGAGCTGGATGGCGGGAGTGACCTGCATCGCGCGCCAGGCGGGCAGGAAGCCGGCGGCGAGGCTGGCGAGCAGGGTCAGGCCCAGCGCGAGCAGCAGCATGCTGCCATCCAGGTGGGCCAGCTGCGCGTAGCTGACGGGCTGCTGGCGGACCGCGTACAGCCCCAGCAGGGCCAGTCCGATGCCGAGCACGCCGCCGACCACACCCACGGCACCGGCTTCGACCAGGCACTGCAGGAAGATCTGGCCGCGGCTGGCGCCCAGCGCGCGGCGCACACCGATCTCGCCGCTGCGGCGCAGGAACTTGGCCAGCAGCAGGCCGACCGTGTTGACCAGGCAGACGCCCAGGAAGCCCAGGGCCAGCCACAGCTGCAGCCGCACGTCGCTGGGTACCGCGCCCTTGAAGTCCAGCCACTCCATCACGTTGCGCAGGCGGACGTTGACCGGGCGTTCGAAGCGGCCGGCCTGGCGCTGCAGGCTGGAGTAGTTCTCCAGATAGCGCCGGTAGTCGCCGGCCTTGGACGGATCCATCTCTGCCCAGTACTGCAGGTAGGCGCAGGGCGCGTTGACGGAGTAGCTGTTGGCGCCGTCGGGATTTTCACCGAAGCAGTTCATGTTGCCATTGCTGCCCAGCTGCAGATCGAACGAGGTGGAGATCGGCGCCAGCAGATCCTCTTCCTTGCCGAACGCGCCGGTGGTGAGGTCGAAGAAGTGTGGCTCCGGGTTCCAGGCCTTCATGACGCCGACGATGCGCAGCGCATTGCCCTCGAGCCGGATTTCGCGACCGACGCTGTTCGCGCCCTGGAACAGCTTCTCGTTGAGCGCCTTGGAGATGACGGCCACGCGGGCCCGCCCGTTGTCGTCCTCGCGGGTCCACGGCCGCCCGTACTGCATGGGCACGTTGAACATCGGGAAGAAGTCGGCCGAGGTCCAGCGGGTGTCGATGGAGAACGGCTTGAGCGTACTGTTGTCCGGTTCGATCGTTGCATCACCGGCAGTCATCATCACCTGGCGCTCGGCTTTCGCTTCGCGCAGCAGCGCTTCGGCGTCATAGCGCGTCATCTGCTCTTCCGGTTCCTCCTCAAGGCCGAAGCCGTTGCGGGGCCGCGGGTCGATCTGCGCGTAGAACAGGCGCTCGCTCTTGTCCGGAATGGGGTTGCCGGACAGGACGTGGAACACGGTCAGGGTGGTCATCGAGGCACCGATGCCGAGCGCGATGGCCACCACCATCAGCGCGGTCAGGACCTTGTTGCGGCGGAAGCTGCGTACCGCCAATCGGGCGTAGTAGGCGAACATGGCCGGGCCCTCACTCGTTGACGGCGACGATGTGGCGCGGCGTGGCCAGCACCGGCTCGCGGACCAGGTCGGTGACCTGGCCGTCGACGATGTGCACGTTGCGCTGTGCACGCGCGGCCAGTTCCGGATCATGGGTGACCATCACGATGGTGGTGCCGGCGGCGTTGATCTCCTCCAGCAGTTCCATCACGCCGCGCGCCATCTGCGTGTCCAGGTTGCCGGTCGGTTCGTCGGCCAGCAGCAGGCGCGGGCTGCCAGCCAGCGCACGCGCGATCGCCGCGCGCTGCTGCTGGCCACCGGACAGCTCATTCGGGTAGTGCTTCATGCGCGAGCCCAGGCCGACCTGGGTCAGCGCCTTCTCGATGCGTTCGCGGCGCTCGTTGGCGCTCATCTTGCGGTAGCGCAGCGGCACGTCGACGTTGTCGAACAGGTTCAGGTCGGGGATCAGGTTGAAGCCCTGGAAGATGAAACCGATCTTCTGGTTGCGCAGGCGGCTGCGGGCGTCGTCACCCAGCGTGCTCACGTCCTGGCCGTCCAGCAGGTAGGTGCCGCTGGTGAAGGTCTCCAGCAGGCCGGCGATGTTGAGGAAGGTGGTCTTGCCGGAGCCGGACGGCCCCGTGACGGCGACGAACTCGCCCTCCTTGACCTGCAGTTCCAGTGAGCGCAACGCGTGGGTTTCCACCTGTTCGGTGCGGAAGACCTTGGCGACCGAACGCATTTCGAGCATGTACATGGGGTGTCCTCTCTCCAGGATGTGTCAGTTGACGGAGACGCGTTCGGCGTCCTTGAACAGGTCGCTGCCGGAGACCACGATGCGGTCGCCCGGCTGCACACCCGACTTGATTTCCACTTCGCCCAGGCTGCTGACGCCCAGTTCCACCGGACGCCGCACGGCGGTGCGGCCATCCATCACGTAGGCCATGCCATTGCCCTGCTCGACGAACGGGCCGCGCTCGACCTTCAGCACGTCCTTGCGGGTATCGAGCAGCACCCGCACCGACATCCGCTGGCTCTGGCGCAGGCCTTCCGGCTGCGCACTGGCAAAGCGCACGCGGGCGTTGACCTCGCCGTTGACCACTTCCGGCGACACCGCGCTGATCTCGCCCGGGAAGGGCTTGCCGTTGCCGCCGGTCAGCTGGGCCGGCATGCCGATCGCCAGGTCGCGGGCGAAGCTTTCCGGCACCTTGATCTCGACTTCGAACTTGGACAGGTCGACCACGCCCAGCACCGGTGCATTGGCGGCCAGGTTGGTGGACTGGACGGCCTGCACCTGGCCGACCTGGCCATCGAACGGCGCGCGCAGGGTCAGTGCATCGACCTGGCGTTGCACCTCGGCCACCACGGCCTTCTGGCGGTCGGCCAGCAGGCGCTTGTTGCGGGCATCCAGGTCCGCGCCCTGGCTCTGCAGGCGCGCATCGGTGGTGGCGTTGGCCAGGGTGATGTCGGCCTTCTTCAGCGAGTCCTTGGCCTTGGCCAGGTCGATCTGCGGCACCGCACCGCCGTCATAGCCGCGCTGGTAGCGCTGCAGGTCGCGGTCGGCGGCCTGCCGTTCGATCGTGGCCTGGTCGGTTTCCTTGCGCGACTTGGCGCGGGCCAGGGTCGCGTCCAGCGCGGCGCGGCTGGCCTCGGCTTCCAGGCCCGCCAGCGTTGCCTGTTCCTGGGCCAGCTTGCTGCGCAGTTCCGGGCTGTCGATGATCGCCAGCTCCTGGCCCTTCTTCACCACGTCACCGGCAACGACCTTCAGGTCGACGGTGCCGGCCGACACGGCATACAGGATCGGGCTGTTGGCCGCGATCACCCGTCCATCGGCGGCGATGTCGCGGATCAGATCGCCCCGCTTCACCTCCGCGATGCGCACGCGGCTGCTGTCGAAGGAGCGGCTGGCATTGGACCAGGCATGCACCGCCCAGCCGATGCCGGCCAGCAGCGCGATGGCGCCCAGCGCCGGCCAGCGGTAGCGGTGCCAGCTTGCGCGGGAGGTGCCGGCCGGGGCGGAGGAAACGATCTGGTCCTGTGCGGAAGTGTCGCGGATCATCGGTGCGTGCCTGACGGTGGTAGCCAGTACCAAGCACGTAGCGTGCCAACTTTAATTCATTGCAGATCAATGATTTGGGTGGCTCGCACGAGTGTCCGGGTGTCCGCGGACACCTTTCCGGACACTTTCATTAAGCGGACAGGAGGGCGAAGCCGGACGCGCGGGCTAGAATGCGCCGATCGTCTTCAAGGAAACGCGTGACATGTGTGGAATCGTGGGTGCAATCGCCGATCGCGACGTGGTGCCGGTACTGATCGAAG
Source organism: Stenotrophomonas sp. YJH_SMC_29 (assembly GCF_059371235.1). NCBI lineage: Bacteria > Pseudomonadati > Pseudomonadota > Gammaproteobacteria > Lysobacterales > Lysobacteraceae > Stenotrophomonas > Stenotrophomonas sp. YJH_SMC_29. The sequence continues at coordinate 641 of NZ_JCAFUK010000023.1, read as the reverse complement.
GCCTGAAGCGGCTTGAGTACCGTGGCTATGACTCCTCGGGTATCGCGGTGATCGACCACGCCGAGCGCCCTGAGGTACGGCGTGTGCGCCGTACCGGCCGCGTATCGGAAATGGCGACGGCGGCTGAAGCCGAAGGCTTCCATGCGGTGCTGGGCATCGGCCACACCCGCTGGGCCACCCATGGTGGCGTCACCGAGGCCAACGCGCATCCGCACATCAGCCACGGCGTGGCGCTGGTGCACAACGGCATCATCGAGAACCACGAAGAGCAGCGCGAGAAACTGCGTGCGCTGGGCTACACCTTCGAGTCGCAGACCGACACCGAAGTCATCGCGCACCTGATCCACCATCACCTGAAGGGTGGCGATGACCTGCTGGTGGCGCTGCAGCACACGGTGAAGGAGCTGACCGGCGCCTACGCGCTGGCCGTGGTCAGCCGTGCCGAGCCGGAGCGCTTCGTCTGCGCGCGCATGGGCTGCCCGCTGCTGGTGGGCCTGGGTGAGGGCGAGAACTTCGTCGCCTCCGACGTCTCGGCGGTGATCTCGGCCACCCGCAAGGTGATCTTCCTGGAAGAGGGCGACACCGCCGAGATCCGTCGCGATGGCGTGCGCATCTTCGATGAGCATGACCGGCCGGTCGAG
>NZ_JCAFUK010000022.1:0-65417 GCF_059371235.1 Stenotrophomonas sp. YJH_SMC_29 | reverse complement strand
GCGCGGGTCATGCGGTTGCCGGCCAGCGGCCGGCACTACCATCGCGGGTGCTCTGCGCGCCGGAACGGACTCTGCGCGGCGCTTCGGTTCTGCTGTGGTAGTGCCGGCCGCTGGCCGGCATCACATCCAGGCCGACCACGCATACGGATACTCGCCAATCTGCCCGGCAAGACCGGAGCGCACCGGATTACCCAGGATGTACAGCGCCTGCCGCGCCAGCGACTCTTCGGTCCTCACTGCATGATCGAAGTAGCCGGGCTGCCACACCGTACTTCGATGGCCCGCCAGGCGATTCAGGGCAAGTGCACTCGACGATTTCATCCGGCGCGCGACGTCTGGAAGGTGAGTTGCACGCAGCTCAAACATCCAGTGGACGTGATCCGGCATGACGACCCATGCGTGTGACCGTACGAGCCCGCGCTGTTCGATGTAATGGAACTGGTCGACTACACATGCTGCTGCAGCTTCGCTTTCAAAGAGCCGGCGGCGCTGGTGGGTCGTGGTTGTCAGGACATAGGCCTGGCCGATGATCGAGTGACGGCCCAGGCGGAGGCGATGGCTGCTCATGCGCCATGGTGGGTTGATCATTGGGCGTTGGCTGTCAGGCCAAGCCTCAATGGGGGTTGGGAGATGTCTGAAGTTGAATGAGGTTGCCGGCCAGCGGCCGGCACTACCAGAACCACGGGTTGCCGGCCAGCGGCCGGCACTACCGGGGCCATGGGTTGCCGGCCAGCGGCCGGCACTACCGGACCTCAGCCGCGCAGGGTTGCGCCGCCGTCCACGTACAGATCGCTCATCGCCACGTGCCCGGCTTGCTCGGAGAGCAGGAACATCACCGAATGGGCGATATCCTCCGGGGTGGCGAGCTTGCGCAGTGGGATGCCGGCCTTGTAGATCTCCGGGCTGCCGGCGATCACCCGCTCGGCACCGTGCTCGTCCTGCCACATGCCAGTCTGCATCGGGGTCAACGTCGAGCCGGGGGCGACGATGTTGCAGCGGATGCCCAGCGGCGCCAGTTCCAGCCCGAGGCAGCGGGTGAACATGGTGGCGGCCGCCTTGGATGCCGCATAGGCGGCCATGCCGTGCCGCGGCACGCCGGCCGCATTCGAGCTGACGGTGACGATCGCGCCCCGCCGGCGCGGCGACATCACCCGCGCCAAGGCACGCCCAACGTGGAACACGCCATCGGCGTTGACCGCGAACACCCGGCGCCAGTCGGCGTCGCCGGTCTCGGCGACGCTGCCCACGTGCAGCACGCCGGCCACGCTGGCGGCCAGCATGATCGGCCCGATGCTGGACTCGACCTGACCCACCAGCGCATCCACCGCCGCGCTGTCGGTCACATCGAGCGCAAAGGTGCGTACACGCGCATCGACCGTAGCAGGCGCCTCCCGGTCGGCCGCCACCACCGTGCAACCAGCTTCCGCCAACAGCCGTACCAGTACTTCACCGATGCCCCCGGCGGCACCGGTCACCAGTGCCAAGCGACCTTCAAAACCGGTCAATTGCATGTTGCGGTCTCCTGTTGCTCGTCCCAGTGGCGCAACCGCGCCGACAACCACGGTGCCAGCTGCGCCACCGCGTCGCGGCCGGTCAGCTCGGCATGCAGGAACGGCAGTTCCAGCGCCTGCACCTTGCGTGCGTGCGTCCGCCACAGCGCCGACTGCAGCTGTGGCCGCGCCTGGTGATCCCGGCCCGCGCGGACGTGCACCAGGGTGCCGTCGAACGGTTGGTGGATGTGTTCGCGGATCAGCCGATTGGTACCGGTCACCGCGCGCACCACGCCGTCGAGCACCACATCCGGCAGGCTGCCCAGTGCACTACCGCCGCGACGCAGGAACGCGAGAATGCGTTCACGGCTGTCCAGTTCCGGATGCGCATCCGGATCGTGGCCGGCGATCGCGAGCAGTGCCCGCAGTGCGGCGATGGCATCCGGTTCCGGCTCGGCCCGCCAGCACTCGCTGGGATAGGCGTCCAGCAGCACCAGTTCGCCGACGTCGCGGCCGATCTCATGCAGGCGCACCGCCATCGCCTGGGCGAGGATGCCGCCCACCGACCAGCCCAGCAGATGCACCGGCCCCTTCGGCTGCAGTGCGACCACGCGCTGTACGTAGTCGTTGGCCATCGCCTCGATGCTGCTCGGCAGTGGCAGCCGCCCGTCCAGTGCCGGCGACTGCAGGCCATACACCGGGCGGGCGGGTTGCAGTGCCCGGGCCAGGCTGCGGTAGTTCCAGGCGATGCCACCGGCCGGGTGCAGCACGAACAGCGGCGTGGACCCGGCAGCGTCGGTCGCGGCCAGCGCGATCACCGGCCCCAGTGCGTGATCGGCCAGCGCGGGCGGCTCGGCAATGCGAACCGCCAGCGCGGCCACGGTGGGCTGCGCGAACAAGGCGCCCAGGCCCAGATCGCAGCGCCAGCGCTGCTCGATGGCCAGCAGCAGGTGCACCGCCGACAGCGAGTCACCGCCGAGACTGAAGAAATCCGCATCCACCGCCACCGGCGCTTCACGCCCCAGTGCCTGGGCAAACAGCAACGCCAGTTCCTGTTCCAACGGTGTGCGTGGTGCCAGTCCAGCGACTTCATGCTGCGGCGGCTTCGGCAATGCGTTGCGGTCGAGCTTGCCGTTGGCGGTCACCGGCCAGTGTTCCACGCCCACAAACGCCGAGGGCACCATGTAATCCGGCACGCGCGTGGCCAAGTGGCTGCGCAGCACTACCGCGTCGGCAAGGGCCACGGGCACATAGGCCACCAGGCGCGCGTCGCCGGGCGCATCCTGGCGCAGCAGCACTTCCACCCGCTCCATGCCCGACAGTTCGCGCAGTGCCGCCTCGATCTCGCCCAGCTCGATGCGCAGGCCACGCAGCTTCACCTGGTGGTCGCTGCGGCCCAGGTACTCGACCGCGCCATCGTGGCGCCAGCGCGCGACGTCGCCGGTGCGGTAGATGCGCTCGCCCGCCAGGAAAGGATCTTCAAGGAAGCGCTCGGCGGTCAGATCGTCGCGACCAAGATAGCCGCGTGCCAACTGCACGCCGCCCAGGTACAGGTCACCGGCCACACCGACCGGCACCGGCTGCATCCGGGCATCCAGCACGTACAGGCGGGTGTTCCAGACCGGGAACCCGATCGGCACCGGCCGCGAGCGATCCTGCGCCGACGCCGGCCAGTAGCTGACATCCACTGCGGCCTCGGTCGGGCCATACAGGTTGTGCAGTTCAGCGTGCACGCGCGCATGGAAGCGGTCGCGCAACGCAGCGTCCAGCGCTTCGCCACTGGTGAATACCCGGCGCAACTGCAGCCCTTCCGAAGCGGGCGCAGCGAGGAAAGCGTCGAGCATCGACGGCACGAAATGCGCCGTGGTGATGCCATGGCCACGGATCAAGCGTGCCAGTTCAGTGGGATCGCGGTGCGCATCGGGCCCGGCAACCACCAGGGTGGCCCCGCACAGCAGCGGCAGGAAGAACTCCCAGACCGAGACATCGAAGGTTGCCGGGGTCTTCTGCAGCACGCGGTCATCGGCACGGATGCCGTAGTGCTCGCGCATCCACAGCAGGCGGTTGACGATGGCGCGGTGTTCGACGACCACGCCCTTGGGCTCGCCGGTCGAACCGGATGTGTAGATCACATAGGCCGCATCGCTGGGCGCCGGATCGGCCCACGGCGCGGCGAAGCTCAGCGCGGTCCACTGCTCCGGCGCCAGCACTGGCACGCCGGCCACGCGCGTCGCTACGTCCGCCGCAGCCAGTACACACACCGGCTGTGCCGACGCAAGAATACGCCCCAGCCGCTCGTCGGGATGGGCAAGGTCCAGCGGAAGATAGGCCGCGCCTGCACGCAGCACCGCGACCAGCGCGATCACCAGCTCCAGCGAGCGCGGCAATGCCACCGCCACCACGCTGTCCGGGCCGACATCCATTGCCCGCAGCTGTGCCGCCAGCGCGAAACTGCGCGCTTCCAGCGTCGCGTAATCCAGCGTCGTATCGCCGAACACCAGCGCCGGCGCGTGCGGGTCGCGGTCCATGCCCTGTTGCAGCAGCTCGACCAGGGTGGTCTCCGGCAGCGCGTGCGCAGTGGCATTGAAACCCTGCAGCAGCTGCAGCGCCTCCGCGGGCGTCGCCAGGGGCACGGCGGCGATATCGTCAGCCTGCAATGCCGCCGACACGAAATGCAGCAGCCGCGCCGCGTGCGCCTCGACCTCCTCACGGCTGTACAGCGCGGGATTGGCCTCGATCTCCAGATCGAGAAGGTGCTGGCCATCGCCACGGAAACCCAGCGTCAGGTCATCCACCGGCCCGGTGCACAGCACCTCCAGCGTCGCCTGCACGCCGGTCAGCGCCAGCGGCTTGTAGAACGGCTGCACATTCACCAACGGACCGTGCAGGCGCTGCTGCGCGCCGACCAGGCCCAGGTCCCGGCGCAGCTGCTCACCGCGGTAACGGCCGTGCTTGCGACCCTGGCTGAGCTGCCGGCCCAGGCCGCGGGTGAAGGCCTCGACGCTGCCCTCGCCGGCCGCTACGCGCAGCGGCAACACGTTCATCACCATCGCCGGCACCCGCGCCGACGCGTTGCCGAGCCGCGCCATGTACGGCACGCCCAGCACCACTTCATCGGCAGCGCTCATCCGCCGCAGGTACTCGGCCGCCAGCGCGGCCAGCACATCCGGCCAGGGCTGCAGCCAACGTGCCGACGCCTGCAGCAACGGCTCACGGAAGGCCGCATCGAGCGGCTGCACCCAGTGCAGCGCGTCATCACTGGCCGCGAGCGTGCCGGCCAGGCCTACGCCTGCCGGTGCGCCCTGCATGTGCGCACGCCACCACTGCCCGGCCTGCGCGCGGCGCGGGTCGGCGCGATACGCGGCATCATCGGCCAGCACGCCCGCCAGCCCCGGCAGCGGTTCACCCGTGCGACCGGCGTACAACGCGCACACCCGATCAGTAAACAGCGCCATGCCGTAACCATCGGCCGCCAGATGATGCACGCGCAGGTACCAGACCCAGCGCAGGCCACCCAGATCGAACAGTACCTGCTGGCTGATCCGGTCCCGGGTGGGATCGACCGGGCTCAGCCGGTCGGCGTGCATCAGGTTGCGTGCCGCAGCGGCGGGATCCGCCTCGGTGGACACATCGCGCACCGAAAGCAACGGCACGTGTGCCGGATCATGCCACTGCAGCGGCTGGCCATCGGCGCCCTCGGCAAAGCGCAGCGCGAAGGCCTGGGCCTCGACGGCAGCCTGGTCTGCCGCTGCAACGAATGCGGCCACGTCGAGCGGGCCGTCGATCCACACCGCGTGCGCGGTATTGAACGACGGATTGCCCGGTGCCAGCCGCTGTGCGAACCACAGTCCGGCCTGGGCCTCGGTCAGCGCCACCGGCGTGGCCAGCGCGACGGCGTTCATGCGTGCTGCGCGGCCTGCAGGTGCTGCACCACGCCCCACCACTGGCGCAGCGTGGTGTGCTCGGCCAACTGCGAGAATTCCAGCGGCAGGCCGGTGTTGCCCCAGGCCAGAACCAGGCCGAGCATGCGCATCGAGTCGAGGTCCAGGTCGATCAGGTTGTCGTCGTCACCGATCTCGGCCGGCGTGCACTCCAGCACGCGCGCGACGTCGGCGCGCATCCGCTCCAGATCCAGCACCTCACCGGTGGCCGTCATCACAGCACCTCCAGCAGCTGATCGGTGGTCATCGGCACACCGCAGGTGCGCGCGATCCAGTGCAGCGCCTGATCGTGGTCGGCGCGCGAGAAGTCCGCCACCGCATCGGCGGCGATGAAGGCCTCGATGTCACGCTGGAAGGCCTCGACCACGGTCGCGGTACAGCCGATATGGGCGTACACGCCGGTCACCAGCAGCTGGTCACGCCCACGTACCCGCATCAGCGTCTCCAGGTTGCTGCGCTGGAAGGCGCTATAGCGATGCTTGACCAGCACATGCTCGCCCGGCTGCGGCGCCAGCGCCTCGATGATCGGCTCATGGTCGGCGCTGCGACGCATGCCCGGTCCCCACAGGTCGGCCTGCAGGCCACGGTCACGCCGGTCCTGGTCGCCATGCTGGGCGGTGTAGAACACCGGAATGCCCTGCGCGCGGCAGTGCGCCAGCAGGCGCACGATGTTGTCCACCGCCGGCCGCAAGGGCGTGCTGCCGGCGTCGAATGCCGCCAGGAAGTAGCGTTGCATGTCGTGCACCAGCAAAGCCACACGATCGCGCTGCGGGCGCCACGGGCCACGCGCCTGCGGTAGTTCGGCGGCGGTCGGCAAGGGATAGTCGGTGATACGGGGCAGCGCCATCAGCGCGTTCCTCCTGTCTGTTGCAGATGACGCGCACGCAGTTGCGCGCGCAGTTCGCGGCGGCTGATCTTGCCGACCGCCGTGGTATTGAAACTGTCGACGAACACGATCTGGTCGGGCACCTTGAACGCAGCCAGACCGCGCCCGCGCATCCACGCCTTCAGCGCCGGCGCCTTGAATGGCTCGCCCTGCGGAATCACGAAGGCACAGCTGCGCTCGCCCAGGTACTCATCGGGAATGGAGACCACGGCGGCGTCGAACACGCCGGGGTGGGCAAACAGGTGGTCTTCGATCTCTTCGGCGGAGATCTTCTCGCCCGCGCGGTTGATGTGGTCACCAGCGCGGCCCTGCACCACCAGGTAGCCCCCGGGCAGCTGCTGCACGCGGTCGCCGGTGCGATAGAAGCCGTCGTCGGTGAACGAGCGGGCATTGGCCACCGCATCGTTGTGGTAGCCACGGATCGTGTACGGGCCACGGGTGAGCAGATGCCCCACCTCGCCTTCGGCCACCGGCTGGTCATGGTCATCGACCACGCGCACTTCGTCATCCGGGCTGATCGGCCGGCCCTGGCAGGCCACGATCAATTCTTCCGGATCATCCAGCCGCGTGTAGTTGACCAGGCCTTCGGCCATGCCGAACACCTGCTGCAGCGTGCAGCCAAGGCCTTCGATCACCCGGCGTGCGGCTTCCGGGACCAGTTTGGCCCCGCCTACCTGCAGTACCTGCAGGCTGGACAGGTCATGCCTGCTGCTGGCGGCGGCCTGTGCCCACAGCAACGCCAGCGGCGGCACCAGCCCACAGCAGGTCACCTTCTCGCGGGCGATCAACGGGAAGGCCGCATCCGGACCGGGGCCGGGACTGAGCACCACGCGGGCGCCGGCATACAGCGCGCCGAAGAAGCCGGGCGAGCTCATCGGGAAATTGTGCGCGGCCGGCAGTGCGACCAGATAGACGCTGTCGCGGTTGATGCCGCAGAGGTCATTGCTGGCACGAAACGAGTAGATGTAGTCGTCGTGGGTACGCGGAATCAGCTTGGACAGCCCGGTACTACCACCGGAAATCTGCAGGAACGCCACCGACTGCGGGTCCGGATCGGGCGGCAGCTGGCTGCGGTCCCCCTGCAGCGCCTCCAGCGCGAAGAACTCCGCCGCATCGCCGTCGATCACCACATGGCGCACTGCCGGGACCTCGGCCTGTAGTGCCCGCGCCAGCCCGCGATGATCGAAGCCATCGTGCAGTGCCGTGGTGATGTAGGCACTGGCTTCGGCCTTGTTGGCGAAGTGCGCCAGCTCGGTGATGCGGTGCGCCGGCAGCGCGTACACCGGCACCAGGCCGGCCCGGAACAGGCCGCAGACCGTGGTGATGAAGCCTGCGGTGTTGCCCAGCTGCACCAGCACCCGTTCGCCAGGCTGCAGGCCGAGCGCCAGCAGGCCGGCACCGATGCGCCCGGCCTCGTGCCACAGCTGCGCGTAGCTCAGGCGAACATCACCGGCGACCACCGCGATGTCGTCGGCATAGCGCTCTGCACGTTCGCGCAGGAACGCCGGGAACGTCTCGCCACGCCAGTGACCGGCTTCGCGATAGCGCGCCACCAGCGCGTCGGGCCACACCTGCTGCAGTGGCAGGCGGGAAAAGTCAGCGGAGGTACTCATGCGGCAGGCTCGTTGGTGGGCGCGGACGCATGGACACCCAGCGCGTTCAACAGGGCAGCGAACTTCGCTGCGGTTTCGGCCACCTCGGCCTCGGGTTGCGACTCGGCGACGATGCCGGCGCCGGCAAACAGGCGCAGCTGCGTGCCCTGCAGGCGCGCGCAGCGGATCGCCACGTACCAGTCGCCGTCACCCTGCGCGTCCAACCAGCCCACGGCGCCGGCATAGAAGCCGCGCGGTACCGGTTCCAGTTCGCCGATGCGCTGCAGTGCCGCCAACCGCGGCGTACCGCAGACGGCCGGCGTGGGATGCAGCTGCGCCAGCAGCGCGGCCGCCGATGCCTGCGGATCCTTCAGGGTGGCATGGATGCGGGTACCCAGATGCCACATGCTGGCGGTGGCATGCAGCGCTGGGCGCGGCTGCGCATCGATGTGGCTGCAGTACGGCGCCAGGCCGTCGACGATGGCCTCGACCACATGGCGGTGCTCGTCGTGGTCCTTGGTCGAGGCCAGCAGCGCCTGCGCGGCCCGCTCGTCCTCGGCGGCATCGGTGCTGCGCCGCGCGGAGCCCGCCAGCGGGTGCGACAACAGCTCGGCGCCACGCTTGCGCAGCAGCAGTTCCGGCGTCGCGCCCACCAGCCAGGCGGGCGCCTGCCCCGGCGCCACCGGCAATGGCACCGCGTAGGTCGCCACCGAAGGATCCGCGCCCAGCCGCGCCAGCAGCACCTCGGGGGAAAGTGACTGCCGCGTGCGTGCCAGCAGGCTGCGCGCCAGCACCACCTTCTGCAGGTCCAGTCCGGGCGCGCGCAGTACCTGCACCGCAGCCGCCACCGACGCCGCGTATGCCTCGGGCGCGGGCTCGGCCTGCAGGGCACCCTCCAGCGCCGGCGCGGCCTGCGGCGGCAACGGCAGGGCTGGCAGCAGGCGCTCGGGCTGGTACAGCGCGTCGTCGGCACGCGGTTCGAATGGCACCGCACCGACCAGCAGGCCCGGGCCGCCACGCTGCTGCGCGAAGAAGGCCGAAACGCGCTCTGCGAGCGTCGCCAGTGCACCGGCCGGCAGCGTGGCGCGGCAACCGCGTGCGTGCACGTGCTGGCCGGCGTGCTGCAGCAGGAACAGCGACGCGTCGTCGGTGCCTTCCTGCGGCGCGGGCGCAGCCTCCGGCCACGCGCCCTGGATCAGGGAATCGTTCATGGGGTCTCCTTCATCCGATGCACTGCAGCCAGCGCGCACAGCAACAGCAGCAACGCGCCGACCAGCAGATATGGCAGGCTGGGCCCGCCGCGATACAACAGCGTGCCGAGCATCGGCCCGGCCACCATGCCCAGCCCCTGCGCGGCAGCGACCGTGCCTGCCGCAGCGCCCTGCTCATGCGCTTCCACCGCGTCGGCGGCCAGCGCCTGGAACGAGGGGAACACGAAGCCCATGCCGAACGCGGCCAGCGCATAGGCCGCCGGCAACTGCCAGCCCTGCTGCACGCCCGCCACCGAAGCAAAGCCCATGCCGGAAATCAGCGCGCCGAGGACGATCCAGCGGCGTGGATGGACCTCCAGCTTCATCACCAGCGCCTGCGCCAGGATCAGGCCGACGCCAACGGCGGTAAGTGCAATGCCGGCCATGCGTGCGCCCGCAGCCGCATCCAGTCCCAGCCGATCAATCGCAAAGAAGCCCACGGTGACCTGCGCGATGGTGACCGAGACCATGGCGATGAACGCCGCCAGCTGCGGCAGGCGCAGGCGCGGGTCGAGGCGGCTCATCGGCGCGCGGCGCTGCAGGGAAGCACCTACCACCGGCGGCGTCGCTGGCAGCCGCCAGGCCAGCAATGCCAGTGCCAACAACGGCAGCAGCGCGGCCACATACAGCGCCAGCGCCAGGTTGGTGTAGGCCAACCAGCCCGCGGCAGCCGGGCCGAGCACCATGCCCAGTGCATTGGCGCTGCCCAGGCGGGCGAGGAATTTCGCACGCTGGCCGGTCGGTGCCTTGTCGGCAATCAGTGCCGCTGCGGTAGGCGGCACCGCCGCGTAGAACAGGCCGATCAGGCCTCGCGCACCGACCAGCACCAGCACCGATACCAGTACCGGCGGCACCGCCTGCAGGGCAACATCGATGAACACCGCCAGCGCGATGTAGACCACGGTGTAGGCGCTCATCGCCAGTGTCAGCACGCGCTTGCGGCCGATGCGGTCGCTGAGCTGGCCCCAGGGGCGCGCGGCCAGCATCCACAACACGCCCGCGGCGGTGACCGACAGTCCGGCATGCCACTCGGACAAGCCGAGTAGGCGGACCACCGGACCGATCACGGCGACGAAGGACATCATCGCCATGGTGCCGATCAGGGCAGCCACTACCAGCGCCGGCAAGCCGGGAACGACGGGACGTGCGTGCATGGAACACCAGCCGTAACAGGAAGGGATCGCCGGGCGCACCTGCGCCCCGCCCGGCACCGGCCCTGCTCAGGTCCGGATGCCACCCTTAAATGATAACGGCTCGTATTTGCATTTGATACCCATTCTCTTGAACGGGCGTGCAACGCGGGCTTCAGCGGCCAGAGCGCAGGTCCAGCAGGCCACGGCGCTTGAACCACCACTCCAGCGGCAGCGTCACCAGCGGCGGGATGGCTGCCAGTAGCGCCAACGCACTGGCCCACCACGGCCAGCGCAGGCGCAGCGCCGCAAACAAGGTCACCGCCACATAGACCAGGAACGCTACGCCATGCAGCGGCCCGAACAGCTTCACCAGCGCCACGTTGGCCATCGGGCCGTACTTCATCCACATGCCGATGAGCAGCCCGGCCCAGGTCACGGCCTCGATGAAGGCGACCGCCGCGAACAGGCGTCCAGTCGGGTGCATGGGGGAACGTTGGGTCACACGGGGCTCCGGCAGCGGGGTATCAAATGCAAATGATACGCAGATGCGAACATCCAGCACACCGGCGAGCGCAGCGGTGCGAGCGTCTCCACCAAGGTGGACACCTACCGGAGCATATGCGGCAGCACCTGCTCCCCGATCTCGCGCAGCACCGCGTCCATCGGCCGCCCGTTGTCGACCAGGTTGAACATCACATGCACCACGCCCTGCGCATGCACGCGCAGCAGATAGTCACGCAGGCCATCGCGGCCGACCTTCAGGCCCAGCGGCAGCGGCTCGGCCGGCGCCTGCGGATCCGCCTGTAGGTCCAGCAGCATCGACTGCACGAACGGCTTGGCTGGCCCACCGTGCTGCACCAGCGCCTGCTGCCACAGGCCGATCCGCCCCTCCTGCGCAGCTTCCTCGTGGTGATAGGTGGCCCAGCCCTCGGCCTCACGCGCGATCCACTGCAGGCTCTGCCGCGCAGTGCCCACCACCAGCATCGGAATGCGCGTGGCCGGCGCCGGCAGCACGTCGTAGCCACCCGTGGCCTGCAGTACGGCGGTCCGCTCATCGGCCTCCGGTGACAGCGCCGCGCGCAGCAACGACCAACGATCACGGAACGTCGCCGCCCTGCCCTCCAGGTCCTCACCCAACGCGGCGAACTCTTCCGGGCGGTCGCCCGAACCCAGGCCCAGTACGAACCGCCCGTCACTGATCCGGTCCAGACTCAGTGCCGACTTCGCCACCTGCAACGGCTGGCGCAACGGCAGCACGATGGCGGCGGTACCGACCACGATGCGCCCGGTCGCGGCGGCCAGCATGCCCAGCCACAGGAAGGGATCATCCAGCGCGCTCGCCGTCGCGTCCGGACCCTGCGGCACCATCAACGGGACGTCGCGCGTCCACAGCGCGGCGAAACCAAGATCGTCGGCCAGCCGCGCAATGCGCCGCGCCGCGCCCGGATCGGCCAGCCCATGCGCCACAACGGGCGTCATCAGGCCCAGGCTCAATCCCTGTTGCGGAAACAACGAAGCGTAGGCGGGATTGAATTCACTCATGCGACCAGCTTAGCGTGCAGGCACCGGGCGACGATGACACGCCACGCACCACAGGAAGAACGCTGCATGCCGAGGATCCGCCCCGCCCACATTGATGACCTGCCCGCGATCAGCGCGGTATGCCTGGCCGCATTCACTGCGGCGGTCGCGCCCTCGCTCAGCGCGGCCGGCATCGCCACCTTCGGCAGTGTCGCCGCCGCCGACGCGTTCGCTGCACGCCTGCAGGGCGACAACCACATCCTGGTGGCCGAGCAGGACGACCGCATCGTCGGCGTGGTCGAGCTGAAGGAAGGCCGCCACCTGGCGATGCTGTTCGTCGATCCCGGCTGCCAGGGCCAGGGCATCGGCCATGCCCTGTTCGAAGCCGTGCTGCCGCACCTGCGCACCCCGGTGCTGACCGTGCGCGCCTCGCTCAACGCAGTGCCTACCTACCTGCGCTATGGCTTCGAGCTGGACGGTGATGTCGGCGAGTTCAACGGGTTGGTGTACCAGCAGATGGTGCGGGCAGCCGCCTGAGGGCAGCGGGTGTCATGCCCCGCTGCACGGCCGATATAAGCAAACTGAATCAGCACACTCCCCGGCCATTCCTACAATGGCCTGTCCCCCCTTCGAGATGCCGCCGATGCGCGTCGCGCTTTCCGTGTTGCTGCTGGCTTCGGCGCTGAGCGCCTGCACCCCGGCCCCGGTGTCCACCGCCAGCTCCGCCGAGGCGCCCGCGCCCGCGCCGGCGTCCGCCATCGCCTGGCGTCAGGGCGATGTGGACGATGCCTTCGCCGAGGCCGCCGACAGCGGCAAGCCGGTGCTGCTGTACTGGGGCGCGGTCTGGTGCCCGCCGTGCAACCAGCTCAAGGCCGGCCTGTTCAAGGACCCGGCGTTCATCGCGTTGACCGGCAAGTTCGTGCCGGTCTACCTGGATGGCGACGAGGAAGGTGCGCAGGCCTGGGGCGAACGCTTCGGGGTGCGCGGCTATCCGACCCTGATCGTGCTGGACCCACAGCGCAATGAACTGACCCGCGTGGCCGGCGGCAACGACGCGGCCGAATTGACCCGTGCGCTGACCGTCGCGGCCGGGCGCCGCAGCGCCATCGCCGCCACCCTGGCAACGGCACTGGCCACGCCGGACAAGCTGGCCGCCGAAGACTGGCAGGTGCTGGGCGACTACGGCTGGGAAGTCGACGCCAAGCGCCTGGCCGGCGAGCGCAAGAGCCAGGACGTGCTGCGCCAGCTGTCCAAGGCCGCGCCCGACGCGGCACTGCAACGCCGCTTCGCCCTGCTGGCGCTGGCTACCGCCGACACGCCTGCCAGCTCGCCCACCGAGGTGCGTGAGCTGCTGCAGGCCGTGCTGGCGCAACCTGCCGAAGTCCGTCGTAACCGCGAACTGCTGGGCTACGCGGGCGCGACGCTGGTCAAGCAGGCCAGCGCCGGCCCGGCCACCAGCAACACGCTGGGGCAGCAGCTGCTGGTCGCGCTGGAGCGCGCTGATGCCGAACGCGGCGACCGCGCCGACGACGCTTTGTCACGCGCACTGACGGAAGTATCGCTGGCCCGCCAGCAGCAGCCGAAGGGCGCACTGCCTGCGGCGCTGGTTGAGCGGGTCAAGCAGCGGGTGGCCGCTGCCGATGCGGCCGCCACCGATGCGCACGCACGCCAGGCGACGATCAGCGGCGCGGCCTACGCATTGCGCCAGGTCGGCGACGACGCGGGCGCCGAGGCGCTGTTGCTGGCCGAGCTGAAGCGCAGCGAGCAGCCGTACTACTACATGCCCGAACTGGCCGAACTGGCCGAACAGCGCGGCGATACCGCCGGTGCGCTGGAGTGGTTGAAGCGCGCCTACGACGGTGCACAGGGCCCGGCCACCCGCGTGCAGTGGGGCGTGCTGTATGTGGAAGGGTTGCTGAAGCTGGCACCGGACGACGCACCGCGCATCGAGCAGGCCACCGCCTCGCTGATCGCCGAACTGGAGGCGCAGCCATCGGGCTATCACCAGCGCACCCGCCAGCGCTTCGAGCGCCTGGCCGGGCAGTTGAAGGCCTGGAGCGGCAAGCACCAGGGCACGGAGACGCTGGCACGGTTGCAGCAGCGGATGCAGCAGGCATGCGGCGATCAGGCCGACAGTGGGTGCAGGGATTGGCTGAGTTGAGGTACTGAAAGGTAGTGCCGGCCGCTGGCCGGCAATCGGGGCGAGTCGGGTTGCCGGCCAGCGGCCGGCACTACCACGCCTCGATGTCCATCGCTTCTGCTCTTGACCTCAACCATTGTTGAGGTGCGATAACGATCTCCGCGTGGCCAGCCCCTGGCCTTTCCCATGGAGATTGTTTCGATGTCGTACTCGCTTCCCCCGCTCCCCTACGCCTACGACGCCCTTGAGCCGCACCTCGATGCGCGCACGATGGAAATCCATCACGGCAAGCACCACCAGACCTACGTCAACAACCTCAATGCCGCCATCGAGCAGGCCGGCATCGCCGAGCAGCCGGTCGACGTGCTGATCGCCAACCTCGACGCCGTGCCCGAGCCGCAGCGTGGGGCGGTCCGCAACAACGGCGGTGGCCACGCCAACCACAGCCTGTTCTGGACCGTGCTCAGCACCCACGGTGGTGCACCCGATGAGGAACTGGCCGCGGCCATCGACCGTGATCTTGGTGGCTTCGCTGCCTTCAAGGACGCCTTCAGCAAGGCCGCGCAGACCCGCTTCGGCAGCGGCTGGGCCTGGCTGACCAGCGATCGCGATGGCCGCCTGCAGGTCGAAAGCAGCGCCAACCAGGACAGCCCGCTGATGGGTGCAGCCGTCGGCCTGTCCGGCAACACCCCGATCCTCGCACTGGACGTCTGGGAACACGCCTATTACCTGCACTACCAGAACCGTCGCCCGGACTACATCGGCGCGTTCTTCAACATCATCAACTGGGCCGAGGCCGGCCGGCGCTACCGCCAGGCCAGGGCCTCATGAGCGGCGAGACACTGCCGTACGCCGGGCCTTGGGCGGGGGTGTTCCCCGCCCCGGCCCCGGTGCCGTCGGTCGAGATGCCGCCGCGCGCCCTGCGGCGGCTGCTCGGTCACTTTCCGACCGGCGTGGCCATCGTCTGCACGCGCGATGCGCAGGGCAAACCCATCGGCCTGACCATCAATTCGTTCGTACCGGTCTCACTGCAACCGCCCCTGGTGCTGTGGAACCTGGCGTTGCATGCACAGAGCCTGTCCACCTTCCAGCGTGCCCGCCGCTTTGCGATCAGCGTGCTGGCGGCCGACCAGGAAGCACTGGCCCGGCGCTTTGCCGATCCTCAGGTACGCAACCGCTTCGACGGCCTGGCATTGCTGGACGACGACGAGAACGCCCCACCCCGCATCGCCGGTGCGGTGGCGCATCTGACCTGTACCCGCCACGCACAGTGGCCGGTGGGCGATCACCTGCTGCTGGCCGGCCGCATCATCGACGTGCACGAGAACGGCGGTGCGCCACTGCTGTTCCATCGTGGCCGCTTCCAGCCGGGACCGACCGAGCTGATGGTGGAGGTCCGCTGATGGACATCGAAGCATTGGAATGCATGCTCGCCGCCGGCAAGGACGGCGCGCTGCTGCGCTTCGGGCTGGGCAAGGGCTGGCTGGATGCCGGCAATCCGGTGCGCGCGGCAACCCATCTGGGCCGTTGCGTGGTGCTTGACCCGCAGTACTCGGCGGCGTGGAAGCTGCTCGGCAAGGCGTGGCTGGCCAGCGGCCAGCCGCAGGCGGCGCGCGAAGCGTGGCAACGGGGGCTGAGCGTGGCCGGCAGCAAGGGCGACCAGCAGGCACGCAGGGAAATGCAGGTGTTCCTGCGACGCCTGGACCGCGAGCAGGCGGACCTGGCGAACGCGGGCTGAGCCGATCAGCCCGCGTTGGCCGATGCCGGTGCCGGTGCCGACATGATGTCGGCCATCGGCAGGCGGCGCGGCTTGCTCGGGAACGCGTGGCGCAGGATGCGCCAGACCACCTGGCCGAACTGGCGCGGCAGCGAGCCGTTGTTGTAGTGCTGGCCGTAGCGGCGGCAGATGTCCTTCACTTCCTTGGCGATGGCCGCGTAGCGGTTGGCTGGCAGGTCCGGGTAGAAGTGGTGCTCGATCTGATGGCTGAGGTTGCCGGACAGCACGTTGATCAGGAAGCCGCCGCTGATGTTGGACGAACCGCGCAGCTGGCGCAGGTACCAGTGCCCGCGCGACTCATTGCGCAGGCATTCCTTCGGGAAGGTCTCCGATTCGGCGGTGAAGTGGCCGCAGAAGATGATCACGTAGGTCCAGATGTTGCGCAGGCCGTTGGCCACCAGGTTGCCCAGCATCACGGTGAGGAAGAACGGGCCCGCCAGCAGCGGGAAGAACACGTAGTCCTTCAGCACCTGGCGCAGCATCTTGCGCGCCACCGGTCGCGTCTGCAGCCACATCGCACGGGCGCTCATGCGGCCCTTGAACCAGCGGCCCAGGCGCAGGTCCTGCGCGGCCACGCCCCACTGGAACAGCAGTGCGAAGATCGGCGCGATGATCGGCTGCAGCAGGTAGAACGGCTTCCAGCGCTGCTCCGGGAAGATGCGCAGCAGGCCATAACCGATGTCATCGTCCATGCCACGCACGTTGGTGTAGGTGTGGTGGCGGAAATTGTGGGTCTTGCGCCAGTTGTCGGCGGTGGCCACGATGTCCCACTCATAGGTATTGCCGTTGAGCTTGGGGTCGCCGGTCCAGTCGAACTGGCCGTGCATCACGTTGTGGCCCAGCTCCATGTTCTCCAGGATCTTCGACAGCGCCAGCAGCAGCGTGCCGGTGATCGCGGCCGGCCACAGCAGCGGCATCCAGAACAGCGGCGAGAACGCCGCCAGGAACAGCAGGCCACGGCCACCCACGCCGAACCAGCGCACGGCGGCGGCCACGCGGCGGATGTAGCGGGTATCGGAGGCGCCGAGGCTGCCGATCACACGGTCGCGGATCGCGTCGAGTTCCTCGCCGAAGGCATGCATCTCGGCAGTACTCAGGGCACGGTCGGTAGCGCGGGTCATGGCAGGCGTCCTCAGAGATCCAGGGTCAGGTCGGTGGTCGGTGCGCTCACGCAGATCCGCACCGGCTGTGCCGATTCGGACTGCAGGTCGCCGGTGCGCAGGTGGCGCGTGGCGCCACTGACGCGGTCACAACTGCAGGTATTGCAGATGCCCATGCGGCAGCCATGCTTGGGCTTGATGCCATGGGCTTCCAGGCTTTCCAGCAGCGAACGGCCACGCGGCACGCTCAGCTGGCGGCCACTGCGCGCCAGCGTCAGCGACACCTCGCCCTCGCTGCTGGCGTCACGCAGCGGCGCTGGCGGGGTAAAGGCCTCGGCCTGGAAACCGGCCACCTGGTGCGCCAGGCGTTGGCGCGCGGCGGCGACGAAGCCGTCCGGACCGCACGCCAGCACATGGCGCTGCGCCAGCGGCGTGTCATCGCCGGCCACCTGCAGGTCGTGGCGATCAATGCGCGCGGCAGGTACATCGCCTTCGCGGGTGGTCAGCAGGTGCACGCGCAGGTTCGGCTGGCGCGCGGCCAGTGCCTGCAGCTCATCATGGAACTGCAGGTGGGCGGCACGGCGCTCCCAATAGAACAGGTCCACCGGCGCGGCCAGCGGGCGCTGACAGGCCTCGCGCAGCAGGCTGCGCATCGGCGTGATGCCACTGCCGGCAGCCAGCAGCAGCACCGGCGCCGCCGTCGGCAACTGGAATTCACCGAACGCAGCCTCCAGCCGGAACAGCTCGCCCGGTTGCGCATGCTTGACCAGATGCTGGCTGACCCGACCGCCATCGACGGCCTTGACGGTGATCGCCAGCTCGCGCGGCCCCAGGACGGTGGGACTGTAGCTGCGCTGCCACAGGCGCCCGTCAAGCTCCACGCCCAGGGTGACGTGCTGGCCGGCGCGCATGCCGGCCCAGTGCCGGTTGGTGCGCAGGACCAGCGTCGCCGCGCCCTCGCCGGCCGGCTCGCGCCGCACCAGGCGGGCCACCGGCTCACGCAGGGTCCACAGGGGATTGAGCTGGCCGGCCCAGAAATCGAACAGCGACGGCGAGACCCAGCGGTATGGAGAAAACGGGGACGGACGGACGACAGCGCTCATGGGCGAACTATACGGGCGCACATACACCTGTGTATACACGTGTATATTCAACCGGATTGGGTATGATTCAGCCTCGCCCCACCGGAACCCCCATGGCCGCCGCCACCGCCTTGTCGACGCATGAAGATGCCAACAGCCCGGCCCGCCGTACGGTGAGCCGTGAAGACCTGCTGGCCGCCGCCCTGAAACTGATCGGCCCGCACCGCAGCCTGTCCACGCTCAGCCTGCGCGAAGTGGCACGTGAGGCCGGCATCGCGCCGAACAGTTTCTACCGGCAGTTCCGCGACATGGACGAACTGGCCGTGGCGCTGATCGACGCCGCTGGCCGCTCGCTGCGCACCATCATCGGCGAGGCCCGCCAGCGCGCCACCTCCACCGCCACCAGCGTGGTGCGGGTCTCGGTGGAGACGTTCATGGAGCAGCTGCGCGCCGACGACAAGCTGCTGCACGTGCTGCTGCGCGAAGGCGCGGTCGGCTCGGACGACTTCAAGCACGCGGTCGAACGCGAGCTGCACTATTTCGAGGAAGAGCTGCAGCACGACCTGGTGCGCCTGGCCGCGCTGGACGGTGCCGTGCTGCATGCCCCCGAACTGGTGGCCAAGGCCATCACCCGGCTGGTGTTCGCGATGGGGGCCACCGCCATGGACCTGCCGCCGGAGAAGGACCCGGAGCTGATCGAACAGATCTCCACGATGATCCGCATGATCATCGTCGGCGCCCGCACCCCCGCCGCATTCCGCCGCGGCTGACAATCGGCCGCCGGGGCCGGATCCCTTTCCACAGGAAAGGGCCCTGAGCCCGACCTCCCTGCCCACACCGCACTTCCAACCGCCGGCCGTGCGTGGCGCGGCGTCAGGGGTCTGCTCAGCCGCCCTCGGCCTTGCGTACGAACGCCTCGAACAACGCCAGCGTCTGCTCGCTCACGTGATGCTCGATGCCCTCGGCATCGCGGCGCGCGGTATCGGCGTCCACGCCCAGCGCCAGCAGGAAACGCTCCACGGTCTGGTGGCGCTGGCGGCTGGCATGGGCCAGCGCCTCGCCTTCCGGGGTCAGGAACACGCCACGGTACGGCCGCTGCACCACCCAGCCGTCGCGGGCCAGCCGCCGCAGCATCTTCGCCACAGTGGGCTGGGCCACCCCCAGTCGGGTGGCGATGTCGACCTGGCGGGCCTCGCCGCCGTCGGCCAGCAGGTCCGAAATCAGCTCGACATAGTCCTCCACCAGCTCCATCCGGTGCGCCTCGCGTACTTGCCGGAAGCTCTCGACCTGGCGCTCGGCCTCGATCAAGGGGGTGCTCTTCAGCGATGTCGAATCATCGGTCTTGCCCACGCGTGCGCCTGTCCTTCCGGTGTGATCCAAGGTTGAAGCTGAATTCTGGACCAGTCACACCCTAAAGACGATTGTTTCACATTGCTAATGACTATAGCCGGAGCTATATTAAGCCCATGGATACCCTGGCGCCCCGCGACCCTTCGGCCTCCACTCCGGCCAGCCTGGGTGCGCTCAACGCCTCGGTCGCAGTGCCCGACAAGGGCCACTGGTGGTTCCGCCTGCTGGCCTTCCTTGGCCCGGGCTACATGATCTCGGTCGGCTACATGGACCCGGGCAACTGGGCCACCGACCTCGCCGGCGGTTCGCGCTTCGGCTACCTGCTGCTGTCGGTCATCCTGATCTCCAACCTGATGGCGGTGATCCTGCAGGCGCTGTCGGCGCGGCTCGGCATCGCCACCGGCATGGACCTGGCGCAGGCCTGCCGCGCCCGTTACCCCAAGCCGGTGAACCTGGCGCTGTGGGCGCTGTGCGAGGCGGCGATCATCGCCTGCGACCTGGCCGAGGTGATCGGCACCGCGATCGCGTTGAAGCTGCTGTTCGATCTGCCACTGCTGTGGGGCGCGGTGATCACTGCGCTCGATACGCTGCTGGTGCTGCTGCTGATGAACCGCGGCTTCCGTGCGCTGGAAGCGTTCGTGATCGCGCTGCTGATGGTGATCTTCGCCTGCTTCGTGGTGCAGATCGCGATGGCCGCGCCACCGGTGATGGCGGTACTGGGCGGCTTCATTCCGCGCGCGCAGGTGGTGACCGATCCGCACGCGCTGTACATCGCCATCGGCATCATCGGTGCCACGGTGATGCCGCACAATCTGTACCTGCATTCGTCGATCGTGCAGACCCGCGCCTACCCGCGTACGGATGAGGGCCGTCGCAGCGCGCTGCGCTGGGCGGTGACCGACAGCACGATTGCGCTGACCCTGGCATTGTTCATCAACGCCAGCATCCTGATCCTGGCCGCGGCCGTGTTCCATGCCAATGGCCGTTTCGACGTGGAAGACATCGAGCAGGCGCACCAGCTGCTGGCGCCGATGCTGGGCGTGGGCGCGGCGGCAACCCTGTTCGCGGTGGCGCTGCTGGCGTCGGGCCTGAATTCGACAGTCACCGCGACGCTGGCCGGCCAGATCGTGATGGAAGGCTTCCTGCACCTGCGAATGCCGCCGTGGCTGCGTCGGCTGATCACGCGCGCACTGGCGATCATCCCGGTGGTGGTGGTGATCGTGCTGTTCGGCGACCAGGGCGCGGTGAAGCTGCTGGTGCTGAGCCAGGTGGTGCTGTCGATGCAGCTGCCCTTCGCGATCATCCCGCTGGTACGGATCGTGACCGACAAGGTGACGATGGGGGCGCTGGTGGCGCCACGCTGGCTGGGTGCGGCCGCCTGGGTGATCGCGCTGGTGATCGTGGCGTTGAACGTGAAGCTGCTGGTCGACACGTTCACCGACGCCTGACGCCAATTGCCGGGGTCGGTCCTGCCCCAGTGGATCCACGCCATGCGTGGATTCCTTTACACGGTGTGGGGGTCAGAGCCCTTGCCTCTGGCAAGGGATCCGCCCCCGCCCGGTCCGCGCTACAGATGCAACGCGATCGCGGCCTCGATCTGCTGCGGCGACTGGAACCCGGCCAGGCGCGTGCGTTCGTCGCCATCACGGAACAGCGACAGCGTCGGCGTCTGCCGCAGCCCCAACTCCCTGAAAAACGCCTCGCCCAGCACTTCCAGCTGTACGCGCAGCAGGGTCGTGCCCTGCCCCGCTGTGCTGTTGGCCACCCGATGCAGCGACATTTCCAGCATCCGGCAGCCCGGGCACTGGTCCTTGTGGAAGTCCACGAGCACCCGCGGGTGCTCGGCCAGCAACTGCTGGAACTGCTCAGGCGTGGTGGCGTCGATGATCTGCATCGTTGTTGCTCCAGTAATGGGCCAGGACCGCATCGGTCCAGGCATCGATGGCTGCGGCATGGCGCGCGCCATGCGGCATCTGTTCGATCTCCAGCGGCGGGTA
This sequence comes from Stenotrophomonas sp. YJH_SMC_29, assembly GCF_059371235.1. NCBI lineage: Bacteria > Pseudomonadati > Pseudomonadota > Gammaproteobacteria > Lysobacterales > Lysobacteraceae > Stenotrophomonas > Stenotrophomonas sp. YJH_SMC_29. Next base: position 44,158 of record NZ_JCAFUK010000022.1, on the reverse strand, counting down.
GTCGCTGCGGAAATAGCGGATCAGGCGATGCACGGCGCCGCAGTAGTACTCCTGCCCCCACTGGGTTTCGCCGGTACCGAACACCGCCAGCTGCCGGGGGTGTTCGCCACGCTCGGCAATGCCAGCCACCCACGCCTTCATCTCCGCCGGCGTGCGGCCGGCGTTGTCGGTCCAGCAGCCCAGCAGCACCAGATCGGCCTCGTCGGCGGCCAGCGGCGGTGCCTGCCGCAGGTCGTCGGCCTCGTGCCAGTGCACTGCATGCCCGGCGGCGCGGCAGCGCTCGGCAATCTGCCGGCCCAGCTCGCGGGTGTTGCCGCTCAACGAGGCGACCACCATCAGGATGCTGAGTGCCGCGCCGGACTCAGAGGTCGTCGAAGCCGTTGTCGACGTTGGTCTTCTTGTAACTTGCATTGCGCATCTCGAAGAAGTCGGTCTTGGTCTCGGTGAAGTTGTCGGCGTAGGCCTTGATCCACGGCATCACGTTGTCGGTGGTCTCGCTGTACAGCCGTTCGATGCCGAGCATGCCGGCCATCTTGTTGGCGCGGTACTTCACGTAGCGCGTCATTTCCTCCACATCGATGCCGTCGATGCCGTCCAGTACTTCCGACGACCACTGGGTTTCCAGTTCGATGGCGTGTTCGAACGCCTGGTGCACATAGTCGGTCAGCTCGTGGGTCTGCAGCGCCGGGTTCTCGCCGATGATGGCGCGGATCAGCTCGCTGATGAACTTGGTATGGGCCAGCTCGTCGCGGTTGATGAAGCTGATGATCTTGCCGGTGCCGGTCATGCGGTTCTGCCGCACCAGGTTGTAGAAGTAGGCGAAGCCGGAATAGAAGTTGATGCCTTCCAGGATCGAGGACTGGATCAACGACCTGAGCAGCGTCTCGGCAGTCTTCTCGCGCATGAAATCGTCATACGCACCCATGATCGGCGCGTTGCGCTTGATGATGGTTGGGTGGGTACGGGCGATCTCGAAAATGCGGTTCTGGTTCGGCAGGTCGGTGATCGAGGCCAGCACGTAGCTGTAGCTCTCGTTGTGGATCACTTCCTGCTGGCCGATGATCGCGGCGTTGGCATGCGCGGCCGGGTCGGTGATGTACTCGGCCACGTTGTAGATGAAGCGCGTCTGCGGTGAATCGAGCGTGGCCAGCAGGCCGATGATCGCGTCGTAGGCATTCTTCTCGCGGCCGGACAGCTCGCCGTACTGGCGCGCGTCGGCCTTCATGTCGACTTCGTCGGGGATCCAGAAGTTGGTCGACAGCTCCTTGTAGGCCCGATAGAACGACGGGTACGGGATGTCATTCCAGTTCAGGATGCCGCTGGTGCGGCCGTTGATGATGCCGGTGCTGCGGTTGGGATGGCGCGGCTCGAGGATCTTGATGCGGTCGAGGGGGGTTGCCATGGGTTTCTGCCTTCGTTCTCTTTCCATCGTGTTGCCGGCCAGCGGCCGGCACTACCGTGGGTTGCGGGGTTGCCGGCCGGCGGCCGGCACTATCGTGGGTTGCCGGCGGTCAGCTGGCGCACCACTCGCATTCGCTGATGTCGATGTCGTTGGAGCGCACGTAATAGGTGGTTTTCAGGCCTTGGCGCCAGGCGCTGAGGTGCAGCTCGAGCAGCGTGCTGGCGCGGATCGTGCTGGGCACGTACAGGTTGAAGCTGATCGACTGGTCGACATGGCGCTGGCGGCGCGCGTTCTGGCGCACGCTGGCGAACTGGTCGACCTTGTAGGCGCCCTTCTCGTAGTACGGCCAGGTCTCCAACGACAGCCCCGGCGCCGCCACCGGCCGCCGGAAGTCCTTCTTCTCCTCGTAGTAGAACGCGCTGTAGATCGGGTCGATCGAGGCGGTGGAACCGGCAATCTGCGCGGTGCTCATGTTCGGCGCCACCGCCAGCAGCCAGCCGTTGCGCAGGCCGTGCGTGGCCACCTCGTGGGCCAGGCTGTCCCACGCGGCACCGCTGTAGTCGCGGTCGCGGAAGTAGCGGCCGTTGTGCCAGTCGCTGCCGGCGAACATCGGGTAGCTGCCCTTCTCCTTCGCCAGTTGCGCACTGGCCTGGATGGTCAGGAAATTGATGCGCTCATACAGGCGGTCGGCCAGTTGTTCGGCCTCCGGTGAATCCCACTGGATCGCCTGCTGCGCCAGCAGGTGGTGCCAACCGAACGTGCCCAGTCCGATCGCGCGGTACTTGCGGTTGGTGATCGTGGCCTGGGGCACCGGCAGCGCGTTGAGGTCGATCACGTTGTCGAGCATGCGCACCTGGATCGGGATCAGGCGCTCCAGCACATCGGTGGCCAGCAGGTCATCCGGCGCACGGATCGCGCGGCCGAGGTTGATCGAAGACAGGTTGCAGACCACGAAGTCGCCGGCACGCCGGGTCGTGACGATCTGGTCGCCGCTGACGATCTCCTGGATCATCCGCGTCGGGCTCATGTTCTGCAGGATCTCGGTGCATAGGTTGCTGGAATGGATCATGCCCGCGTGCTTGTTCGGGTTGCGGCGGTTGACCTCGTCGCGGTAGAACAGGAACGGGTTGCCGGTTTCCAGCTGGCTGAGCATGATCCGCTTGAACAGATCGATGGCCTTCACCGTACGTCGGCTGATGCGCTCATCGGCCACCAGTTCGGCGTAGCGGTCGCGGAAGCTGCCCGAACCGCGCTTCTCGTCATAGACGTCCTGCAGGTACCAACCCTTGGCCTGCTTCACTTCGTGCGGGTCGAACAGGTACCAGTCGGCACGGCGCTCGACCGCCTCCATGAACAGGTCGGGCACGCACACCGAGGTGAACACATCGTGCGCGCGCAGGCGCTGGTCACCGTTGTTCAGTCGCAGGTCCAGGAACGCTTCGATGTCGCGGTGCCAGATGTCCAGGTACACCGCCACCGCGCCCTTGCGCTGGCCGAGCTGATCAACCGACACCGCGGTGTTGTTGAGCTGCTTGATCCACGGCACCACGCCGCCGGAAGAATTGGGCACGCCGCGGATCGGTGCGCCGCTGCTGCGCACGTAGCCCAGGTAGGCACCTACGCCGCCGCCGTGCTTGGACACGCGGGCGATATCGGTGTTGGAGTCATAGATGCCCTGCAGGCTGTCGTCCACCGTATCGATGAAGCAGCTGGACAGTTGGCCGCCCACTTTGCCGGCGTTGGCCAGGGTCGGCGTGGCCACCGTCATGTACAGGTTGGACAATGCCCAGTACGCCTCGCCGACCAGCTGCATGCGCCGCTCGCGCGGCTTTTCTTCCTGCATGAGATACAGCGCGATGGTCAGCCAACGCTCCTGCGGCAGTTCGTAGACTTCGCGGCTGCGGTCGCTGGCCAGGTAGCGCGTGGCCAACAGGTACAGGCCGTTGTAGGCGAACAGGCGGTCGCGCTCCGGGTCGATCATCTCGCCGGCCTGCTGCAGCTCTTCCTTCGAATAGCAGCGCAGGATGTCGTTGCTGTAGATGCCGCGGTCAGCCAGGCTTTCCTGCAGGCCCACGTAGGAGCCGTACTTCAGGCTGACATCGTAGAAGCGATTGCGGCTGGCACGCTTGTACAGGCGGCGCAGGTAGATGCGCGCGGCGAACTGCTCCCACTCCGGCGCGACCAGGTCCACCCGCGATTCAGCCTCACGGATCAGCAGATCGACCAGATCATCGGCAGTGATGCTCGGCTTGCGCTCGACCATCGCCTGCACCACGCGGCGGTAGTCGCTCACATCCAGCTGCGGGAACTCGGCATGCACGGCATCGATGCTGCGCTGCAGGCGCGCGGCGTCGAACGGCAGGCGGCGATTGCCGGCCTCCTTGGTGATCCAGGTCGGCACGCGCTCGCCGCCAGCGCGCATGGCGTCGCCGGCGCCGGCCAGATCGGCCGCGCGGTAGGTGTTGTCGGTCATGGTCCTGCGTCTCCAGGCTCGCACGCACTGCGGCGTCGATGCCGTGGCAGCCCTGCACGCGATACCGGCGCTCGGGGCGATCGGGGTGGGATGCCAAAGCGCGGGAACACCAGGTCGTCGGCAAGTGCCTGCGCCTGCGGCCGGTATCCGGGCCGTGGGGGCGACCTGTGTCCGCGCGATGGCGGCCGCGTCGACACGGCAAGCCTTCAGGGGCGGGCCGCGGGACGTTTGCTGCATGTCCGGCGGCGGCGGCTGACCGGGAGTGACGGCCACAACATAGTGGGGATACTTCCAACCGTCAACACAAGATGCGGTAATCGCGACATGCCGCGACGATCCGTCGCAGGATGCCGTGTTGCACCTGCAGCACCTTGTCGACGCGGCGTATGTCCCCAGTTCGGTACAACATCATTTTCTCCGGAACCTCGCTCATGCGCGCTGCCCAGTACCCCTCCTTCGGCGATCCGGCCGACGTCCTTGCCATCGCCGACGCCGCCCTGCCCGAGCCCGGCCCCGGCGAGGTGCGCATCCGCACTGTGCTGGCCTCGATCCACAACCACGACCTGCTGACCGTGCGCGGGCTGTATGGCTACAAGCCGACGCTGCCGGCGATTGGCGGCAGCGAAGCACTGGGCGTGGTCGACGCACTGGGCGACGGCGTCGACGGCCTGCAGATCGGCCAACGCGTCGCCGCCGCATCGGTGCACGGCACCTGGGCCGAGGCGTTCGTCGCACCGGCCCGCATGGTGATCCCGATGCCGGAAGCAATCCCGGACGAAACCGCTGCACAGCTGATCGCCATGCCACTGAGCGCATTGATGCTGCTGGAGTTCCTGCACGTCGAGCCGGGCCAGTGGATCGTGCAGAACACCGCCAACGGCGCGGTGGGCAAGTCGCTGGCGATGCTGGCGCGGGCGCGCGGCGTGCACGTGGCCAACCTGGTGCGCAATGCCGATGCGGTCGCGCAGCTGCAGGCGCTGGGCATCGACCATGTGTTCGACACCTCGGTGGACGGCTGGAAGGATCGTGTGCGTGCAGCGACCGGCGAAGCGCAGGCGGCGGCCGCGGTGGATTCCATCGGTGGCGACGCCAGCGGTGACCTGGTCGACCTGCTCGGCCACCACGGCACGCTGGTCTCGTTCGGTGTGATGAGCGGCGAACCGATGCGCATCCCGGCCGGCGGCCTGATCTACAAGGAGGCCACGGTGAAGGGTTTCTGGGGCAGCAAGGTCAGCCAGGCGATGGCGGTGGAAGACAAGCGCCGGCTGGTGGGTGAGCTGCTCAAGCGTGCAGCCAGCGGCGAACTGACCTTGCCGGTGGAGAAGATCTTCGCACTGGACGACATCGCGCAGGCGGCGAAGGCCGGCGCCGGTTCGGGCCGCAACGGCAAGGTGCTGCTGCGGCCTTGAGGATCGGACAACCGGGGTCAGATCCCTTTCCGTTGCAAAGGGATCTGACCCGCGCGAGCGGGTGCGGGCCAGAGCTCCGCGCCCCTCGCACCGTTCGTTAAGAACCTGTGATGTATAACTGAATGCGCTTTCGTCATTGGAAGGCGTACTTGCCTGCATGCGGTACTGACGGCTCCTCCCCCGTTCGGCGTTGTCGCTTCCATGTACCGCACCACCCTGAACCTGCTTGCCGGCGCGATCGCGCTGGGCCTCACCGGCGGCACTGCCGGCGCCGCTGAAACCGCCGACTCCGGCAAGGACAGCACCACCCTGGGCACCGTGCTGGTGACCGGCTCCAACATCAAGCGCAGCGACACCGCCGGGCCGAATCCGGTGCAGATCGTCAGCCGCGAACAGATCGAGCAGACCGGTCGCTCCACCCTCACCGACGTGCTGCGCAACCTGTCGGCCAATGCCGGCAACAGCTTCGACGAGCAGTACACCGGCAGCTTCGCCGCCGGCTCGGCTTCGATCGGCCTGCGTGGCCTGTCGCCGAAGAACACGCTGGTGCTGGTCAACGGCTATCGCGTGTCCAACTTCGGCTTCGCGCTCAACACGCAGGACACCTTCGTCGACCTCAACGCGCTGCCGATCAGCGCGGTCGAACGCATCGAAGTGCTGAAGGATGGTGCCTCGGCGGTGTACGGTTCCGATGCCATTGCCGGCGTCATCAACATCATCCTGCGCAGGAACTTCCAGGGCGTGGAAGTCGGCGGTGGTTTCGGTACCGCCACCCAGGGCGGCCTGGACGAACGCAAGGCCAACCTGCTGGCCGGCTTCGGTGATCTTGAACAGCAGGGTTGGAACGTGTTGTTCGGGCTGGACCTGCTCAAGCGTGATCGGCTTGATGCAGACCAGCGCGCCTATACCCGCAGCGGCGATTTCCGCGACAGGCCCGGTGGCCGCCTGGCCGGCTGGTCCACCGCCGGTGGCAACTGGCTGTCCAACCCGCGCGCACCGCAGCCGTTCGCCAGCTGCCCGGACGGCAGCCAGCTGCGCCCCTACAGCGATTTCGGCAGCACCCTGCCCGGCCAGGCCTGCGCCTTCAACGCGCAGCCGTTCAAGACCCTGCAGCCCGGCGCCGAGCGCCTGCAGGCGTCGTTGAGCGCGACCTACCGCTTCAACGACAGCGTCGAAGCCTTCGCCGATGTGCTGTACAGCCACAACAAGGCCGACCAGATCTTCAGCGCGCCGCTGACCGTGGGCCCGGGCCTGCGCGCGTACAACCCGGCCACCGGCACGCTGATCGACGTGCCGGCGGTGCTGCCGGTCGGCCACCCGAACAACCCCGGCAGCACGCCGCTGCCGTTCGAGTACACCTTCTTCGATCTGGGCCCGCGCCTGAAGGACAACACGCAGGTGTTCTACCGCGCCCTGGCCGGCGTGCGCGGCAGTGGCGAACGCTGGGACTGGGAAGTGGCGGCACTGACCTCGCAGAGCGCGCAGCGCGAGTACGTCGACAATTTCGTCAACCGCTACGCGTTCGAACAGATCCTGCGCGATGGCAGCTACAACTTCCTCAACCCGTCCAGCACGCCGGGTGCGCTGGATGCGCTGCGCCTGCAGACCAAGCGCCCGGGCTGGTACAGGCTGCACTCCTTGAACGTGAAGGCCTCGACCTCGCTGTGGGAGCTGCCGGCCGGTGCGGTCGGCTTCGCCTGGGGCGCCGAGTTCCGCAAGGAGTCGCTGGACGCGCGTACCAGTGCGCAGGTGCTGTCGGGCACCGAACTGCGCCCGGCGATCAACGTGGTCAACGGCGAGCGTCAGGTCAGCGCCGCCTATGCCGAACTGAGCGTGCCGCTGCACCGCACGCTGGAACTGCAGGTGGCCGGTCGCGGCGACCACTACGACGATTTCGGCAACGCGTTCTCGCCGAAGGTGGCGCTGCGCTGGCAGCCGCTGGACAGCCTGCTGCTGCGCGGCTCGTTCTCGCGCGGCTTCCGCGCACCGTCGCTGCCGGAAATCGCACCGGGCCAGACCATCAGCTACGGCTCGGTAATCGATCCGCTGGACCCGCTGCAGCCCGGCGGCAGCCGTGGCGTGACCAACATCCGCACCGGCAACCCGGACCTGAAGGCCGAGCGCTCGCGCAACTTCAACGTGGGCGCGGTGTGGTCGCCGGATGGCGATACCAGCATCGGCCTGGACTGGTACCGCATCGAGCAGGACAACCTGGTCAAGCCGGACAGCGCGCAGTTCATCGTCGACAATCCGGCGCTGTTCCCTGGCCGCGTGCAGCGTGATGCACAGGGGCGCATCCAGTTCATCACCAACCAGTACGCCAACCAGGGCGAGCTGACCACCTCCGGACTGGACCTGGAGGCCAACCGCAGCTTCCGCACCGAGGGCTGGGGGACCTTCACGGTCGCCGGCAGCTGGACCCACCTGCTCAGTTTCAAGCAGCCGCTGGTGGCCGGCCAGGCGCCCTATGACGGGGCCGGCAACAACCGCCACGGCGCGCTACCGCGCACCCGCGGCACCACGTCGCTGAACTGGGCGGTGGGCGACTGGAGCAGCACGCTGAGCCTGCAGTACGTGAGCGGCTACGACCAGCGCGTAGCGACGGCCACCAGCAATCCGGGCCTGCGCGACCGCGTCAAACCGTACCACCAGCTGGACCTGTACGTGGCGTATGAAGGCATCGCCAACACCACGCTGTCGCTGTCGGTGCTGAACCTGACCGACAAGGACCCGCCGTTCGACCCGGCCGGTGGCTCCAACGGTTTCGACATCAGCCAGTACAACCTGCGCGGGCAGTTCGTTTCGCTGGGGGCGCGCTACCGGTTCTGATGCACCAACGGGGCGGCGGTGATGCGCCGCCCCGTCCGCGTTGCCGGCCAGCGGCCGGCACTACCATCAACGTGCATCACCGGCTCAGGTGCAGGAACTGCAGGTGCCGTTCGTACTGGCTGATGATGTCGTTGATGATCTGCTTGCGGCTGTAGCCGACCAGGTCATAGTCCTGGCTCCGCCCTGTCCGCAGTAGAGTCGACTGTCAGTCGACTCGCGCGCGAAGTGCGGGCCATTCGATGTCCGCAAGCAGGAGCAGTCGACTAACAGTCGACTCTACCCATCCAGGCGATCCTGCATCACCGGCTCAGGTGCAGGAACTGCAGGTGCCGTTCGTACTGGCTGATGATGTCGTTGATGATCTGCTTGCGGCTGTACACCAACAGGTCGTAATCCTGGCTCCGCCCCGTCCGCGGTAGAGTCGACTGTCAGTCGACTCGCGCGCGCAGCGCGGACCTTTCGATGTGCGCAAGCAGGAGCGGTCGACTAACAGTCGACTCTACCCATCCAGGCGATCCTGCATCATCGGCTCAGGTGCAGAAACTGCAGGTGCCGTTCGTACTGGCTGATGATGTCGTTGATGATCTGCTTGCGGCTGTAGCCGACCAGGTCATAGTCCTGGCTGCCTTCGAACAGGTGCACTTCAGCGCGGTAGTAGCGCTGGTTGCGTAGCTGCTGGGCGGCGAACGACGGGGTCAGGTAGCCGCTCAGGATCACCCGGTACAGGAAGTCCTGCTGCTCGCCGTGGTTCACCGTCAGCTCCATGTCGCCGGCCTCGAAGCGGGTGGCCACGTCCCAGCCCTGCCCGCGCAGCTGTTCGGCCACCGCCTCCATCGCCGGCTTCACCGTGTCGTGCATGAAGCGGTAGACCTGGTCGCGCACCGGGAAGTGCATGGCCTGGCTCAGGCGCTGGCGCCAGCCCTGATGGTGGCGGTCGTCGCCGATCAGCGGCGAGGGCCGGTACTGCAGCGCGCGCTTGCGGTGCGATTCATCACTGAAGGCGCGGGTCAGGCCCCACATCATCAGCAGCAGCACTGCCGAGAACGGCAGCGACGCCAGTACCACCGCGGATTTGAGCGCGTCGATGCTGCCGGCCAGCAGCAGCCCGGCGGTCAGCACGGCGATCACCGTGCCCCAGAACACGCGCAGCCAACGCGGGCCATCGTCCTCCGGTGCGCCGCCGTGCGAGGACAGCGTGGACAACACCACCGCCCCCGAGTCGGCCGAGGTCACGAAGAAGATGAAGCTGACCAGCACCGTCACCGCGATCACCGTGCGGCTCCACGGGTAGCTGTCCAGCAGTGCATACAGCACCGTCGGCGGATCATCCACCGCCAGCTGTGCCAGCTGCTGCTGGCCGTGGTGCAGGACCTGGTCCAGCGCGCTGTTGCCGAAGATCGACAGCCAGGCCAAGGTGAAGCCCAGCGGGATGAGCAGCACGCCGAACACGAATTCGCGGATGGTGCGGCCACGCGAGATGCGCGCGATGAACAGGCCCACGAACGGCGCCCAGCCGATCCACCAGGCCCAGTAGAACACTGTCCAGCCGCCCAGCCATTCCGGGCGGCCGCCGTAGGCGTACACGTCGAAGCTCTTGCCGACCACGCTGCCCAGATAGTCGCCCAGGTTCTGCATCAGCGTACTCAGCAGGTACTGGGTAGGGCCGGCGCACAGCATGAACAGCACCAGCGCGATCGCCAGCAGCATGTTGATGTTGGCCATCCAGCGCACGCCCTTCTCCACGCCTGAAACCGCCACGGCCACCGCCGCGCCCATCATGCTGACCACCAGGATGATCTGCACCAGGTTGGAGTGCGGGATGTTGAACAGGTGCGACAGGCCCGCATTGAGGTGCAGCACGCCGAAGCCCATGTCGGCGCCGATGCCGAACACGGTGGCGACGATGCCCAGCGCGTCCACGGTGTAGCCGATCGGGCCGTTGATGCGCTTGCCGATCAGCGGATAGAGCGCCGAGCGCAGCGCCAGCGGCAGGTTGTGACGGTAGGCGAAGTAGGCCATCGCCATTGCCGCGAGCGCGAACACGCCCCAGCCGTGCAGGCCCCAGTGCAGGAACAGCAGCTGCATGGCCTGGCGCGCGCCGGCCTCGCCCGCCGCCGGGTCGCCCTGCGGCGGCTGCAGGTAATGGGTCAACGGTTCGGATACGCAGAAGAAGAACAGGGTGATGCTGATGCCAGCGGCGAACAACATGCCGGCCCACGAGAGATAGCTGAACTCCGGCTCGTCATGGTCGGCGCCGAGCTTGATGCCACCGTACTTGGACAGCGCCACGCCGACCACGAACACCAGGTACAGGGTCATCGCGAGCAGGTAGTACCAGCCGACATTCAGGGCGGCCCAGTCCTGGGCCTGCAGCAGCAGGCGGCCCGCACCGAGCGGATACAGGCTGACAAACAGCGCGAACGCCACGACAACGATCGCCGCGAAGGCGAACACAGGCTGAAGGGTGCGCACCGGGGATTGTTGCGGCTCCAGTACATCCATGGGGCGGCGTTCTCCGGTAGATCAAAGGGTTAGCCCACCAATTCTGGCTGAACCGCAGTGGACGGCGCATGAAGTCGCGGCCTGCCTGCATCAGCCAGCCCCGCATTTCCGTGCTATCACGCGCGCGCCGGCACGCTTGTTTCGGGTTTGAACGCACGCGCCGGAACAGGTCCGGACCGCGCGCGCCATCCCATCACGACAGGGCGTGCACTGCACACAGCTTGTTGCCATCCGGATCGCGCAGGTAGGCCAGGAACAGCTGGCGACCGGCCATGGTGCGGACGCCCGCCGGGTCTTCAATGGCGGTGCCGCCGTGGGCCACGCCCGCATCCTGCCAACCACGCACGGCCTCGGCACTGCCAAGGCTGAAGCCGATGGTGCCACCGTTGGCACGGCACGCCGGTTGCCCGTCGATCGGCGCGGTCACGCCGAACATCCGCCCATCCTTGAAGTACAGCAGCCGGCCCTTCTCGTCGAACACGCCCGGGCGTGCCCCCATCGCGGCGAACAGGGCGTCGTAGAAGCGGCGCGCGGCATCCATGTCGTTCGTTCCGACGGTGATGTGGCTGAACATGCGGGCACTCCATGTGGAAAACCGCAGTGTCGATGAGCGCAGGTGACTTCGCAAATCGCGCACCGGTGCCGCCATGCTCGCGAGCCGCCACGCGCGAAAAGACCCGGTGCTACTTGGCGGTGCTGAGCAGCAGCACCGCCGCGGTGACCAGGGCGATGCCAACCCAACCGATCGGGCGCAGGCGGTTGCCGAACAACAGGCGACCGCAGCTGGCCGTACCGATCACGCCGATCGCGCCCCACAGCGCGTACGCAGTGGCCAGGTCCATGTAGCGCACGGCCTGGCCAAGCAGGGCGAAGGCGATCCAGACCAGGACGATCGCAGCGACGCCCCAGCGCCAGCGGCGGAAGCCCTCCGACTTGGCCACCATCATGTTGGCGGCGACGTCGATCAGCGCCGAACAGATCACGAAAAACAGGGCCAGGGTATTCATCAGTGCGCCTCCCCAAGGGTGACGCAGACGATGCCGACCACTGCCAGCACCAGGCCGGCCAGCTGCTGCAGCGACAGGCTCTCGCCGAAGACGGTGAGGCCGACCACGGTCAGCAGGGTCAGGCCGAGGCCTTCCCACACCGCGTAGGCCACGCCCACCGCGATGCGGCGCACCGACTGCGCCAGGAAGAAATAGGACAGCGCCAGCGCGCCGGCCATGATCAGATAACCGGCCCAGCCGCCATCGCGGGCGGCGTGGGCCATGAACGAGGTGCCGACCACCTCGGCGACGATCGCCACGGTCAGGCAGGCCCAGGCGACCAGTGCGCCACGGGCGGGAACGGTTCGGGACATGTGAAACTCCTTGCGGGGCGGCATCGCGCACCGCCTTCAGTAGATCCACGCCGTGCGTGGATGATCTCGAGCGCCGTGCAGACAGCGTCGATGGAGATCAGTATCATCGTCTTTTACGGTGGTATCAAAATGGATTCCATCGACTGGAGCGATGGATCAATGCCCTACTCCCCAGAATCCCTGCAGGCCTTCGTGGAAGCCGCCGCGCTGGGCTCGTTCTCGGCTGCGGCGCGACGGCTGCGCAAGACCCAGTCCACGGTCAGCACCGCCATCGCCCACCTGGAGGCCGACCTGGGCGTGAACCTGTTCGACCGCAGCGGGCGCTACCCGCAGCTGACCGAAGCCGGGCGCCAGGTGCTGGGTCATGCGCAGGAGATCCTGGCTGCCGATGCGCGCCTGCAGCAGTTGAGCGTGCGCCTGGCCGCACCGGTCGAGTCGCGCCTGACCGTGGTGTTTTCCGATGTCTACCAGCTCGATCCAGAGCAGCGGATCCTGCAGCGCTTCGCCGAGGCGTTCCCGGAGATCGAACTGGAATGGCTGGATGCCGAGGGTGATGACGTGCTGGAACTGGTCGGCAGTGGTCGCGCCGGGCTGGGCCTGCTGCCCAGGCAGGAGCGCTATCCCGATGGACTGGTGGCGCGATCGCTGGCCCACCACAGCGAACTGTCGGTGTACGTGGCGCGCGACCATCCGCTGGCCAGCGCCGGGCGCCGTGCCGCCGCACAGCTGGCGCGGCATCGGCAGGTGCGCCTGAGCGCGGAAGTCGATCCTTCCCGCGTGGTCACCGGCCTGGCCTGGACCGCCACCGACTACCTGATGGTGATGGAGATGGCCGAGGACGGCATCGGCTGGGCCGAACTGCCGCGGGCGCTGGTGCAGCGCTATGACCGCGGGCGCCTGGTGGAACTGGTGCTGCCCGGCTGGCCGCGGCGCATCCACAGCGACCTGCTGTGGCGCCGCGACACCCCGCCGGGACCGGCTGCCCTATGGTGGGCCGACGCACTGGGGTGAGGTAGTGCCGGCCGCTGGCCGGCAATCCGGTCTCGCGTGGTTGCCGGCCAGCGCCCGGCACTACCGGTCAACGATGGGCGAGCGCATCATCCAGCGCCGCGCACACCGCCGGGACCGGCCGCCCCAGGGTGGGCCGACGCACTGGGGTGAGGTAGTGCCGGCCGCTGGCCGGCAATCCCGGTCTCGCGTGGGTGCCGGCCAGCGGCCGGCACTACCGGTCAACGATGGGCGATCGCATCATCCAGCGCCGCGGCACGCCGCCGGAACCGGCCGCCCTAGGGGGGGGCCGACGCATTGGGGTGAGGTAGTGCCGGCCGCTGGCCGGCAATCCGGTCTCGCGTGGTTGCCGGCCAGCGGCCGGCACTACCGGTCAACGATGGGCGAGCGCATCATCCAGCGCCGCGGCACGCCGCCGGAACCGGCCGCCCCAGGGTGGGCCGACGCATTGGGGGGAGGTAGTGCCGGCCGCTGGCCGGCAATCCTGGTCAACGATGGGCGAGCGCGTAACCCAGCGCCGCGGCACACCGCCGGAACCGACCGCCCCAGGGTGGGCCGAGGCATCGGGGTGAGGTCGTGCCGGCCGCTGGCCGGCAATCCCGGTCAACGATGGGCGAGCGCGTAATCCAGCGCCGCGCACACCGCCGCCACCTGTGCGTCGTTGCACTGCTGCGGGGTCGCCCGTGGGCTGTCCGGGTAGACCTCGGTGGTGGTGGTGAACTTCGCACCGGTGATGCCCGCGCACAGTCCGAGCTTCACCAGCGGATACTCGATCACGCCGTGGGCGATCACCGGCGAACCGATGATCTCGCCTTTGTCATCGGCCGGGGCGATATGGGTGACCTTCTCCACGGCGGCGATGACCGTCTGCTGGAAGGCCGGCTGCGGGTTCTCGCTGTCATCCACCAGGTAGAAGCCATCGGGGATCAGGCCCGGCTCGAACGGCTTGCCGTCACGGGCGGCCAGCGCCGGGCGGAACTCGCTCTCGTCGCTGTCGGTGGTCTCGTGCAGGTCGATGTGCAGCACGAACTGGCCCTTGTACGGCGCGATCAGGTCGATGACCGCAGTTGATTCACGCGCAGGGCCATCGGTACGGAAGTTGCGGTTCGGGTCGATCGCATCGAAGTTCCAGCGGTTGATGCGCTCAAAGCCCCACGGATTCACGCACGGCGCCACCAGCAGGTTGGCCTTCCCGGCATAGTCGGCAGCGTGCTTTTCGAGGAACTCCAGCGCGCCCATCACGCCACTGGTCTCATAGCCGTGCACGCCACCGGTGACCAGGGCGGCCGGCAGCGCCGGGTTCCAGTCGCGGCTGCGCAGGGCGAACAACGTATAGGTCTCGCCAGCGTAGTCGAGCTGGCCGTAGGCCACCTTGTCGAAGCGCGAGGCCAGCGCGTCGATGCGCGGCAGCACCTCGTCGTCATAGCGACGCAGGCGCTGCTGGCGGCTCCGCCACGCCTCCCGTTCCGCTGCGCCCCACGGCTGGCCAGGGGTTCCGACGGGGTAGAAGGCGGCTTGGGACATGGCAGATCTCGGCGGTCAGGAAAGCAGTCGCGCACTTTACCACCGGGGCATCGGCATGACCCGGCAGCGCATTCCCTTGCACAACGGAATCGGCAATAATTCTCATTTACGACCTTCCGCAGCCCGAACCGATGCCCTTCCACGCCCTGCAACCGGCCCGCCTGCCGCTGGCCGCCGCCCTCGCCCTGTGCCTGTTCCCGGCTGCTGCCGCCTTCGCGCAGGACAGCGCCACCACGCTGGACAGCATCCAGGTTTCCGGCAGCTGGCTGGGCACCGGCCTGCACGACAGCGTCAAGCGCTTCGCTGGCGCACGCACGGTGGTCGACCGCCAGCGCATCGAGGCCAGCGGCGCGGCCAGCATCGGCGACGCCATGCGACGCATCCCCGGCGTGCAGGTCACCGACAACTCCGGCACGGCCGGCAGTTCGGTGTCGCTGAACATCGGCGTGCGCGGCCTGACCGGGCGCTACTCGCCGCGCTCGACCGTGCTGCTGGATGGCGTACCGCTGGCGGTGGCGCCCTATGGCCAACCACAGCTGTCGTTCGCACCGACCAGCCTGTCCAACATCGACTCGATCGACGTGGTGCGTGGCGGCGGCGCGGTGCGTTACGGCCCGCAGAACGTGGGCGGCATCATCAACTTCAGCACCCGCGCCATTCCGACCGACGCGGGCCTGCACGGCGAAGTCGGCGCGCGCTACACCGCCCATGACCATGGCGGCGGTGACAGCACCCAGTACAACATCTTCCTCGGCGGCACCGGTGACAACGGCCTGGGTGCGGCCCTGCTGTACTCCGGCCAGGATGGGCGTGGCTGGCGCCAGGGCAGCGATGACCGCTTCAACGACCTCGCACTGAAGTTCGCTTACGCGATCGACGAACAGCAGGAGCTGCGCGCCAAGCTCTCCTACTACGACGTGCGTTCACTGACCCCGGGCGGCCTGACCCGTGCGCAGTACGAGGCCGACCCGTTCCAGAACACCCGCCCCACCGATTTCTGGAAGGGCCACCGCACCGGCATCGACCTGGGCTACACCAACACGCTGTCGGCCAACAGCGAGTTCGAGGTGCTGGCCTATTACAACGAAAGCAGCCGCGCCAGCTCGTTGATCAACGCCGCCAACACCCAGCTGACCGTGCAGCCGCGTGACTACCGCGTGCTCGGCATCGAGCCGCGCTACACCCAGCGCCTGCACTGGGGTGCCAGCGTGCACGACATCACCGCCGGCTACCGCTTCCTGCGCGAACGTGGCAACGACCGCAGCTACACCGTCACCCGCCGCACCGGCGTGGCCAGTGCCACCACCCGTTTCGACAACGCCACCGATGCCCATGCGTTCTACATCGACGACCGCATCGCGATCGGCCCGTGGCGGATCACCCCGGGCGTGCGCATGGAATGGATCGACATGGACCGTCGCCAGGCCGGCGGCGGCGCCACCTTCAGCAGCCGCAACGACAAGGCCCTGCCCTCGCTCAGCATCGCCTACCTGCTGACCCCGCAGCTGACCTTGTTCGGCAACTACACCACCTCGTTCGGGCCGGTGCAGAACATCCAGCTCAACTCGCAGACCGCCCGCAATCCGCTGAACCCGGAAGTGGCAAAGACCGCCGAGCTGGGTGCGCGCTGGCAGGACGGCGCACTGCGCGCGGAGGTGACCGTGTTCAAGATGCGCTTCGACAACCAGATCCTGCAGGTGCCGGGCATCACCCCACCGACCTTCCAGAACATCGGCGCCACCGACCACAAGGGCGTGGAAAGCGCGCTGGAGTACCACTTCGCCGAGGACAGTGCGCTGGCCGGGCTGGAGCTGTACGCCAACTACACCTGGACCCAGGCGATCCAGCAGTCCGGTGACAACCGTGGCCTGGACGTGCCGTTCTACGCGCGCGACACCGACAGTGTCGGCGCCCGCTATGCGCTGGCCGGATGGACCTTCAATGTCTCCAGCACCCACCAGAGCGGCCAGTTCTCCGATGCGGCCAACACCTGGGACGAAAGCGCCGATGCGCGCGTGGGCCGCGTGCCGGGCGTGCGCCTGTGGAACGCGCAGGTGGCCTGGCAGGTACCGGGCCTGGGCGACAGCGAGATCGCACTGGGCGTGAACAACCTGGCCGACACGCGCTGGTACACCCGCAACGTCGATGGCAACGCCGGCCGCATGGTGGCCGCGCCGCGCACCTTCTACGTGCAGGGCCGCTACCGCTTCTGACGCGGTAACCGCCCGATGCAGTGACGGTGGCGATCACGGTGGCGGCGTATGATGCCGCCACCATGTCGCTGCCTGTTTCGCCATCGCGCCTGCACCTGGCCTTCCAGGGCCTGCGGCTGCGGCTGCGCGGCAGCGACCTGTGGTTCATCGCGCTGGCCCTGGTGGTCGGACTGATCGCCGGCTACCTGACCCTGCTGCAGTCCGGCATTGCGCGCTGGCTGCAGGGCACCCTGTACGGGCTGGACGACGGCATGCGCCTGAGCTCCCTGCCCGCGCTGACCTGGACCGCATTGCTGGTGCTGCCGCTGGGTGGCCTGCTGGTCGGGCTTGTCAGCCTGGCGGCGGCACGGCTCAAGCGCCCGCTGCTCGACGCGGTGGAAGCCAATGCCCTGCACGGCGGCCGCATGTCGATGCGCGACAACCTGATCGTGCTGACCCAGACCCTGCTCTCCAACGGCTGTGGCGCATCGGTCGGGCTGGAGGCGTCGTATACGCAGATGGGCGCCGGCAGCGGCTCGCAGCTGGGCCGGGTGATGCGCCTGCGCCGCAACGATGTGCGCATCCTGGTCGGCGCCGGGGCCGCCGGTGCGATCGCCGCCGCCTTCGGTGCCCCCCTGGCCGGTGCGTTCTACGCCTTCGAGATCGTCATCGGCGCCTACACCCCGGCCGCACTGGCGCCGGTGGCGGTTGCCGCACTGGCCGGTGCGTTCGTGGCCGACCAGGCGGGCATCGAGGCCTACCTGCTGCCAGCCGCTTCGACGATTGATGTCCGCGCCGCCGACTATGCCATCTACGGCCTGCTCGGCTGCTGTTGTGCGATGGTCGGCATCCTGGTGATGCGCTTGATCGCCTCGATCGAAGGCACGGTCAAGCGCAGCCCGCTGCCGCTGTGGGGACGGCCGGTGGTCGGCGGCCTGCTGCTGATCCCGCTGGCCCTGGCCAGCCCGCAGGTGCTGTCGTCCGGCCATGGCGCGCTGCACCTGGACTTGACCACGCAGCTGCCGCTGATCTGGATCGGCGGGCTGCTGGCCCTGAAATGCCTGGCCTCGGGCATCTCGCTGGGCTTCGGCTTCCGTGGCGGCCTGTTCTTCGCCTCGCTGTTCATGGGCACCCTGGTCGGCGCGCTGTTCGCCGGCCTGCTGGCGCTGGCCACCGGCGTGCCGGTGATCGACGCCACCTCCGCCGCGCTCGCCGGCATGGCCGCGCTGGCGGCGGCCGTGGTCGGTGCGCCGATGACCATGGCCATGCTGGTACTGGAAGGCACCCACGACTTCCTGCTGACCAGCGTGGTGATGAGCGCGGTGCTGGTGTCCAGCACGCTGGTCCGGCAGTGGTTCGGCTATTCGTTCTCGACCTGGCGCATGCACCTGCGCGGAGAGACCATCAAGAGCGCCCGCGACGTGGGGTGGGTGCAGAACCTCAGCGCCGGCCGGCTGATGCGCAAGGGCGTGGCCACCGCTCCGTCCGATCTCGACGCCGCCGCGTTCCGCCAGCGCTTCCCGCTGGGCTCAGGCAGCCGCGTGGTCCTGATCGACAGCGAGGGCCACTACGCTGGCATCGTGCAGATCCCGCGCGTCTACGGCGATGGCGTGAAGCCGGAAACCGCGATCGGCGAGCTGGCCGAGAACCGGGAGGTGTCGCTGTCGCCGGCCGCGGACGTCGTGAGCGTGATGCAGCGCTTCGACCAGACCCAGGCCGACGAACTGGCCGTGGTCGCCGCCGACGGCCAGGTACTGGGCGTCGTCTCCGAAGCTTTCGTGCGCAAGCGCTACGCCGAGGAGCTGGACAAGCGCCAACGCGAACTGATGGGCGAGCGCGTCGAGGACACCGACTGACCCGCAAAAAGGGGACGGAGGGGATTAAGTCGTTTCCGGCACCCTGGCGATCGACATCCCGGATATCCACGCATGGCGTGGAGCTACTGTCACTTCGACGCGATAGACTCCGGCCATGCGCTTCATCGAGACCTTCCAGGCGGGCCCCTTCGCCGACACCGTCGTCAGCCTGCTGGCTGCCTTCGTGCTGGGCACCCTGATCGGTGCCGAGCGCCAGTACCGGCAGCGCACGGCTGGCCTGCGCACCAATGTGCTGGTCGCGGTCGGCGCCGCCGCCTTCGTCGACCTCGGCATGCGCATCGCCGGCAGTGCCGAGGCGGTACGGGTGATCTCCTACGTGGTTTCCGGCGTTGGCTTCCTGGGTGCCGGCGTGATCATGAAGGAAGGCATGAACGTGCGCGGCCTGAACACGGCCGCCACCCTGTGGTGCTCGGCGGCCGTTGGCAGCTGCACCGGCGCGGACATGCTGGCCGAGGGCGTGCTGCTGACCGTGCTGATCATCGCCGGCAACACCCTGCTTCGGCCCTTGGTCAATGCGATCAACCGCATCCCGATCAACGAGGCGGCGACCGAGGCCACCTACGAGGTGCGCCTGAGCGTGGACGCCGAAGCGGTGCCGCGGGTGCGCGAGCGCCTGGTCGACGCGCTGGAGGCGGCGCAGTATCCGGTGGGCGACGTACAGCTGGTCGAGCATGCCGACGCGCCCACCGACGTGATCGCAGTGCTGGTCAGTACGGCGGTCAGCGCCGACGAGCTGGACCTCGTCCTGGCGCGGATGGAGCACGTGCCGGGCGTGCTGCATGCCACCTGGGAAGTCAGTACCCGCGATTGATTCAACCGCCCATCCGCTGCTGCGCGCGCAACAGTTTCCGGAACGAACCGCACTTGCGGGCATCCTCCGCCTGCGGGCAGGCCGCCGCGCGCTGCAGGTGCCTGCGCACCCGCTGCAACCGGGTGATCTGCCGCTGCAGCACCTCGGCCTGTGCCAGCAGTGCCTCGCGGTCGAGTGAGATGCATCCCTGCGGCGACGGCAGTGATGCACCGATCTGCTGCAACGACAGCCCGGCCGCCTGGCCCAGGCCGATCAGCGCCAGCCGTTCCAGCACCTGCGCGTCGTACTGCCGGCGCAGGCCGCGGCGGCCCAGTACCTGCAACAGCCCCAGCTGTTCGTAGTAGCGCAGGGTCGAGGCCGGCACGCCGCTGCGCTTGACCACCTCGCCGATATCCAGTTCACGCATGGGCTTGACCTCAAGTCACCTTCAAGCGCCAACCTAGGGCCAATTTCCCGGCGAGGCAAGGCCATGGCCAGTACATCCCCTGTTGATCAGAACACCCTGTGGAACGGTCCCGGCGGCCAGATATGGGTCGAACAGCAGGCCATCCTCGATGGCCTGTTCCAGCCGATGGCCGACCTGCTGGCCGCCGAACTGCCGCAGGCCGTCACGCAACTGCTGGACATCGGCTGCGGCACCGGCGCCAGCCTGCTGGCCGCAGCGGCAGCGCGCCCGGCGGCGCACTGCACGGGGCTGGACATTTCCGCGCCGATGCTGGCGCTGGCCCGCCAACGCGCCGAGGCCGCCGGACGGGCGGCTGACTTCATCCTTGCCGATGCACAGCGGCATCCGCTGCCTTCCGCGCACTTCGACTGGATCCAGTCGCGGCTGGGGGTGATGTTCTTCGACAATACCGAGGCAGCCTTCGCCAACCTGCGCCGCGCGGCACGACCCCGCGCCGGCCTGCACTTCATTGCCTGGCGCAGTGCCGAGGAGAACCCGTTCATGACCACCGCCGAGCGCGCCATCGGCGATGCGCTGGATCTGCCGCCCCGCGTGCCCGGCGCGCCGGGACAGTTCGCCTTCGCCGATGGCGAACGCGTGCAGCGCCTGCTGCAGGCGGCCGGCTGGAACGATGTGGAGGTGACTGCCGTGGACCTGCCCTGCGCGCTCGCCCGCGACGACCTGCCCACCTATGTCGGCCAACTGGGCCCATTGGGCATGGCATTGCGGACGTTGCCGGACGAACGCGCCCATCCACTGCTGTCCAGGGCGCTGGCGGCATTCGCACCGTTCATCGAGGGCGACCGCGTGCGCGTGGACGCCGCATGCTGGCAGGTACGCGCCCGCGCCTGATACAGGAAAAGGGGACGGAGGGGATTAAGTCGTTTCCGGCACAGCTGGGGCAAGAACGACTTAATCCCCTCCGTCCCCTTTTTCTTCTAGAGCGCCTCGCCGGCGTCGGCCAGGCGCGATTCGATCAGCGCGTACCACTGCTGCAGCACGTCGATCAGCATGTCCAGCTCGGCATCGGTGCGCTGGGCCCGGCCGCTGCGCAGGCACGCCTGCGCTTCCTGCAGCTGGGCCAGGAAACCGGCCACCGTATCGGCCTGCAGGATCAGGCCTGGCAGTCGCCGCCCGGGGATGCGCACCACGGCGTGGTTGCCGAGCTGCCCGTACACGCTGAGAGTGGCTTCCGTCTTCATGGAGAGGGGCAGGAATTGGGCATTCATCACGTGCACCGTTTGCAGACCTGAGCCGCCGGCAGGCGTGGACGACGGGGGAGACGTTGCCACGCCTGCCGGCAGTCAGGGGGGACTCGGGATGCCGGGGCATTGCCCCGGCGCAGGAAATTCAACGCGGCTGCGCCATGCCGGCGATCTGCACGCGCCGGTTCGGTGCCAGGCACGCAATCAGCTCACGCCGGTTGCGCTGCGCGCACTGCACGATCGGCTCGGCGGCACCACGTCCTTCGGCACTGATGCTGGTGTCCGGCACGCCCCCCTGCACCAGCGCGGCGCGCACCGCCTCGGCACGCCGCTGCGACAGCGCCTGGTTGTAGCTGGCGCTGCCGATGCGGTCGGTGTAGCCGGTCACCCGGATCGACTGCACCTGTGCGGCCTCGCGTACCTGCGCCAGGATGCCCTGCACCGCGCGCTGCCCTTCGGCACTGAGCACTGCGCTGTCGAAGCCGAACAGCGCGTCGGCCGACAGCCGCAGCGGTTGTTCCGGCAGCGGCGCCGGCGCCAGTGCCGGTGGTGCCGGTGGCCGCGGCGGCTCGAGTACGGCCGCGCATGATTCCGGCTTCCAGTAGCCCGCCTGCGCAGTGCCCTTGCTGTCGAAGCGGACCTGGAACTGGCAGGTGAAGTACTCCGCGCCCTGTGCGGTGCGGAAATTGAACAGGTAATTCCACTCGCGTACGCCCCACATGCCTTCGTTGAAATGCGGCGTACCCAGCAGTGTGTACAGCTGCCGCTTGCTCATGCCCGGTGCGAACCGGCGCAGGTCGGCAACGTCGGGATAGATGCCTTCCTTCAGCGAGGCCTTCGAGACCTCCGGGAAGTGCACGGTGGTGGCGTCGGCCGGACCCTCGGCGGCCGGCGCATGGCTGCGGCACGCGGCAAGCAGGCCCATTCCCAGGGCCAGGCCCAGCGTTGCGGCGAACCGGCCGGCGCGGGCGATACGATGCGGTTTCATGTCATTCCCCCTGTAGACGTTTCCGCGATGCCGGGCCGCGCGTGCGGCCCGGCCGCGGGGATCACCACTGGATGCCGGCACCGACGGCCACGCCGGCCTCGCCTCGGCTGTTGGTCGAACCGCTGAACTTGTAGATCCAGCGACCGCCTTCGGAGACACCGGAGATGCCCACCGCCACGCCCGATTCGCCGTTGTAGCTGCCGGCCGCGATCGAGGCCATGCTGCGGCCCGCTTCACTGGGCTGCGGCAGGGCGGCGGTGGCCATCGCCGAAGCGATACCGGCCGAGGCGCGGTTGTCGGTCTTGCGCAGGTCGCGCTCGAAGCCGCCCATGCGCTCATCGGTATAGGCCTTGGACCAGTCCAGGGTCTGCGCCATGCCCGACTTCAGCTGGTCCACGTTGACCGCGTCGGTACCGGCGGTACCGGCAGCGACGTTGCGTACCGTGGTCGGCCCGCTGCTGGTGCTGCCAAGGGTGACGCTGTTGTAGTTGGTGGCCCCATTGACCGTGGTGTCGTAGCGGATCGTGCCCTGCTGCGAGGCCTGCAGCTGGCGCACGTTGACCGCGTCGGTGGCCTGCGAACCGTCGGCCACGTTGACCACCTGGCGTTCGGCACCGCTGGCACCCACCGAGACCGTGTTGGCACGGTTGGCCACCGAGCCCGCACCCAGCGCCACCGAGTTGTCGGCCTGCGCCTGTGAACCATTGCCCAGCGCGGTCGCGTTGGCCCCGGCCGCGCTGGAGCCTGCACCACCGGCGGCCGAGTTGGCACCGCTGGCGGATGGGTCGGCCAGGTTGTTGGTGTTGTTGGCACGGAAGCTGCCGGCGACGTTGGTGATGTTCTGGATCTTCTGGTCGGTGTAGGCCTTGGACTGGTCGATGGCGTAGTTCACGCCGTTCTTCAGCTGGCCGACGTTGGTCGCATCATGGTCATCGGAGCCGTCGGCGACATGCGTGATCTTGCGTTCGCTGCCACTGCTGCCGATCGACACCTCGCCAGCGGAACTGCTGGCGCCGGCCTGCCCGTAAGCCCCGGTATAGCCACTCTGCGCACCGACGCTGGCCACCGAACCTGCACCCAGCGCCACGCTGTTGCCGGCGCTGCTGCTGGCCCCGTTGCCGACCGCCACGCTGTTGGCGCCGGCTGCACTGGCCTGCGGGCCCACGGCCACCGCTTCGGCACCGGCCGCGCTTGCCGCCGCCGCGGTCGAGTTCACCGCCAGGTAGGCACTGCCACCGCCGCCGTTGCTGATGCGCTGGTTGAGGATCCTCAGCGAACCGTCCACGGCAGTGAAGGCCGCGGTGACGTTGTTGTAATCGCCACTGGTGAAGGTGCCATCGGTGGCGATGCTGGAGATGCTGAACGTCGGCGCGGTCCACACATTGGTGCTGCCGTTGTAGGCGGTGCTGCCACCAAAGTAGTTGGCGAGGGTGCTGTTCGTGTTGAACAGCTGGTCGCCGGTGATGGCATCAGTGCTGCCGGCCAGGATGCTGCCGGCGGCCACGTTGGTGATCTTCACCGCGCCGCTGCCGGTACCCGTCAGCGTCACGCTGTTGAGCACGTTGCCAGCGCCATCGACGTCGTACTTCACGGCCAGCTTGTCGATCTCGCCGGTCTGGTCGGCAACGTTGGCCAGCGAGTTGCTGACCGCATCGAAGGCGGTGCCGACATCGTTGTAGCTGCCCCGGGTGATGGTGCCGTTGGCGGCCACGTTGTTGATCGAGTAGGTCGGTGCGGTCAGCACGCCGTTGGCATCGACTGTGGCGCCACCCCCCAGGTGGGTGGCCACCGCCTGGTTGGCGGCGAACAGCTGGGCCCCGTTGATGGCCTCACTGCTGGTGGCGCTGACCTGGCCCGGGCCGAGGTTGCGCAGCGTGGTGGCGGTGCCGGTCTGGCCCAGCGTGGCGCTGGCATAGTTGACGCTGCCATCGGCGTTGAGGTCGTAGCGCAGCGCGCCCTGCTCCGATGCCTGCAACTGTCCTACGTTGACCGCATCGGTGGCCGCGGTACCGGCCGCCACGTTGACGACCTGACGCTCTGCGCCAGCAGCACCGATGGAAACCGTGTTGGCACGATCTGCAAGGCTTCCCGCACCCACCGCGATGCTGTTGGCCGCCGTCGCCCGCGCATTGGTGCCGACCGCAATCGAATCGGCGCCGCTGGCCACAGCCTCGGTACCGGTCGAGTTCACCCGCAGGTACTTGGTACCGCCGTTGCGGATATCGGTGATCTGCGTGTTGAGGTTGACCAGTGAACCATCCACCGCCGCGAAGGCATCGGTGGCGTTGGTGTACAGGCCCTGGGCGATGGCGCCGGTGGTGGAGATCGTGCTGATCTCGAACAGCGGCGCGGTGAAGATGCCACTGGCCGGGTCAAAGGCTGCACGACCACCGAAGAAGCTGGCGATGGCGCTGTTGGTTGCCGCCAGCTGGCCACCGTTGACGGCCTCGAGGCTGCCCGCGGTGACCGCACCGGCGGCGAGGTTGCCGATGGTGGTGGTGCCCGTGCCTGCACCGAGGGTGACCCGGCGATAGTTCGGATTGCCGCCGGCGTCCAGATCGTAGGTCACTGCCGCATCCGCCACGCCATTGATCAGGCTGATGGCCCCCTTCAACTGCGCGACGTTGACCGCGTCGGTGTTGCCGCTGCCCGCAGCCACGTTGGTGATCTGGCGCTCGCCCCCGCCGGCGGTGCCCACCGACACTTCACCGGCCGACACCTGCGGCGCCGTGAGGCCGTAGGCACTGTAGCTGGCCTGCGCACCACGCAGTGCGGCCGAGCGGTAGCCCAGCGCGACCGAATTGGCCTGGTTGGAGGTGGACTCGGCACCCAGCAGGGTCTGCCCGTTGGCGGTGCCGACGGCACTGTCGCCGACGATCACCGAATGGCCCATGCGCGCGGCATAGTCGGCCGTCGGCACGCCCGTCGGGTTGCTGGGATCGTTCACGCCATCACCGGGGAAGGCGACGTTGGCATCGACCTTCGGCAGCTCATGCCGTGCGTTGGCACCGATCACCACTTCCTTGGAGCCGTTGGCGAAGGCGCCGTCACCCATCAGCACCTGGTAGTCCTGCGCGGCGTTGACGGCCCAGCAGGAGATGTCGGCCAGCGCGATGTCCAGGCACTTGGCCGCCCACGCCGGCGAATCGGTCGGCAGAAGGAGGCCGAGCAGGCCACCGGGATTGCCGTTGTTGATGTTGTAGATGTAGCTGTCGGAGGTCACGCCACCGATCAGGGTCAGGTGCGAGCTGCCGCCCGTGGCCGCGCCGCCCAGGCCATTGAGGGTGCTGCCGACCGGCGACAGGTTGACCACCGGCAGACCCAGCACGTTGACCGCCGAATAGGTCTGCATGACGTTGGCGTTGCTCAGCTTGAGATTGCCGTTGCTGACGTAGCCATCGCCGCCGAACAGGCTGGTGGTGGTCGGCCCGATCAGCTGGCCGACATTGCCGACCAGGCCGCCGGTGCCGATGATCAGGCCGGCATTCGGGTCAGCCGGCGCCGGCGCCTTCGGACTGGTCGGCGGGATCGCCGACGGCTGGGTCAGGCCGAGACTGCCGAGCGTGCCACCCACCAGGCCACCCACGGCGCTGCCGAGGTTGCCGACGGTGCCATTGAGATTGCCGTTGAGCAGGTTGCCCACCGCGCTGCCGACGTTGCCCAGCGTGCTACCCAGCACGCCGCCCAGGCCAGTGCCGGGGCTGCCCGTGGTGCCGTTGAGAATGCCGCCGACTGCACCACCGACGGTGCCGACCGTGTTGTTGAGCGTGCCGCCCACTGCACTGCCGACCGTCCCGACGGTGCCGTTGAGTGCGCCACCTACTGCGCTGCCGACCGTGCCGACGGTGCCGTTGAGTGCGCCACCTACAGTGCTCCCGACAGAGCCAACCGTGCCGTTGAGGGCACCGCCCACTACGCCACCGACCGCACCGACCGTGTTGTTGAGCGTGCCACCCACTGCGCTTCCTACCGTGCCAACCGTGCCATTGAGGGCACCGCCCACTGCGCCACCGACCGCGCCGACCGTGTTGTTGAGCGTGCCGCCCACTGCACTGCCAACCGTGCCGACGGTGCCGTTCAGTGCGCCACCCACGGTGCTTCCTACTGAGCCAACCGTGCCATTGAGGGCACCGCCCACTGCACTGCCGACCGTGCCGACGGTGCCATTCAGTGCGCCACCCACAGTGCTCCCGACAGAGCCAACGGTGCCATTGAGGGCACCGCCCACTGCACCACCGACCGCACCGATCGTGTTGTTGAGCGTGCCGCCCACTGCACTGCCGATCGTGCCGGCGGTGCTGTTGAGTGCGCCACCCACTACGCTTCCTACCGTGCCAACCGTGCCATTGAGGGCACCGCCCACTGCGCCACCGACAGCACCGACCGTGTTGTTGAGCGTGCCACCCACGGCACTGCCGACCGTGCCGACGGTGCCATTCAGTGCGCCACCCACTGCGCCTCCTACCGAGCCAACCGTGCCGTTGAGGGCACCGCCCACTGCGCCGCCAACCGCACCGACCGTGTTGTTGAGCGTGCCACCCACTGCACTGCCGACCGTGCCGACGGTGCCGTTGAGTGCGCCACCTACAGTGCTCCCGACGGAGCCAACCGTGCCGTTGAGGGCACCGCCCACTACGCCACCGACCGCACCGACCGTATTGTTGA
This sequence comes from Stenotrophomonas sp. YJH_SMC_29, assembly GCF_059371235.1. Taxonomy (NCBI): domain Bacteria; kingdom Pseudomonadati; phylum Pseudomonadota; class Gammaproteobacteria; order Lysobacterales; family Lysobacteraceae; genus Stenotrophomonas; species Stenotrophomonas sp. YJH_SMC_29. The sequence continues at coordinate 17,468 of NZ_JCAFUK010000022.1, read as the reverse complement.
GCGTGCCGCCCACCGCGCCGCCGACAGAGCCGACGGTGCCGTTCAGTGCGCCACCCACTGCGCTTCCTACCGTGCCAACCGTGCCATTGAGGGCACCGCCCACTGCGCCACCGACAGCACCGACCGTGTTGTTGAGCGTGCCGCCCACTGCACTGCCGACCGTGCCGACGGTGCCATTCAGTGCGCCACCCACGGTGCTCCCGACAGAGCCTACGGTGCCGTTCAGTGCGCCACCCACTGCACTGCCGACCGTGCCGACGGTGCCGTTGAGTGCGCCACCCACTGCGCCACCGACAGCACCGACCGTGTTGTTGAGCGTGCCGCCCACTGCACTGCCGACCGTGCCGACGGTGCCATTCAGTGCGCCACCCACAGTGCTCCCGACAGAGCCAACCGTGCCGTTGAGGGCACCGCCCACTACGCCACCGACCGCACCGACTGTGTTGTTGAGCGCGCCACCCACCGTGCTCCCGACCGCAGCGGCAGCGCCCTGCAGCGTGCCGCCCACGGCGCCCACGGCGCCGCCCACCAGATTGCCAACCCCGAGCGCACTGTGCTGCGCGGCGACGGCCGTCTGCCCAGCCAGCTTCAGGTTGCGGTCGGCAACGACTTCCTGGCCGTCCGGCGCCTGCACGCGCACCTTGCCGGCGGCGCCGGTGTCGAACGCGGCGCTGATGGCACGATCGTGGGTTTCACCCGGCAACTCTTCCTTGGCCGGCAAGCGGACGGCCGCCGTCGCTCTGGCCTGGCCTTGCCCGTCGATGTGATGGCCGGCTACCGCCAGGCGCGCGTCGGTCCGGCTGTCGAGTGTGGTGTCCAGCCCGGGCAGCGACCCAGCGGTTGCGCCCTGCGGGCCGGCCGAGGCGTGCGTACCCGCATCAAGCGAAGCGATCTGACGACCGGCGACGCCGACCTTGGCCTTGGCGCGCGCCCCAGCAGCGACAACAACCCCGGTTGACTGCGCGCCCGGCGCAACGTGCGCGGCCAGCGACGCATCCACCTGTGCCGCGTTGGCCGCGGCGTTGCCCAGGCCCACATTGGCGCGGACATCGGCCGCCAGCGCCGGCACGGCAATCTGCTTCGGCGCGGTGTTCGCTGCCAGCTTCACCTGCACCGTGGCCGGCAGCACGTCGCGCACCAGCGGCAGCGACGTGGTGTTCAACTGCAGGCCCACGCGGGCGTCCGCGCTGAGTGCCGGGCTGCTCTGCGCCTGTCGCGCGGCAGCGGCCAGGGCGACTTCCGCGTCGACCTTGACCGGCATCGGCTGCGCATACTTGGCAGCCAGCGCCTGCAGGTCACGCAGCGATTGATTGGTCTCCGATGCCCCTGCGTGGCCGCTGGCCAGCACGCACAACAGTGCCAGAGCCAGCGCGGTGGGCATCAGCAGGGATGTGCGCGGATCACGTGCGGCACTGCCACCGCTGTCGCCGGTGGCCAGTTCCGAGGCCACCACCAGAGCATTGAGCTGGCGGTTCCATACACGCCGGTAGATGCGGTTCATGAGCATTTCCCCCGTAGACGAACAACTGGAATGTCAGTGGACTTGCCGCGAGGCAGGTGACTGACATTTCAGCGGTTGCAACGGATCTGGCGCACTTCAATCCGGCACGGCAATCGCGCATTCCGGCAAATCCACGGCCGGAATCGGCAGCCGGTTATGCAGAAGCGGCAACACGATCGGCAAGCGGATGCGCAATTCCGGCACGAATGCCAGGTAAACGCTTGCTGGGCTTGGCTCAGGCCGGCTGGCCGATCTGCGCGGGGGCGCGCATCAGGGTGTCGCGCGGCAGCTCGCCGAATACCTTGCGGTAATTGTCAGCGAAGCGCGACAGGTCCCACAGGCCGCAGCTGAGCGCGATGGCCTTCACCGAGCGACGGCTGGAATCGGCCATCGACAGGCTGCGGCACGCCGCGCACAGGCGCAGCATGGAGAGATAACGATTGGGCGAAGTGCCGAACAGGTCCTCGAACGCGTAGCGCAGGCCGCGTTCGCTGACACCGGCGGCATCGCATATTTCATTCATGTAGATGTTGCGGCGCAGGTTGAGCCGCATGAAGTTTTCTGCCCGCTGCGCGATCAGATAATGCGTGCGCCGCGCGCGGCTGCACCCGGGGCGATCCGCCGCACCTGCGCCGAGCAGGGCCTGCACATGCTCGTGCAGAAGATGCTCGGTTTCTTCCGGCTGCAGGCCGGCGCCCTGCCCCAGCTGCAGGTGCAGCTGCTGGTAATGGCGCGCCAGCGGCGTGGCCGCTGCCCAGGGTGAACAGTGACAGGGCCTGGCCGGCCGGTGGCGTGCTGCGCAGGCTCAGCTCGGTCAGCTTGCGCTGCACCCGCGCCACCGGCACCAGCATCAGGGTCATGTGCGTGCCCGGGCTCAGGGTGAACTCACTGATGCCCTCCGGCATGATCGTCAACGCCATGCCCGCCGTCAGCGGTACGCCGTGGCACCAGCTCTGCGTTTCATCCGTGGCGTGCAGGTAACCGAGCATCGCCCAGTCCGGTGGCAGCATGAAGCGGCCACGGCAATGGAAACCGCAGCTGATGCTGCAGAACAGGGCTTCCTCGTGCACGCGCGAAGCAAACGCCGCACGTGGCCCGTTGCCATCCAGCAGCAGCAGTTCGACATCACAGACACGAAGCACCCCGCCCAGCGTCGCCAGGTCTATCGACCGCAGGCCGCTGTCGTCGCTGTCTCCTACCCCACCATCGACCATGACAGTGTTGTCCCCCCGTTGATCCGCCATCCGCTGCGGCCCCCACTGCCTGACAGGGCGCACAACGATCCAGAATCCATTTCCGTTGCCACGCCAGCCGCGCCGGCGTCGATGCGATCGTACAAATCAATGCAAGAGCTTGAATGCGAGTATGCCCGATAATCCGCAGCGGTAAAGCCATGGACCGGCATGAAGAAAGTAGATACACAGGTGAAGAAAATGTCGGAGCCGCTGGCATGGTTTTCGCATGCGGAATCACATTATCTACACGACGATGAATCGTTTTGCCTGGGAATGGATTTGCGTCACAGAAACAATCTGAAAGTTTCAGGGCAGCGGGGTTTCTGCCGAATTTGCATATAGGTTCCTGTTGCAGCCAACTTCCATTCAGGCAAAGTCGATACCACGGTGATCCGGCCATCTGATCCGGCCGCACCCAGGGGACAGCATGACCAAGCACGCATCATCGGATGCCTCGACCAACGGCCCTGCGCCGTGCGGTCGCGACCGCGCGGCCCGTGTCCCGCCGGGAAACGATCACCCTGCTTGAGCACGGCGGGCCCGTCCCGCCGTGCCTCCCCCGCCAGGACGTGCGGGGGCCACGGACGATCCCGGCGGAGCCGGGCCACCGCCCAACGCAGGTGTACTGCATCCGCAGACAGGTAGAGGGAGACATTGGTCATGAACGCATCGGTCCGCAAATTCCTGAAGGAAGAAGACGGTGTCACCGCGCTCGAGTACGGGCTGCTGGCTGCCGTCATCGCTGGCGTCCTGATCGCGGTCGGCAACGACCAGATCAAGGGGTTCTTCGAAACGCTGTTCAAGAACCTCTCCGCACTGGCCACCAAGGCGTCCGGCTCGACGACCTAAGCGGCGACCGCGGGCCGCCTTGAGGCCCGCGGCCACGGGGGGCAGGGAACCAGGTGAAGACCGTCCAGTGACGGACGACGGAGTGTGCGATGACACTGCTGGGATTGTTGGCCATCGGCGTGTGCCTGCGGATCGCGATCAGTGATCTGTACGCCCGCAGGGTGCCCAATGCCTGGCTGGTGGCTGCGGGCGTCATCGCTGCGCTCGCGATCACCGCCGGCCAGTTCAGCGCACCTCGCCTGCCCTGGCTGCCCCACGTCGCTGGCGCGGTACTCGGCCTGCTGGCGCTGCTGCCGTTCTACGCCCTGCGCTGGATGGGCGCCGGCGACGTGAAGTTCTTCGCAGTGCTGGGGCTGATGCTGGGCTGGCAGGCGCTGCTGCCGGTCTGGCTGGTGGCCAGCCTCGCCGCCGGAGTGCACGCGGCGGTGGTGCTGGCGGGCCGCCGCTTGGGCGTGCTGTTGCCCGGGCACCTGCAGATGCAGGTCAGCCGCACCAGCACGCAGTGGCAATCCCATCCGGCGCTGCGCGACATGCAGGCCGCCCGCCAGGGGCGACGCGGCATTCCCTATGCGGCGTATCTGGCACTGGCGGCCATCGGCTGGGTGCTGGTCCGCATCTACGGAGGTGCACCATGAACGTTCACGGCCCTCGCCTGCAACGTGGCGCCGCCAGCATCGAGTTCGCCCTGATGCTGATGCTGGGCCTGCTGCCATTGCTGCTTTTCACGTTTTCCGGCGTGATGATCATGGCGGCGCAGCAGACCCTGGCCACCGCCTCGGCCGAAGGTGCGCGTGCCTCGCTGCGCTACGGCACAGCCGGCGAACGTCGCACCGCCGCCTGTGTCGCCGCGCGCACATCGATGCAGTGGCTGCTGCAGTTTTCCAAGCAGAACGTCGACTGCAGCGCAGGCGGCAGCAATGCCATCGTGGTGTCGGCGCAGGCACCGTGCGCCGGCCTGGCCACGGCACAGTGCATGACCGTCACTGTCAGCTACGACTACGCCAGCCATCCCTTCCTGCCCGGCACCGCAACGCTGTACCGGTGGGTGATGCAGGCCCCCATCCGCAGCGTCGCGGTCGCCCAGCTCGATCTCGGCAGCGGCAATTGATGATCGGTATTTTGGAGACGATTCCATGCTCAAGTTGACCCGCATCGCTGCCATTGCCCTGATAGGCCTGGCCGTGCTGCTGGCGCTGGTCGCCTTCATGATCGGACGCAAGCCGGCCGCACCCACCACAGTCGCGCCGGTGGCCCACACCGAGGCGCAGGCAATCACCGTCGTGGAAGCCGTGGCACGCCTGCCCGCGGGCGAGCCGATCAGCGCCAACGGCCTGCGCCTGGCCCAGCGCACCACGCCGGTCGCCGGCGCCGCCACCAGCATCGCCGCCGTGGTCGGCAAAGTGCCGGTGCAGGACATCGCCGAAGGCAGCCCGATCAGCAGCAGCGCGTTGGCACAGGGCTTCTCGCTGCAACTGCGGCCGGGCGAGCGCGCGTTGGCCGTGCCCGTGGACGAACTGGTTGGTGCTGGCAACCGCATCCTTCCTGGCGACTTTGTCGACGTCTTCCTCAACCTGCGCAACGCCCAGCCCAGCGTCAACGGCCCCGGCGAAGCCGGACAGACGCGCCTGCTGCTGTCGCGTCTGCGCGTGCTGAGCTACGGCCAGCAGGACATTGCGCCGGTCGCCACGGAGGTCTCCACCGGCAGCGACGTCGACACCCGCAACGATCCACGCGCAGCCGACATCACCGGAAGCGGCAGCAGCCGTGCCAACAACACTGAGCCGGCGCAGCCCGCGCGCAGTGCGGTGCTGGCCGTGCCCGTGGCCGATGCCAATCGCCTGCTGCTGGGCGCCCAGCAAGGCAAGCTGTTCCTGGCACTGCGCAATCCCGCCGACACCGGCCAGCCCGACCTGGCGCTGTTTCCGCAGTCGCGCGGCGTGATCGATCCCCTGCGCGGGCTGGATGCGGAGCAGCAGCTGGCACTTCAGCGCCCGGAAAACCATGCCTTCGCCGGCATCGACAGCGATGCGCTGGCCGGCCGTGGCACGGCGCCGGCGCGCACCGGCGCCGACGCACCGGCCCGGGCGCCGGCGCCACGCCGCAGCGCGCCGCGCGCGTCCGGCATCGAGATCATCCGCGGCGACAGCTCCGCGCCTCGCGGCTCCCTCTGACCTGCATCGAGTGCATCCATGACCGAACGCCGCTGCCGTCCACGCATCTCCCCCCGCCAGCGCTGGCTGGCCCTGCTGCTGGTGCTGCTGGCACCGGCAACGAGCGTGGCCGCCGACGATCTGGTGCTGCAGGCGCGCGAGCAGCGGCCGTGGACCCTGCCGGCCGACCTGGAGCGCGTGGCCATTGCCGACCCCGGCGTGGCCGACCTCGTGATGCTGCGCGGCCAGCGCCAGGCGCTGCTGGTCGGCAAGACCCCCGGAACCACCACCCTGTTGCTGTGGCACCGCAGGCAGGCCGAGCCACAGCGGTTGACGGTAAGGGTGGAGAGCGCCGTGCAGGGCGCCGCGCGTACCGGCGGCAACGACCTGGTGTTCACCCAGCAGGACCAGCAGGGCCTGCTGCAGGGAAACACCGACAGCGTGCTCTCGCACATGCAGGCGCAGCGCACCGCAGCGATGGCGCTGGGCAAGGATGGGGTCCTTGCCGATACATCCACCATCAGCAGCGGTGGCGTGGTCCAGGTCGAGGTCAAGGTGGTCGAGTTCAACAAGACCGCGATGAAGCAGATCGGCATCAACTTCCAGAACCGCAACGGCGGCTTCGCCTATGGCTTCGCACGGCCCGGCACCGGCCTGCCCGGCAATACCGGCCTGCTGCCCGGCATGAAGGAAGGCAACAGCAGCAACGAAGCGGCGTCGCCCATTTCCTCGGCGTTCCGGCTGGTGTTCGGCTCGACCAAGGGGCTGTGGAATGCCGATGTCGAACTGCTGCAGAGCAATGGCATGGCGCGCGTGCTGGCCGAGCCGACGCTGGTGGCACTGTCCGGCCAAAGCGCCAGCTTCCTGGCCGGTGGCGAACTGCCGATCCTGGAACCGCAGGGACTGGGCACGACCACCATCACCTACAAGCCTTTCGGCATCGGCCTGACCGTGACCCCGACCGTGCTGGCCGCGAACCGGATCGCGCTGAAGGTGGCACCGGAGGCCAGCGATCTGGACTACAGCAACGCGATCGTGCTCAACAACGTGCAGATCCCTTCGATCACCACCCGCCGCGCCGACACCACGGTCGAGCTGGGCGATGGCGAGAGCTTCGTCATCGGCGGCCTGGTCAGCTCCAACATCGTCTCCAACGTCAACAAGATTCCACTGCTGGGCGACCTGCCGATCATTGGTTCGTTCTTCCGCAACTTCGACTACAAGCGCCAGGACAAGGAACTGGTGATCATCGTCACCCCGCGCCTGGTGCAGCCGCTGGCACGCAACACCGAACTGCCGCTGCCCGGCGAGCGCGAAGCCAAGCCGCATCTTCCCGAATGGGGTTCCTGGCTGCTGGGGCCGGTCAGCCAGGACCCCGTGCCCGGCTTCTCGCGCTGACCTCCATGACGCCTGCGGAACCACGCCCATGCCCTACGCCACCGCCCAGCCGCTGCATCCGCAAGGACCGCCGATGAACCTGGTCCTGTACGGCATCGACCGCGAACTGCTGCCCCGGCTGGCCGCCAAGCTGCCGCCGACCACCAGCCTGCACTGGCAGGACAGCAGTGCGCCGACCTCGGCGCAGGACCTGCAACGCGGCCCGCAGAGCCTGGTGCTGCTGGACTTCCGGCCCGAGCACGCGGCTGCCTCGAGCGTGCTGGCACAGCAGCTGCAGCAGACCCAACCGGACCTGGCGCTGGTCGCGGTCGGCGCCACCAGCGCCGGCCAGGTCGAAGGCGTGGTGATTGCCCTGCGCGCCGGCCTGCGCGATGTGCTGGACCTGGACAGCGACAACGCCGGCATCGAGGCCGCCCTGCGCCGTGCGCTGTCACCACGCCCGGCCGCAGTTGCGCAGAACGCGCACAAGGCGCGCCTGATCGTGCTGCTGGGCGTGCGCGCCGGCGTCGGCACCAGCACCCTGGCCGCGCATCTCTCGGTGTTGGCGCAGCAGACGCGGGCCCTGGCCCAGGGCGATGCAGTGCAGCAGGACGGCCTGCTGATGGAACTGGCACAGCCGTCCGGTGACCTTGCGCTGTACCTCAATCTCGACAGCCGCTTCCACTATGAGGATGCGCTGCGCAACGCCAGCCGCATCGACGCCACCCTCGCCCGCACCGCGATGGCGCGCCATGACTCCGGGCTGGTGCTGCTGGACCGTGCCGGCGGCAGTGACGCCGTGCCGCCGTCCGACCCTGGCGCGCTGCTGCAGCGCCTGCGCGGGGTGTTCGCCAGCGTGCTGTGTGATGCCGGCGGCTGCCCGCTGCGGCAGCTGCCGCCGCTGTTGCTGGACCAGGCCGACGAGATCTGGCTGGTCACCGATGCGTCGATCGCCACGCTGGTCTCGCTGGACCAGGCGCTGAAGCACCTGGCCGGCCAGCGCGAGCGCGAGAAGCGCCTGCAGCTGGTGATCAACCGCCACGACGACAGCAGCGGCATGAGCCCGGAGCAGATCGCGCGCCGCTTCGAAGTGCCGTTGCTGGCGACACTGCCTGAACGACCGCGTGTGCGCCTGGCTGCCAGCCAGGGCCACCTGCTGCTGCAGGATGCGCCACGCGATCCCTACCTGCGTGCCCTCGCCCCGCTCGTGCCACGGCTGGACCCGGCCGCCTGCCCGGTCCAGCCGCATGGCCTGCGGGAAAGACTCTCCCTTGCCCTGGGTGGATCGCAATGGAAGACAAGGTAACTCCTTTCCCGCATGCCGTTGCCCGCCCGGTGCTGCCCGAGAGTCCGCCGGGCCACCTGCCGTTCGCGCAGACCGAGCAGTACCAGAAGGTGCTGTCGGCCGCGCACGAGCATCTGCTCAACAGCATCGAGGACGAGCGCATCGACATCGATTCCTGGGCCCCCGACACCATTGCCCGCTGGGTGCAGGTGCAGACCGTGGGCTTCATCCAGGAATGGCGCATCCCGATCAACGAGGAAGAAATGCAGGTGGTCGCCGAGGGGCTGGTCAAGGAGCTGACCGGTTTCGGCCCGCTGGACGACCTGCTGCATGATCCCTCCATCGAGGACATCCTGATCAACGGCTTCAAGGATGTGCACGTTTCGCAGGGGGGGCAGCTCAAGCGCGCCACCCAGCGCTTCACCGATGACACCCACCTGCTGCGCATCCTGCGCCGCATCCTTGCCCCGCTGGGCCGCCGGCTGGATGATTCCAACCCGATGGTCGACGCGCGCCTGCCCAACGGCGGCCGCCTCAACGCGATCATCTCGCCGCTGGCGGTTGATGGCCCGATGGTGTCCATCCGCAAGTTCCGCAAGGACCCGTTCACCCCCGACGAACTGCTCGCCAAGGGCACGTTCGACGCGCCGATGCAGGCCCTGCTGAAGGCGATGGTGCTGGGCCGCTGCAACATCCTGGTCTCCGGCGGCACCAGTTCGGGCAAGACCTCGCTGCTCAATGCCCTGGCCAGCTACGTACCACCCAGCGAGCGCGTCATCACCGTGGAGGACACGGCCGAGCTTTCGCTGAACCACCCGCACGTGGTGCGCCTGGAAAGCCGCATCGGCGGCGCCGAGGGCCAGGGCGCAGTCAGCATCCGCGATCTGGTGCGCAACAGCCTGCGCATGCGCCCTGACCGCATCGTGGTCGGCGAAGTGCGTGGCGCCGAAGTGCTGGAAATGCTGCAGGCGATGAACACCGGCCATGACGGATCGATGGCCACCATCCACGCCAACACGCCGCGCGACTGCCTGTACCGCATCGAGATGCTGGCCGGCTTTGCCGGCTTCCAGGGCAGCGAGGACAGCCTGCGCCGGCAGATTGCCAGCGCCATCGATTTCATCGTGCAGATCTCGCGGCTGGGCAGCGGGCGCCGGGTGCTGGTCTCGATCACCGAGATCACCGGGGTCAGCGACAACCTGATCACCACCCAGGAAATGTTCCGCCACGAAGTGCAGATCGACGCCGCCGGCCGCGAGACCGACCGCTGGATCGGCCTGGGCTTCCATCCGCACTCGCACAAGCTGGAGCCGTTCCGCCAGCAACTGCGTGAATCGCTCTACGGGGACTTCTGAGCATGGGCACCGGCCTGCTGCTGGGCGTGTTGAGCATCATCTCGGTGCTGCTGGCGCTGGCGGTCTGGCTGTGGGGCGCTGCCAGCAGCCGCGAGCAGCGCCAGGCCTCGCTGCAGCATGCCGAGCAGCAGCTGGCGCGCGGCAGCGCGACCGGCGCGGTCCCGGCCGGCCCTTCCGTTGCCGCGGCCAACGACCCGGCCCGTCCGGCCAGCAGCGGCAACCGGGTGCTGCCCTGGGACGGCGTGCTGCAGCGCGCTGGGCTGCAGCCGGGCTGGAAGCTGCCCCTGATGCTGCTGGTGCCGGGACTGGCGCTTGCGATCATTGCGGCGATGCGTCTGGGCACGGCCTGGATGTTCCCGCTGACCCTGCTGCTGTACCTGCTGGGCTGCTGGTTGTGGGTGATGCGCCGGATCACCAGACTGCGCGCGCAGCTGCTGCACCAGATGCCGGACTTCCTCGACAACCTGGTCCGCCTGACCGCGCTGGGCAACAGCCTGCAGGCGGCGTTCCAGGTGTCCTCGATGCAGACCAGCGCGCCGCTGCGCAGCCTGCTGGACACCACGGTGCGCTACGCACGCAGCGGCATGGACCTGGACCGTGCGTTGAGCCTGGCCGCACAGCCCTATCGCATGGACGTGCTGAAAGTGCTGGCGGTGGTGATCGGAGTGAGTGTGCGCATCGGCGGCCGGGCCGACCAGATCCTGCAGCGCATGGGTGATTTCATGCGCGACCTGGAACAGGCCCAGCAGGAACTGGCAGCCACCACCTCGGAAACGCGCATGTCGGCCTGGGTGCTGGGCCTGCTGCCACCGGCCAGTGCCGTGCTGATGGCGATCTCCAGCCCCGCATTCTTCCAGCCGGTGCTGCACGACCCACTGGGACACCGGATCCTGCTGATCGCGCTCGGCCTGGAGCTGCTCGGGGCGTTCCTGCTGTATCGCCTGGCCAAATCGCTATGACCGCCCGCAGCCACCCCGGAGGTGCCCGATGAGTGCCAGCGCCTGGTTTGCCCTGTCGCTGCTGGTGCTGGCGGCCGGTGTAGGCCTGCTCGGCATTGCCGGCTGGGTGCGCAGCCATCGCGAGCACCGCACCTCGGCCACATTGAAGACCGCCCTGCAGCCGCGCGACGACGCGCGCGACACCGAAGCCACGCGCCGCGACTCGCTGGGCTGGATCGAGCGCTTCGGCCGCTCGCTCAGTGGCGGCCGCCTGGAGGCGGCGCTGCTGGCCAACGAGGACAAGCTGCTGCTGGACCTGGCCGGCTGGAACACGCGCCGTGGCACCGCCATCTATCTCGGCCTGCGCCTGCTGCTTGCGCTGCTGGTGCTGGCCCTGGCACTGGCGTTCAGCAGCGCGCACGGACTGGCCCGGGTAATGGTGGTGATCGGGGCGCTGGCGGCCGGGCTGCTGCTGCCCAAGTTCGTGCTGTCGTCGTGGGTCAAGCGCCGCCGCCGCGCAGTCGAGAACGAGCTGCCCCTGCTGATCGACCTGCTGCGCCTGCTGCAGGGCGTGGGCTTCAGCATGGACCAGAGCCTGCAGACGCTGGGCGACAAGCTGCGCGATGCGCTGCCGGTGCTGGGCGGCGAACTGCAGGAGGCCAATGTGGCCTATACCCACGGCCGTACCCGCGCACAGTCACTGCGGCGGTTGAGCGAGGTCTACGCCGATGACGACCTAGCCAGCCTGATGCAGCTGATCCTGCAGGTGCATGCGCATGGCGGCGCGGTGCAGGAACCGCTGCGCCAGTTCAGCCTCCGCCTGCGCGAACAGCGCCGCAACGCGTTGAAGGAGAAGGTCGGCAAGCTGTCGGTGAAGATGACCGTGGTGATGATGCTGACCCTGTTGCCGGCGTTGATGCTGGTGCTTGCCGGTCCAGCGCTGGTCGCGCTGGCCACCACCCTGTCCAAGATGGGATCGCCCTGATGCCTGCCCTGCGCACCACCGCCGTGTTGCTTGCCGTCGCCCTCGCCGCCCTGGCCAGCGGCTGCGCCTCGACCACTCCGAAGTACGTGCGGGCGCCCAGCCTTGCGCCACCGGAACCGGACCCGCAGGACAGCCGCAACGCGTATCTGGAACTGATCGAGCGCATGCAGCAGCAGGGCGCCTGGTACGCCTCGCTGGCCCATGTGGAGGCATTCCGCCAACGCTACGGCGATCGCCCGGCCCTGCGCCTGCTGCAGGCCGACGCGCTGCGCGAGACCGGCCAGTCCGACGCCGCAGCCGCGCTGTACCGCGAGCTGTCCAGCGGACCGCAGGCGGCCGCCGCCGCGCATGGGCTGGGCCTGATCGCCGCACGCCACGATGACGACGGCGGCGCCGAACGGGCCTTGGCGCGCGCGACCGAGTTGCAGCCTTTGAACACCGACTACCTGGGTGACCTGGGCTATGCACGGCTGCGTGCCGGCCAGTTCGACCAGGCCCGCGAGCCGCTGGCCAAGGCGCTGGAACTCTCGCCCGGTAACGCCAAGGCCACTGCCAACCTCGCGCTCTGGGCGGTACTGCGTGGCGACGCCGCCACCGCAGAGCGCTTGTCGGTGCAGGCCAACCTCACCGAAGAAACGCGGCGCAGCATCCAGCAGCAGGCCCAGCAGATCCGCACGCGCCTGCAGCAGCGCCAGGCCGCTGCCAGCGTCAACGCCCCAGGGGCGGCGCGCACTGCCAGCGAAGGCAGCGGACGCGCGCCCGGCAGCACGCGGCTGGCGGCAGAACCGCAACGCGACCCACCTGACCCGCGCAATCCACAGCGCCTGCCAGCGTCGATGCTGGAACGCTTCAGCGCCACCGATCACCCGACCGGAAGCACACCATGACCGCGATGCGCCTGACCCGACGCCTGTTGCCTGTGCTGTCCTGCGTGCTTGTTGCCGGTGCCGTGCAGGCACAGCAGCCGCCATTGACCGGACAGATGCTCGGCGGCCCGTCGCCGTCGGCAGCGGCCACCGCGCCGATGCAGGCCGAGCCGCTGCCCACCGTGGAGCTGCCCGCGCCGGCCGGAAGGAGGGTGGCGCCACCGGCAACCGTCGCAACCAACGTCGCACCCCTGCCGCCGGCACCGCGCACGCGCCTGCAGAGCGGCGAGGCCACCCGCAACCTGTTCCGCCTGCAGGCGTCCGGGCAGCACGCTGGCCAGCGCCTGCCGATCCTGGGTGACCAGGCCACGTTGAGCTATGCGCGGTACCTGAAGAGTTTTGAGCACGAGATCCCGGACTTCTTTGAGACCGATGTTGCCCGGTCCAAGGACGCCGCTTCCTCCGGACGCTGAGGTCGGTCATGAGACGCGCACGCCAGTTCAGCTTCAGCCGCCCGCGCGGCGGCATGTCGGTCACGATGATGCTGGTCATGCTGGCGCTGCTGGCCATGCTGGGCCTGGTCGAGATCGGCTACCTGTTCTGGGCCAAGCGTGATGCGCAGAAAGTGGCCGACCTGGCGGCGCTGGCCGGCGCACAGCGGCTGGAGCTGTGCACCGCGGACAACAGCGACAACAGCGCGGCCCGGCAGAACGCACTGGCCCAGAACAGGTTCGCCGGCACCCTGCAGATCCGCTGCGGCAACTGGAGCGCCAGCCGGAGCACCGGCAACCGCTTCGTTGCCAGCGTCGATGCCAGCAACCCGCGCAATGCGGTCCAGGTAATCGCCGAGCGCAGCGTGCTGCCGTTCTTCGGCCAGAATGCCAGCCTGCCCACGGTAAGCGTGCAGGCGGTGGCTCGCCGCGCCGAGCCCACGGCGGTGTTCGCGGTCGGTTCGCAGCTGCTGCGCACCAATGGCGATTCTGTGCTGCTGTCGACCCTGCGCCTGGTCGGCCTGGACGTCACCAATGCCACCGTGCTGTCCTATGACGGCCTGGCGCAGGCCAACGTCACCCCTTCGGGCCTGTTGAAGGCCCTCAACATCCCGGTGAGCGCCAACCTCAGCGTGGCTGACTTCAACCGCCTGCTGTCGGTCAACAAGGTTTCGCTGGCGCAGCTGGTCGATGCCACCGCCACCGTGGTCGGCCGCGACTCCACGGTGGGCGCGCAGCTGCGCGCCCTGTCCGACCTGGTCGCCACCCAGCTGGACATCAACAAGCTCAACATCGTGCTTGGCAGCCAGTCCGGCGGCGGTGGCCTGTTCGCCGAGGTCGTCTCGCCTGACGGCACCGTCGGCAGCGCACTGGAATCACAGATCAACGTGCTCAACCTGATCAACACCGCGATCTCCATCGCCAACGACGGCAACGGCGTGGCAGTCAAGGGACTGGACCTGCTGGGCATCAAGATCCAGGCCGGCGTGGTCGAGCCACCTTCGATCGCCATCGGCGGCGTCGGCAGCCGTGCCTACAACGCGCAGGTCCGGCTGCTGGCGGACGTGGACAGCAACAACCTGTTCGCGCTGGGGCCGCTGCTGAACCTGCTCGGCACCCGCCTGCATCTGCCGCTGCACGTCGATATCGCCAACGGCATGGGCACGCTGACCGGCATCCAGTGCGGCGCAAGTCCCCCCAAGGCGACGATCCAGGTGGACGCGTCGGTACTGCGCGCCTGCGTCGGCAATGTCGACCCTGCACAGCGCTTTTCCAAGGCCAATGTCTGCGACGCCACCCTGCAGAACGAACAGTTGCTGAAGCTGCTGGGCCAGCCATTGATCAACGACAGGATCACCCTGCCCGCCCTGACCAGTTCGCAGAACCTGACCCTGGCCGCTGGCGAAACCGGATCCACCCGGATCAATCCGCTCGCGGTCGGTGACGCGGTCTCCGGCCTGGTCAATGAACTGCTGCGCGTGCTGTCGGGCATGCTCAGCTCGCCCAAGCAGGGCATGAGCGCCAATGACACCGCCAAGGCGCTGGCCGACCGCTACCTGCAGGCGGCGTTCCCGCCCAACACCCGCTACGACGTCGACAAACTGATTCCCCTGCTGCGCGATGGCGATCCCAGCAAGCAGCTGGCGCCGCTCAACAGCTGGACCGTGCCGGGGGGACTGCCGTATGCGTGCGGGCTGCTGAACCTGACCACCTGCCACAAGGACGGCCCGGTCTGGGATGCGCTGAAGGTGACGGTGACCGGCCAGGGCCTCGGCGTCCTCGACGGGCTGCTGGGCTCGCTGGTCGGCGGCCTGCTGATCAACCGCTGCGACAGCCTGCTCGGCAACCTGATCGACTACAACGGCTGCGTGCGCAACAACCTGGCGTCGTACATCCAGACCGCACCGGCCGGCTTCCTCGATGGCGCCGGCGGCAGTGGCGTCGCCAACCCCGACGGCAGTGTCAGTTGCAGCGGGCTGCTGTGCACGCTGCTGAAGCCGATCCTGGCCGCACTGCGGCCGGTGCTCAACAGCGTCGGCACCCTGCTGACCAACCTGCTGGCCAGCGTGCTTGGCCTGGAACTGGGCCGGACCGACGTCAACGTGCAGTCGATCCAGTGCAGCGCCGCACAGCTGGTCTACTGAAATCGAGCCGTGACGGGCGCCCTTGGCGGCGCCCGCGCCCATGCTAGACTCCCGGCGGGGAACCACCTTCAACTCAACCCACACTCATCCGTGGATGGTCTAGACATGCGAGAAACTTCAGGGGGCGCGGTCTTCGCCCGGTCCGCGCGCAGCGCGGCAGTGCTGGCCGTGGCGATGATGCTGGTGGCACCGGCGGCGATGGCGGCCCGTGGCGACCGTGAGGCGGCCGCCGAACCGGCGCGCAGCGCGCCGGTGGTGCGCAACACCGTGGACGAGCTCAAGCAGTTGATGGATTCGCGCCAGCTGACCGAGCTGCGCACCACCTACAACGGCAACTACGGCGCCAGCCTGCTGTTCAACGCCAACACCCTGACCTACTACGTCGCCCTGTTCCAGGAGAAGAACTTCTGGCGCGTGATCAAGACCGACGCGGTGGACAACGCCGAGCGTGTCTATCGCACCTTCGCGCAGCAGTCCGAACAGCTGGCCCAGGTCTACATCGACACCACCCGCCTTGAAGCGGGCAAGCGCTACACCGAGCGCCTGGTGGCGTACAACGAGGAACGCCTGCGCACCCTGCAGCAGGAAATGGAACAGCAGCAGGCGCAGTCGGCACAGGTCAGTGCCGCCCTGCAGCAGGCCCAGCAGCAGGCGGTCAGCCTCAGCACCGACGTGCAGAGCACCAACAGCCAGCTGGATGCCCTGCAGCGCCGCATCCAGATCCTGCAGGCCGAACAGGGCAACCCGGAGCTGAGTCTGCCCAAGCCGGACAGCCTGCCCGCACCGGCCGCGGCCAGCGACGGTCGCTGAGACCTGCGCTCACGGCATTGCACACGACGGCGCCCCAGGGCGCCGTTGTTGTTTCCGGCATGTTCGCGCCGCCGCCTCATCGGCAGGCGTCATGCACCGCGTCGTCCCATTGCCGGCGCTGCATGAAGTCGGTGCGTCGGCGCTTGAGCAGCGCCTGCTCGCGGTGGCGCCGCGCGCGCTCACAGGCCACCGCATCCGAACTGATCGTGATCAACGCGCCCCGGGCCCGCGTCGCACGCCGCGGCCGGACGGACACCTTCGGTGCCGGAACCACGGGAGCCGCAGCGCCGCGGGACAGTGACTGCTCTGCTGGCACGTCCCAGCGCCACGCCGCACGCCCCTGGCAGGGCGTCTGCTGGTAGACCGGATGCGGTCCGTCCACGCATTTGTAGACAAGGGTCTGGGCCGGCGCCGCCATGGGCAGCAGCAGGCACAGCATCAGCGACCATCGCATGGCAGGCATCCTGCGTTCCAGTGGCGGGCTGCGCTCATCCTCGGCACGTGGCACCGGTCCCGCCAGAGCGATACGCGTCACATCCGCTGCAATCCGCCACAGCGGTGCAAGTCCGTCGCCCGCGTCTGCGCTGTACTGCCGGAGGCACCGGCAGCCCGCCGATGCCTTCCCTCCCTTCCGCCAAGGAACCTTCAATGAGCAACTTCGTCACCGTCGCCGACGGCGCCCGCATCTTCTACAAGGATTGGAGTACCGGCCAGCCGATCGTGTTCGCCCACGGCTGGCCGCTGTCTGCCGATGCCTGGGACCCGCAGATGCTGTTCATGGGCCAGAACGGCTTCCGCGTGATCGCCCACGACCGTCGCAGCCACGGTCGCTCCAGCCAGACCTGGGATGGCAACAACATGGACACCTACGCCGACGACCTGGCGGCGGTGATCGAGGCGCTGGACCTGAAGGACGCGATCCTGGTCGGCCATTCCACCGGTGGCGGTGAAGTGGCCCATTACATCGGCCGCCACGGCAGCAAGCGCGTGGCCAAAGTTGTCCTGGTCGGCGCGGTGCCGCCGCTGATGCTGAAGACCGATGCCAACCCGGCCGGCACGCCGCTGGACGTCTTCGATGGCATCCGCAAGGGCACCGGCGGCGACCGCTCGCAGTTCTTCAAGGACCTGACCACCCCGTTCTTCGGCGCCAACCGTGATGGCAACAACGTCACCCAGGGCATGCGTGATGCGTTCTGGCTGCAGGGCATGCTCGGTGGCGTCAAGGGCCAGTACGACTGCGTCCACGAATTCTCGGAAGTGGACTACACCGAGGACCTGAAGAAGATCGACGTGCCGGCGCTGGTCGTGCATGGCGATGACGACCAGATCGTGCCATTCGATGCCTCGGCCAAGCTGTCCTCGCAGATCATCAGGGATGCCGAGCTGAAGGTGTATGCCGGTGCCCCGCACGGCCTGACCATCACCCACGCCGAGCAGTTCAACGCCGACCTGCTGGCGTTCGCACGCAAGTGATGTCCCGCG
>NZ_JCAFUK010000021.1:0-67855 GCF_059371235.1 Stenotrophomonas sp. YJH_SMC_29 | reverse complement strand
CTCTACCAGGACCAATCGGTAGTGCCGGCCGCTGGCCGGCAACCTCATCGAACCGGGCACCCAGAGCAGCCGGCCAGCGGCCGGCTCTACCAGGACCAATCGGTAGTGCCGGCCGCTGGCCGGCAACCTCATCGAACCGGACACCCCAAAGCAGCCGGCCAGCGGCCGGCTCTACCGGGGCCAATCGGCTGGCCGGCCACCTCATCGAACCGGACACCCAGAGCAGCCGGCCAGCGGCCGGCTCTACCGGGCCGCATCGTCACCGCGGCGGGCGATCCTCACCGCCGTCTCCGCTTTCCACCTGCACCGGCCCCGCATTGCTGCGGCGCTGTTCCTCGTACGTGCGGAACGCCTGGTGGATGTGCTT
The DNA here is from genome assembly GCF_059371235.1 of Stenotrophomonas sp. YJH_SMC_29. Lineage (NCBI taxonomy): Bacteria > Pseudomonadati > Pseudomonadota > Gammaproteobacteria > Lysobacterales > Lysobacteraceae > Stenotrophomonas > Stenotrophomonas sp. YJH_SMC_29. Next base: position 67,488 of record NZ_JCAFUK010000021.1, on the reverse strand, counting down.
GCGCAACTCGTCGTCGTTCCACGGCTTGGTCAGGAAGCGATAGATCGCGCCGCGGTTGATCGCATCGGTCACCGTGTTCAGATCGGTGTAGCCCGACAGCACCAGGCGGATCGTATCCGGGTACAGCATCTTCACCCGGCCCAGGAACTCGGTGCCGCTCATGTCGCTCATGCGCTGGTCGGACAGGATCACCTGCACGTCGTTGATCGCCAGCAGGTCGAAGGCATCGCGCACATTGCCCGCCGCCAGGATGCGGTAGCCGTCGCGGCGGAACAGGCGCACCAGCGAGCGCAGCACGTTTTCCTCGTCATCCAGCAGCAGCAGCGTCCGGTCCGGGCGCGTTTCGGCGAAGGCTTCCGGGCGCAGGTAGCGGCGGCGCAGGGTCATGCCGGCGGCATCGGCCGACATCGGCTCGCCGAACAGGTAGCCCTGGAACACGTCGCAGTCGTTGCGGCGCAGGAAGCCCAGCTGGGCCTGCGATTCCACGCCGTTGGCGATCACCGTCATGCCCAGCTGGTGGCCCATCGCGATGATCGCGCGGGCAATGGCCGCCTCGCGGTTACCGGCCGGCGCGCTCTTGATGAAGCTGCGGTCGATCTTCAGCTTGTCCACCGGGTAGCGCACCAGCGCGCTCAGGCTGGAGTCGCCGGTACCGAAGTTGTCCAGGCTCAGGCTGATGCCTTCGTTGCGCAGGTTGGCCAGCGTCTCATGGACGAAATTGACATTGTTGGTCAGTGCGCTTTCGTTGATCTCCAGCGTCAGCATGTGCGCCGGCACGCCGGCGGCCTGCAGCAGGGACATCACCTCGGCGAAGAAGTTCGGCCGCAGCAGCTGCAACGTGGACACGTTCACTGCGATGGTGAAGTCATCAAAGCCCTGGTCGCGCCACAGCCGGGCCTGCTTCAGCGCGCCTTCCAGTACCCAGGTGCCGATCTGCACGATGATGCCCAGGCGCTCGGCGGTGCGCATGAACCGCTCCGGCACCAGCATGCCCAGGGTCGGCGACTGCCAGCGCAGCAGCGCCTCCATGCCGACCACGTGGCCGTCGCGGGCGCTCACCAGCGGCTGGTAGCGCAGCTTCAATTCGCCATTGGGAATGGCGTCGACGATCTGGCGCGCGATGATGCTCTCGCTGTGCGCGCTCGGCGGGGTATCCACCGCATGGATGCGCACGGCATTGCCGCCTTCGCGGGCGGCCTGGTACAGCGCATCCTCGGCATGGTCGAGCAGGCGCGAGGCACTGCTGGCATGTTCCGGGCACAGACTCACGCCCAGCTTGCCGGTCATGAACAGCGTGTACGGCAGCACCGACAGCGGCAGTTCCATCTGCTGGCGGATCTCCTCGGCGAAATCCTCCGGCAGCGGCACGTCGTCGGTGCGTGGCACCGCGATCAGGAACTCGTCGCTGCCATGCCGCCACAGCTTGCCGCGTCCGCGCAGGTAGGACTGCAGGCGCTGGGCCACCAGCACCAGCGCCTGGTCGCCCACTTCGGCACTCATGTTCTCGTTGACCGATGCGAAGTGGTCGATGTCCACGTGCATCAGCATCAGCGCGATGCCGCCGGAGGCCGCCTCGGCAACCATCGCCTGCAGCTCGGGGTTGCCGGCGCCAAGGCGGTCGGGAGCATCATCGATGCTGACCGGGGGCAGGTTGGAATTCCACATAGGCTCAGTATTCCGGTGAATCGACGGCGGCCATGCAGGCCGCCTGGTAGGGAAGATGGACGTCGACCAGGGTGCCTTCGCCATGCGCGGACTCGATCCGCACGTGGCCGCCGACGCTCTGCGCGCGCTCGCGCATCACGATCAGGCCGAGGCCGCGCGGGCCATCCGGATCGAAGCCCTCGCCATCGTCGCGGATCTGCAGGTGCAGGCCGCGCTGGCCGACATCGCGCAGCTGCAGCAGGACCTGGCTGGCGCGCGCATGGCGCAGCGCGTTGGTCAGGCTTTCCTGGGCAATGCGGAAGCAGGCCTGTTCGATGCTGTTGTCCGGGCGATGCGGCAGCGGTTCGATCTCGGCCAGCAGCTCCACCGGCGAAGAGCGGAACAGCACCCGCGCCTGCCAGCTCAGCGCCGCCTCCAGGCCCAGTGCATCCAGTTGCGGTGGACGGAGCAGGGTCGAGATGTCGCGCAGCTTGGCCACAGTGGTGTCGGCTAGGCTGACGATCTGCGCCAGATCCTCGCCGCGACGCTGCGGATCATCCTCGTCCTGCGCCGCGTGCGCGGACAGCTTGATCGCGGTGATGGCCTGGCCGATGTCATCGTGCAGGTCGCGCGAGATCGCGCGCCGCTCGTCCTCCTGCAGCGAGAACAGTCGCCCGGCCATCGCCTGCAGTTCGCGGTTGCTGGTTTCCAGCGCGCTGCGCGTGCGTTCGGAATCGCTCAGGTCGCGCACGATCAGCAGCTTGCAGTCGCGGCCGCCGTAGCGCACTTCGCCCACCGCCAGGCCGGCGTGGAAGCTGCGGCCGTCGGCACGCTGCATCGCCACCACGCTGCTGTGGCCCGGCCCCAGGTGGGGCTGGCCGGCGCGCAGCTGGCTGCGCACCCGCGGCAGGTCTGCGGCAGCAACCAGTGCCGACAACGGCTCGCCCAGCAGGGTATGGCTGCCATAGCCGAACAGGCCGGCGGCCCAGGCATTGGCGTACAGCACATGTTCGTCGGACAGGATCACCACGCCGTCGGGCAGCACCCGCACCAGCTCGCGGAACTGCTCCTCGCGCTCGCGCAGCAGGCGCCGCGACTGCTCGCGCTCGGTCACGTCCTGCAGCGTGCCCAGCACGCGGCTGCGACCGGCTTCATCGATGCCACTGGCCGCGCGCAGGTGCACCATCAGCGCGCGCCCGTCCATCGACAGCAGCGGCAGCAGCACGTCCACCTGCACCGGCTCGCCGCAGCACAGCTCGGCCAGCAGCTGTTCGGTCTGGGTGGCGGTGGCCGGGTCGGCCGGGACCAGCAGCTCGTCGAAGCGGTGCCAGCGCCGGGCCTCGGGCGGGCGCCGGCCGAGCAGGCGATAGACCTGGTTGGAATAGCGTCCCAGCCCGGTGGACGGGTCCAGTTCCCAGGCGCCGATGCGGGCCAGTTCGTGGGCTTCCTCCACCCGTGCCAGCGCCTGGTCGCGACGCAGCTGGGCCAGGTCCTCGGCAGTGCGGTCGATGGCGATCAGCAGGCGGGCGTTGTGGCCGTCGTAGCTGATGGCGTTGGAGCGCAGTTCCATGTGCCGCAGCGAGCCATCGCGCAGCTGCAACTGCGCGCGCAGGATGCACAACGCCTCGGGCGCCTCGCGGATCGCCTCCAGCTTGGTCTGCAGCGCCTGGTCCTGGCCCGGTGGCCACAGCGCATCGATGGTCTGCTCCAGCAGTTCGTCACGGTCCCAGCCGAACGCGCTGCAGGCGGCGGGATTGGCATCGAGGATCGCCAGCGTGTCCAGGTCATAGACCAGGATCGGGCCGGGGTTGCCCTCGAACATCTGGCGCAGGCGCAGCTCCGAGGCCTGCTGGCGGGCATGGGTGTGCAGCACGTGTTCGGCCAGCGGCCGCAGCAGCAGATACAGCAGGCCTGCGCTGGCCAGGGCGAAGAACGAACCCTTCAGGCCCTGCCACAGCGCCGCCCGCTGCGGATCGGGCACCAATGCCTGGACCACGCTGTCGGTGGAGATCATCCAGGCCAGCGCCATCACCAGGTAACTCAGCACCACCCGCCGGCGGTCACGGCTCAGCGCCTGCGCCATCCGCGGGTCGGGAACAGGGGCGTTGCCGGTGGGGTCTGCGGGCATGGGCGGGGCGGGTGACAGGGGCGCCGGTCATCTTACCCCGCAGCGTGCCGTGACCACTCAATTATCCGCCGCAGGCGCCGTTAACCACTGCGTGCCCCGCTGACGGGCGTGTCATCCGGAGCAAGATCGCGTGGACCAAGGGATCATCGCCAGCCTGCTGCAGCACCCGCTTGCGTCGGCGCTGGTCATCGTCGACCGTGCCGGGCGCCCGCTGGCGGCCAATCCGGCCGCGCGCGAGCATGGCCTGCCGGCCACCGTGGCGGCCTATGCGCCGATGCTGGAAGATCTGCGCCTGATGGCCGCCGATGGCGGCATCGTCGCCTGCACGCTGCCGGGCGGCCCGCGCGGGCACTACGACGGCCACCTGCGTGCGGTGCACGACGGCGCCGGCAACCTGCTGGCCTTCACCCTGAGCATCCCCGAGCCGGTGCCGGTGGACGGGGGCGGGCGCTGGGAGCTGGCGCTGGACAGTGCCGGCCACAGCCTGTGGGACTGGGACATTCCCGGTGACCGCGTCACACGCACGCCCGCGCTCGGCGAGGATGCTGCGACCGGCATGCTGGCACGCGTGCACGGCGAGGACATCGTGCAGGTGCGTGCCGCGCTCGACGAGCACCTGCGCGGGCACAGCGAGCAGTACAGCGCACAGTTCCGTTTCCGCCAGGCCGACGGCCAGTGGCGTTGGGTGCTCGATCGCGGCCGGGTGGTCGCCCGCACCGCCGATGGCCAGCCCCTGCGCATGGTCGGCACGCATACCGATATCGAGCAGCAGAAGCAGCTCGAATCGCTGCTGCAGGAACAGCAGCTGCACCTGAGCGAGGCCCAGCGCATCGCCAGCATGGGCAGCTGGTCGTTTGATCCCAACAGCGGGCATTTCTGGTGGTCGCCGGAACTGCGTTCGCTGCTGGCCCTGGAGCAGGGCGCCGTTCCGGGCCAGCGGCGCTGGCTGAAGCAGCTGCATCCACGCTCCCGCGGCGCGCTGCGCGCGGCATGGCGGCGGTTGTGGCGCGATGGCCGGGCTGCCAACCTCGAGCTGGAGCTGACCCGCGGCCATGAGCCTTCGCAGCACCTGCGGCTGTGGATGCAGCCGCTGCTGGACATGGATGGGCAACCCAAGCGACTGCTTGGCCAGGTACAGAACATCACCGAACAGCACCAGACCGATGCGTTGATCCGCTGGCGCACCGAACTGCTGAACCGGGTTTCCGCGCTGGGCCGCATCGGCGGCTGCGAGATCGAAGTGCAGACCCGCAGCATGCAATGGACCGAGGAGTGCTACCGCATCCATGGCCTGCGCAAGGAACCGATCACCCTCGACCAGGCGCTGGCGCTGTACACCGAGGACTCGCGCAGCGCGTTCGAGGCGGCGCTCGCCCGTATCGCCAACGGCGGCCTGCCCGAGCAGCTGGACCTGTGCTTCTACCGCCAGTCCGGCCTGCGCGTCTGGGTGCAGGTGCTGATCGAACTGGACCGTCGTGACGGCCTGCCGCCGCGGTTCGTCGTCCTGTTCCGTGACATCACCCGCGAGCGTGAAGCCAACGAGCGCATCGAACTGCTGGCCCACTACGATCTGCTGACCGGCCTGCCCAATCGCGTGCTGCTCGGCGAGCAGACTGCCGAGGCCATCGAGGAAGCGCGCGATCGCGGTACCTCGCTGGCGATGCTGTTCATCGACCTGGACGGCTTCAAGACCATCAACGACAGCTTCGGCCACGCCACCGGCGATGCGCTGCTGAAGGCCGCCGCCACCCGGCTGCACCAGAACCTGCGCAACAACGACCTGTTCGGCCGCTTCAGTGGCGACGAATTCATCGTGGTGCTGCGTGACCTGGCCGAGCCGGAGGATGCCGGTCACGTGGCGCGCAAGCTGATCGCCTCGTTGGCCGAGCCGCTGCGCCGTGGCGAGACCACGTTGAAGGTCGGCGCCAGTGTCGGCATCGCGATGCTGGGCGATGCGCAGACCGATTTCGATTCACTGCTGCGCGCGGCCGACGCCGCGATGTATGCGGCCAAGGAAGCCGGGCGCAATACCTACCAGTACTACAGCCAGGACGCGCTGGCCCGCATCCAGCGTCGGCTGGACGTCGAGCATGCCCTGCATGGGGCGATCGAGCGCGACGAGTTCAGCCTGGCCTACCAGCCGCTGCTGCACGCCCACCACGGCGAGCCACCGGCGATCGAGGCACTGTTGCGCTGGCACCGACCCGGCATCGGCTACTGCAGCCCGGCCGAGTTCATTCCCATTGCCGAAAAGTGCGGCGAGATCGTGCGCATCGGCGACTGGGTGCTGAACGAGGCCTGCCGCCAGGCAACCGCGTGGGATCGTGCCGGACTGCACTTTGATCGCATCGCGGTCAATGTGTCGGCGGTGCAGCTGCGGGATCGCGGCTTCGCCGAGCGCGTGATCGAGATCTGCCATGCCCATGGCTGGCCGCCGCAACGGCTGGAACTGGAGCTGACCGAGTCGGCGCTGATCCGTGACACCGACATCCTGCGCCACTGCTTCGACGTGCTGGAGCGGCACGGCGTGCCGCTGGCGGTGGACGACTTCGGCACCGGCTTCTCCAACCTCAATTACCTCAATCGCTTCCCGGTGGGGCGCCTGAAGATCGACCGCAGTTTCGTGCAGGGGATGCTGCATGATTCGGGCACGGCCGAAGTCACCCAGGCCATCGTCCACCTGGGCCACGCGCTGGGCATGAAGGTGGTGGCCGAAGGCGTGGAAACCCACCAGGAAGAAGACATGCTGCGCCGCCAGGGCTGCGACGAGATCCAGGGCTACCTGTACTCGCGCCCGCTCAGCCCGCGCGATCTGGCGCAGTGGCTGCGCCAGCAGCGCCCGGCGCCGATGCGCACCGACGCCAGCGGCGAAGCGGTGCTGGTGCGCTGACGATCTGCGCTGGCAGATGCCGGCCCGGTGTGGCCTGACTCTGGTGCGCCCGGCTCCGGTGGGTGCCGGCCGTCGGTCGGCACGGATGCGCGGGCGCGCGACCATCCACGCACGGCGTGGCCCTACCTGGGAAACTCCGCCTTCAACTGCATGCGCAGGGCCTCGACGACGGCCGCGTAGCGCCGCTTCTGGACCAGGTAGCTGGCCAGGAACAGCGGCAGTACCAGCAGCATCGGCGCCACCATCGGGCGCATCGCCACCAGCGGCAACAGCAGCAGCGACAGGATCGCCACGAACCAGCTGCACAGGCCCGTCACCCGCACCTCGTGCCGTCGCGCGTTGAGTACGATGCGACCGCGCATCACCGGGAAGTAGCGCAGGCCGAAGCTCGGCGCGAAGCTCTCGCGGAACGCCATGCTGCCATCGGGCAGCGCATGGAAAGCCAGTCGCAGCCACTTGTCCTGTGGCAGGTCACGTTCCAGGCTGCCCAGCGAAAGGCGGGCCTGCATGGCCGGTGACGCCGCAATGCGTTCGTTGAACAGGGTGATGCCCCAGCTGAAATAGCCGGCCACCCAGGCCATCAGAAGGACCGTTTCGATCAGGAGTACTGCGATCAGGGCGATGGCCATCGGTCTTCCATGAACGGGACCGGTGGATCATGCCATGCGCGACGGCCATCACGCAGGACGCGGATCTACTTCAGGGCTTCGCCATCCAGCCCCAGGTCCCATGCCAGTCCCAGCAGTTCATCGTCGGCTCGGGAGGGGGGGGGGCGCGCATCGGCCAGGTGCTGCAGTTCGAGCAGTTCCTCGCGGGCGACGTCTTCCAGCTGCTGCAACTGCTCACGCACGCTCGCGTTGCGCGGGCGCTCGGTGTCGGTGAGGGCGGGCAGGGCGCGGATCAGGGTCATGGTGCGCGTACAGGATGCATCCAACGGCGGGTCACAGGCAAAGGCCCCGGGCGAACCGGGGCCTTGCGGGCTGCCGGCGAGGGCAGCGGACATCAGGATCAGAACAGCTCGACGGTGCCGGCGCCCATGCTCTGCTGGGCGACCGGCTTGTGCGGCGGGCGTTCCCATTCGCTGCGCAGCTCGCGCAGGCGGTTGCCGGTGCGCTGCAGGGCGCTGGCAATCTCTTCGTCGAACACGCCGCCGTTGCGGTGCAGCAGCTCCTGCAGGGCCACCGCTTCGCGATTGATGGCGGTCAGGCGGTCCAGGTGGGTGTGCACGCCGCCCAGGGCCTGGGTGGCGATGTCTTCGAACTGCAGGGCGCGCACGGCTTCGGCCACGCTGCCATCGATCGCACGGGCGCACTCGGACACTTCGCGCATGCCGTCGCCGAGCGAGGCATTGATCTGCGCGACATTGTCGAGCATTGCCGCCGCTTCCTGGCGCGCTTCGCGGGAGCGGTCCATGTCACGCGAGGCCATGTGCGAGACCGTCTCGCGCACCTTGGCAATGGCGTCCTTGGAGCTGTGCGCCAGCTTGCGGATCTGCTCGTTGAAGGTGGTCGAGCGTTCGGACAGGTTGCGCACTTCGTCGGCGACCACGGCAAAGCCACGACCGGCTTCACCGGCACGCGCCGCTTCGATGGCCGCGTTCAGCGCCAGCAGGTTGGTCTGGTCGGCGATCGACTTGACGTCTTCCAGCAACGCGAAGATGCCATCCAGGTGCTGCGCCATCTGGTCGATGTGCTGCACGGTGGTGCTGCTCTGGCCGCTGACCTGTTCCAGCGCTTCCACCAGCTGTTCCATGCGATGGCTGGCGTGCTGGGCGAAACGGGCGACGTCGAGGCCGGCATTGCCTTCATCACCGGCGCGGTCGACGATGCGCGACAGGGCCTGGCTCTGCTGGCGCGACTTGCGGTTCATCGCATCGAAGCTGCCGCCGAGGCTGGAGACGGCCTGGCGGATCAGGTCACGGGCGCGTTCCACTTCGCCACGCGAACCGTCGATCTCGTTGCCGACGAAGTTGCGCAGCTCGGTCAGCAGCTGGTCCTGTTCGCGCAGGACACGGGCGTGCTCGGGGGAGCGATGTGCCTGGGCGCGGGTGGTCCACCACGCAAAGCCGAGCCAGCTCAGCGTCATCGTGGTCAGGATCGCCCAGCGCAGGGCGGCCGGCCATTCGAAACCGATGGCGAAGGGGAGCAGCAGGGTCAGAGCCAGGGGGGCGGCCAGACGGATGAAAATGCGTGAGTACATGGACGTTCTCGGGAGGTGCACGGAGGATGTATCGGCCGTACCCCCTTTCTCTTTAACGTCGATGTGCCTCGAAGTGCATTCTGAATGCGCCGGTTTTACGGCGCCCTGGCGGCCTCGGGGTCGGATCCCTTTTCCATGGAAAAGGGCTCTGACCCCACACCCTCAGGCCAGCAGGCGGTCCACGGCCTCGATCATCGCCTTTCGCCCGAACAGGAAATCCCAGTAGCTGCCACCCAGCTGCCGCCAGAGCACCGCCGCGCGCACCGCGGCCAGCAGCAGGGCGCGGATCTCCGCCACCACGCCGGCCTGGCCCAGGTAGTGCGGGTTGCCCTGGACCATCACCCGCGGCTTGAGGTGGCTGATGGTGTCGGCGTACAGGCCGCCCAGGCTGGCGAGCACGTCCGGGTGACCGCTGTCACCCAGTTCGGCGGCCTGGCGCTGGGCGCGCTCGATGCCGGAGGCGACCTTGTTCACGGTCGCCCCGTCCTGCACGAAGCGGCGCTCCAGCTGCAGCACCGACAGGGCCAGCTTGGGCAGGATCGGGTCCTGGCCCTGGCTGCGGAAGTAGTTGTGCAGCAGGCGCAGCCCCGCCTTCAATGCATGGCGGTCACCGAACACCGCCTGCGGCGAGGACGCATCCACGCGGAACACGCTGTCCACGGCGGTGCGTACGGCGGCGGCGTCGGAATGGCCGGTATCGGCGATGCGGCGGACCTGCTGCAGGGCCTGGGCAATGCCGGCCAGGGCCAGGACGCGGTCGTCGACAGTGAAACTCATGCAGCGATTACCTCAAAAGGGGAGGGGGTGGTGCGCAGGCGCTCTTCCAGCGGCGCATCGGTGGCGGCGATCACCGCGCCACCCAGGCACACGTCACCGTCATACAGCACCAACGATTGACCGGGGGTAACGGCGCGCTGCGGGCGCGCGAAGGTGACCAGCACGCTGCCGTCATCCAGCACCTGCACCGTACAGGGCTCATCGGGCTGGCGGTAACGGGTCTGGGCAGTACATTCGAAGCGCCGCGCCGGCGGCGCGCCGGCGATCCAGTGCGCGCGTTCCGAACGCAGGCGCCCGGACAGCATCCACGGGCTGTCGCGGTCCTGGTCCACGTACAGCACGTTGCTGGCCACATCCTTGCCGACCACATACCACGGTGCAGCCGGGCGGCCACGCACGCCGCCGATGTTGAGGCCCTCGCGCTGGCCCAGCGTGAAATAGAACACGCCCGGATGCTCGGCAATCACGCTGCCGTCGGCCGGGTCGAGGATCTGGCCCGGCTTGGCCGGCAAATAGCGTCCAAGGAACTCGCGGAAATCGCGCTCACCGATGAAGCAGATGCCGGTGGAATCCTTCTTGGCGTGGGTCGGGAGGCCAACGTCGCGCGCGATCCGGCGCAGGTCGCTCTTTTCCAGGTCGCCGATCGGGAACAGGGTGGCCGCCAGCTGCTCCTGGCCCAGCTGGTGCAGGAAGTAGCTCTGGTCCTTGGAACGGTCGGCGCCGCGCAGCAGCAGCCACTGGTGGCCGCGCTGGGTCACCCGGGCATAGTGGCCGGTGGCGATGCGCTCGGCGCCCAGCTCGCGGGCAGCATCCAGGAAATGCTTGAACTTCACTTCGCGGTTGCACAGCACGTCCGGGTTCGGCGTGCGGCCGGCCGCATACTCGGCCAGGAAGTGCTCGAACACGCCCTGCCAGTACTCGCTGGAGAAGTCGCGGAAGTGGAACGGGATGCCGAGCAGGCCGCAGACCGCCACCGCATCGCGGCGGTCGTCCTCGGCGCGGCAGTCACCGCTGCCGTCGTCGGCCCAGTTCTGCATGAACAGGCCAGCCACGGCCTCGCCCTGCTGGACCAGGCGCCAGGCGGCGACCGAGGAATCGACGCCACCGGACACGCCCACCATCACGCGCGGAGTGCTCATGCGACCTCCCGGACCAGTGAAAGCGGATGGCGCTGGCCACCCAGGTAATCGGCCACCACCTGCCATACCAACGGGCTGCGCTGGCGCGCGCCGGCGGCCTGCAGCTCGGCCGGGGTCAGCCACAGTGCACGGTCGATGCCGGTGTCCAACGGCTGCGCCGGGTCGTGCGAGACCGGGCGCGCCGCGTAGCAGAAGCGCAGGAAGGCAGTGCCGTCGCCGGCGGTCCACTGGTAGCAGCCGATGAAGTGGGTCAGCTGCACGGTCCAGCCGGTTTCCTCGCGGGTCTCGCGCAGGGCAGCCTCGGCCAGGCTTTCGCCCGGCTCGAGGTGGCCGGCCGGCTGGTTGAGCACCGGACGGCCGTCGATGGTCTCTTCAACCAGCAGCACGCGGCCGCCGTCGACCACCACCGTGGCGACGGTGGCGTGCGGTGCCCAGCGCGGGTCCGGCGTGGCGTTCAACTCAGAACTCGTCCTTCTTGGTCAGTTCCAGCTCCATTGCGTCGGCGGTGCGGATGGCCGCATCGATGGCGTCGCTGAGCTGGTCGGGGGTGGCATCGGCGTCGATCTTCACCACGAACATGGCGGTGGTGTCCTGCTTCACCCAGCCGCCCATCTTGGCGTCCTGCGAATCTTCCAGCAGGCGGTTGGCCACGGCCACCGGGAACTGCTTGGTCTTGGCACTGTAGGCCGGCGACCAGATCTCGCGGATGTTGTGGCTGCCGAAGTCTTCCACCGCCGAGCGCACGTAGACCATCTGGGTGCGGTCACCCTCGACGTCGAAGACCATGCGGTAGTCGCCATCCTCGTCGACCTCGTAGGTGTAACCCAGCTTGTCCAGGTGGCGGGCCACGGACTTGTCGGCCTGGGGTGCGGCGGTGGCAGCACCGGCAGCGGCCAGGGTGATCAGCAGGGCGGGCAGAAGGGTCCTTTTCATGAAGATCCTGTGAAGCAGTGTTGAAAGAAGCTGCAATTGTGACGTTGGGCGTGCGTGCCGTCCAATCCGCGGCGGGCCGACGCAGGCGCGGTGCAACCTCTATAATGGGTGGATGCCCCATGAGTCCTCCCCCGATTCCCATCACGAGCACGGCGTTGCCGTGGAGCCCGCGCGCCCGGAAGTGGCGCCGCCGCCGTTCTACCAGGTGATGCTGCTCAACGACGACTACACCCCGATGGATTTCGTGGTGGATGTACTGCAGCAGTTCTTCAGCATGGACCTGGACAAGGCCACGCAGGTGATGCTGCACGTCCATACCCGCGGCCGCGGCGTCTGCGGCGTGTTCACCCGCGAGGTCGCCGAGACCAAGGTTGCCCAGGTCAACGAGTATTCGCGGATGAACCAGCACCCGCTGCTGTGCACGATGGAAAAGGCCTGACCGGCTGCCGATTCTCGTCCGGGCACATCGATCCCGGATGGGTGTGCCCACCAAGGTGGGCACCTGCCAAGCGCGGGTCTCACCTCTCCGCCAGCGCCTCCAGTGCCATCCGCGCCACCGCCTCGTCGATGTCGGCGGGGTCGCCATCGTCCCGGAACCACACGGCCGACAGTGCCGCGCTGGCGGCGATCCAGCGCAGCAGGCGCGCCCGTTCCAGCCCAGCCAGCGCGCTGACCTGTTCCAGCCGGGCGGCAAACCGCTCCGGCCGCGTGGCCACGTGGATGCCCGGGCCGCACAGATCCGGATTGCTGAACAACGTCGTGTAGTCGAACGCGCGGTCACCCAGCAGCCGTTTCGGATCGATCGCCAGCCAGCCGCGCGCACCAAAATCCAGCACGTTGTCATGGTGCAGGTCGCCGTGCAGCGGCCGGATCTCCTGTTCTTCCTGCAACACCCTTCCTGCCAGTGATCTGCACTGTTCCAGCAGTGGCGGCAGCGCGGCCCTTGGCTGCAGCAGGTCGGCGAACCATCTACGCAGGCAGACCAGGTCTGCAGGCGGCGCGCTCCGTGGCCGGTGCAACCGCTGCAGGACCTGGCACAGGATCGTGGTACAGGCGTCATCGGCGCCATCGATCGAGCGTTGCCGCAGCGACTGACCGCTGGCGCGCTCGATCAGGATCGCCGGCCCCTCGTGGGCCAGCAGGCGGGCAGCGCCATCGCCGTCCCACCAGCGCAGCAGGCGATGGCTGTTCTGCTCCTCGGTTTCGCCGGCAATCTTCAGCATCGCCGGCTCGCCGGCGGCGGTCAGCACCGGCCAGAGCCGGGCGTGGGGCGTACGGATGGCCGGGCCGTCACGCCGCAATCGCCAGCGGCTCAGGTAGGGTTCGCTCATGCCGGTTGTACGATCCTGGAGTGAATGAAGATCAAGCGATCTGCAGTGCTAACGCCATCTGAACGCAGCAATCCGCTAGGGTGATGGAAATCGCGTAGTCAGGCCGCATATTGTTCCCATCTGCCGCCGGAGTAATCCATGTTCAGCAAAGACCTCGAACACACCATCGGCCAGTGCTACAAGCGCGCCCGTGAGGCCCGGCATGAGTTCATGACGGTCGAACACCTGCTGTTGGCACTGCTCGACAACCCGTCTGCCCAGGCCGTACTGAAGGCCTGTGGTGCCGACGCCGAACGCCTGCGCCAGGAGCTGGAGCAGGCCATCGAGGCCTCCGTGTCCCGCCTGGCCGAAGATGACGGCCGCGATACCCAGCCGACGCTGGGTTTCCAGCGGGTGCTGCAGCGGGCCGTTTACCACGTGCAGTCCTCGGGCAAGAAGGAGGTCACCGGCGCCAACGTGCTGGTCGCCATCTTCGGCGAAAAGGACTCCCATGCCGTCTATTACCTCAACCAGCAGGATGTGACCCGGCTGGATGTGGTCAATTACCTGTCCCACGGCATCGCCAAGCTGGGCGAGGAAGGCGAGCAGCCGTCCTCCTCCTCCGAGGGCGAGGGCCGCATGGAGGGCGGGGAGGGCGAGCCGAAGGGCGATGCACTGACCGAATTTGCCAGCAACCTCAACGAACAGGCGCGGTCCGGCCGCATCGATCCGCTGGTCGGCCGCGCCGACGAGATCGAGCGCACGATCCAGGTCCTGTGCCGCCGTCGCAAGAACAACCCGCTGTACGTGGGTGAGGCCGGCGTGGGCAAGACCGCCATCGCCGAGGGCCTGGCCCGCCGCATCGTCGAGGGCTCGGTACCTGAAGTGCTGGCCGACGCGGTGATCTACTCGCTCGATCTGGGCGCGCTGGTGGCCGGCACCAAGTACCGTGGCGACTTCGAGAAGCGCCTGAAGAGCGTGCTGACCGCACTGAAGAAGGTGCCCAACGCGGTGCTGTTCATCGACGAGATCCACACCATCATCGGTGCCGGCTCGGCCTCGGGCGGCACCATGGATGCGTCCAACCTGATCAAGCCGGCGCTGGCCTCCGGCGAGCTGCGCTGCATCGGCTCGACCACCTTCCAGGAATACCGCGGCATCTTCGAGAAAGACCGGGCGCTCGCCCGCCGCTTCCAGAAGATCGACATCGTCGAGCCGACCGTGGGCGAGACCTACGAGATCCTGCAGGGTCTGAAGTCCAAGTACGAGCTGCACCACGGCGTGACCTATTCGGACGAAGCGCTGCAGGCGGCGGTGGACCTGTCGGTGAAGCACATCGGCGACCGCCTGCTGCCGGACAAGGCCATCGACGTGATCGACGAGGCCGGTGCCCGCCAGCGCCTGCTGCCGGAAGGCCAGCGCAAGGAGCTGATCGACGTCGAGGAAGTGGAAGCGATCGTGGCCAAGATGGCGCGCATCCCGACCAAGCAGGTCAGTGCCACCGACAAGGACGTGCTGCAGCACCTGGAGCGCAACCTGAAGATGGTGATCTTCGGCCAGGACCCGGCCATCGAGACGCTGTCCTCGGCGATCAAGCTGGCCCGCTCGGGCCTGGGCAATCCGGAAAAGCCGATCGGCAACTTCCTGTTCGCCGGGCCGACCGGTGTCGGCAAGACCGAGGTGACCAAGCAGCTGGCGCTGCAGCTGGGCATCGAGCTGGTCCGCTTCGACATGTCCGAGTACATGGAGCCGCATTCGATCAGCCGCCTGATCGGTGCCCCTCCGGGCTATGTCGGCTTCGACCAGGGCGGCCTGCTGACCGAGAAGATCGTCAAGACGCCGCACTGCGTGCTGCTGCTGGACGAGATCGAGAAGGCGCATCCGGACATCTTCAACATCCTGTTGCAGGTGATGGACCGCGGCGTGTTGACCGATACCAACGGTCGCGAGGCCAACTTCAAGAACGTTGTACTGGTGATGACTACCAATGCTGGCGCGGCGCAGGCCTCGCGGCGTTCGATCGGCTTCACCAAGCAGGACCATGCCACCGACGCGATGGAGACCATCCGCCGCAGCTTCACCCCGGAGTTCCGCAACCGCCTCGATGCGGTGGTGCAGTTCCAGGCGCTGGGCTTCGAGCACATCCTGCGCGTGGTCGACAAGTTCCTGATCGAGCTGGAGATGCTGCTGCAGGACAAGCACGTCAGCCTGTCGGCCACGCCGACCGCGCGCGACTGGCTGGCCCACCACGGCTTCGACCCGCTGATGGGTGCCCGTCCGATGGCCCGCGTGATCCAGGACAAGATCAAGCGGCCGCTGGCCGACGAGCTGCTGTTCGGCAAGCTGGTCAATGGCGGCAAGGTGAGCATCGATGTGCGCGACGACGAACTGGTGGTCGAGACCCAGGCCGAACCGGAGCGCTTGC
Organism: Stenotrophomonas sp. YJH_SMC_29; assembly: GCF_059371235.1. Taxonomy (NCBI): domain Bacteria; kingdom Pseudomonadati; phylum Pseudomonadota; class Gammaproteobacteria; order Lysobacterales; family Lysobacteraceae; genus Stenotrophomonas; species Stenotrophomonas sp. YJH_SMC_29. Next base: position 52,043 of record NZ_JCAFUK010000021.1, on the reverse strand, counting down.
TGCCGGTCACGGTGGAATGAACTGACCTCCGTCCGGTTTCGACGGACCTGACATGACAAGGGCGGCTTCGGCCGCCCTTGTTGTGCTGGGCCTGTCGCCTGCGGCCTTGCTGGAAGGGTGCGAAGGCATCAATGCTGTTTCGTGAGCGCGATGGGGATTACTTCATTTGTATCGCGCAACGATACGGGATACAGTGATGATCATCGGCTTTCGCCACAAAGGCCTCGAGCGGCTCTACCGCTCCGGTATCAGCAGCGGGATCCGACACAGTCACACCAGCAGGGTATTGATGATCCTGTCGATCCTGGACGTGGCATCGGGTCCCGAGGATCTCGCCATGCCCGGATTGCGCCTGCACAAGCTGCGGGGCGACCGGAGGGGGCATTGGTCTGTGTGGGTCAATGGCAACTGGCGGATCACCTTTCGTTTCACCGGTGGCGATGTGGAGCTGCTGGACTACCTGGACTATCACTGAGGTTGCGCATGATTCATCACCACCCACATCCAGGGCAGACGATCAAGGCGATGGTCTTCGATCCGATGGATCTCTCTGTGACCGAAGCGGCCGAGCGCTTGGCCATGTCGCGGGTGGCATTGTCGCGGGTCTTGAACGGAAAGGCGGGCATCAGTCCTGATCTGGCCATCCGCCTGGAAATGGCCGGGGTCAGTACGGCGGCTTTCTGGATGGGGCTGCAATCCAATTACGACCTCTGGCTGGCGCGGCAGCACGAGCAGCCGCGGGTGCTGCCACTGGTTGCGCCTGTGCGGTGACAACCCTTCCTGACAAGGGCGGCTTCGGCCGCCCTTGTTGTACGCGACGTCAGCGGCTGCGCTGGCGGGCTTTCTTCTTGAAGGTGGCCTCGTCGATGGGTTCGACCTGCGCCACGGTGCAGCGGTTGGCGTCGGTGCGCAGCTGGCTGCGCCCGGCGGCGCACAGCAGGCCCTGCTGGCCATCGGTGAAGAAGCTCAGCTTGCGCGAATGGGCCGCAGCGGAGCAGTCGTCCTGGAAATGCACGACATAGTGGTCCTGGCCATTGCGCAGCAGGATGTTGCGCGAGGCGCCGGCGCGCACCAGCTGCTGGTCGCCGCCCAGTTGGATGCAGTCAGCGGCGTTCGCCGCAGCGGGGGTATCGGCGGCGCGCGCAGGCAGCGCGCTGGCGGACGCGACGAGGGCGATGAGCAGGGCGGTCAGCGAGGGCATGTTCATGGCGGGGCAGGGGATGGCGATCCGGACTGGATCGGTTCCTACGATGCCGCCGCGGATGCAGATGCGAATCTGCCGCAAGCAGGGCTGACCGACGTCACGGTGAGTTCGGTCACGATGACCTCCGGCAGGGCCGGATGGCAGGCATGACAAAAGGCCAGCAACCAGGGCTGGCCTTGTCGACGTGGCGCCAGGCGCCGACCGCTTACTTCATGCGGTAGGTGATACGGCCCTTGGTCAGGTCGTACGGGGTCATTTCAACCTTGACCCGGTCACCGGTGAGGATGCGGATGTAGTTCTTGCGCATGCGGCCGGAGATATGGGCAATGATCTCGTGCCCATTTTCCAGACGAACGCGGAAAGTGGTGTTCGGCAGCGTCTCGCTGACGGTGCCCTCGAACTCGATGGAATCGTCTTTCGACATGTAGTCCTGTGCGGTTCAGAAAACGGCCACGCTGGGCCTAAGGCGCAGTATTTTACGCGTGACCGGCCCAGCTTGCAAAGTTTGTGTTAACCCCCGGCCAAACGCCGAGCCGACAGGCGTCCCACCGCCTGCGTCCACGGGCCTTCACGGCCCTTGTCGCGCACCGCCAGGCGCACGTGATCCAGAAACGCCGCGCGCGGCAGATGCGTGGCGCCCATCCGCAGCAGGTGTGGATTCTCCACCTGGGCATCGATCAGCGGCCAGCCCCAGCCGCCAAGCGTGGCCGCCAACGCGGCCAGCGCGATCTTGGAGCCCCCGCTGGCACCGCTGAACATGCTCTCGCCGAAAAACACGGTACCGATCGCCACGCCGTAGATGCCGCCGACCAGCGTCTGCCGGTCCCAGACCTCGAACGAGTGGGCAAACCCGAGGTCGTGCAGCTGGCTGTAGGCCTCGATCATGGCCGGGCTGATCCAGGTGCCGTCCTGGCCGGGCCGCGGCGCGGCGGCGCAGGCGCGCATCACCTGGCCAAACGCGGTGTCGGCAGTGACCTCCCAGTCGCAGCCACGCAGCTGGCGGCGGAAGCGGCTGGACAGATGCACGCCATCGGTGCGGAACACCATGCGCGGGTCAGGCGACCACCACAGGATCGGTTCGCCCTCGCTGAACCACGGAAAGATGCCGCCCGCATACGCGTTGAGCAGGCGCGCCGGGTGCAGGTCGCCGCCCACGGCGAGCAGGCCGTCGGGCTGGCGCAGGGCGGTCTCGGCTGGGGGAAAGGGCGCGTCCGGCGCGTCGGCCAGGCGCCAGGGCAGCTGGCGGGTCATGCCGGCATTGTATTCGTCGCGGCCCCGCGCGAATGCCGCGGCAGATGCCCACCTTGGTTGGCAGGTCACCCGTCCGCGCGAAATGGGCTGTGCCCCAGCAGCTCCTGCCGGTACCGCCGCACATCCCGTCGCTCCTGCCGGCACCAGTCCTGCAGCGCTTCGGCAAAATCCGCGTCCGCCACCCAGTGCCGGCTGCGCACCAGGGTCGGCAGGAAGCCGCGCGCCAGCTTGTGCTCGCCCTGCGCGCCCGGCTCGAAACGGCTCAGGCCTTCGCGCAGGCAGTACTCGATGCCCTGGTAGTAACAGGCTTCGAAATGCAGGCCGGGCAGGGTGGCCCCGCCCCAGTAGCGGCCATACAGAGTGCTGCCGCCCCGCAGGCAAAGTGCGCCGGCAATCGGCTGGCCTTCCTGCTCGGCCAGGAACAGCACCAGCCCACGCCCGAGCGAGATCGCCAGATGGCGCAGGAAGGGCTCGGTCAGCGCCGGGGCATTGCCGTATTCCAGGAAGGTCTGCAGGTAGAAGCGGTACATCGCCTGCAGGTCGGCGCGGCTGGCCTCGTCGCCGTGCACCACGCGGAAAGTGATGCCCTGGCGGGTGACCTTGGCCCGTTCCTGGCGGATGTTCTTGCGGTGCTTGTGGTCCATCGCGGCGAGGAACTGCTCGAACGTTGCCCACTCGCCGGGGTTCTGCCACTGGAACTGCACATCCTCGCGCAGCAGCCAGTCCTCGCCGAACAGCGCTTCGTCCGCTGCGGTGTGGAAGTTGACATGGGCCGATGACACCTCCAGTGCCGACAGCGCATCACGCAACACCGACAGCAACGCGGCGCGATCTGAATCGTGACGGGCCAGCAGGCGCGGCCCGGTGACCGGCGAGTACGGTACCGCGCCCAGCCACTTCGGGTAGTAGTCGCGGCCATGCCGGGCATAGGCGTTGGCCCAGGCATGGTCGAACACGAATTCGCCGTGGGAGTTGGTCTTCAGGTAGCCCGGAATGGCGCCGATCAGGGTGTCGCCTTCCCAGAGCGTGAAGTGCCGGGGCTGCCAGCCCCAGTCCTCGCGGAGGCAGCCGTGCTGTTCCAGGCCTGAAAGGAAGGCATGGCTGACGAACGGGTTCTGGCCGTCGTGCAGGGCATCCCAATCGGTGGCGGGAATGGACTGAAGGGAGTGGAGGAAGCGGGTGGAGGGCATGGTTGGCAAGGATAGGCCAGGTGGATCGCGAACGGTGTTGGCGGAGCTGGGTTGGTTTGTTTCGGTTGGAGGTGAGGAGAATTTGAATTGTCCATCCGTGTGCGCTGGGTGCGGAATCGCCGGCGCACGGGTCGGCAGGGTGGCGGGGCGCTGCATGAGCGGCGCGCATCCCACCACATGGAGAAATCAACGATGAAGGGATTGAAGCTTGCAACTGCCGCGGTCGCGTGCGGCCTGATCTTTGCGCCGCCCGTGTTGGCTTCTGGAGATCAGCCGGCAAAAGTGCTTGAGGATCCAGGTGCCTACGCGGAGGTGGTTGCGCTGTTGGAGCGTGAAGCTGCGAACCAGCTGACGCGTCATTTGCAGGAGAGGGGTGAGCTGCGACAAATCAGCGTCAGCATCCGTCTGGATGTGAAGGCAAGATCGATGGTGATCAGCTTTGGGCCTGGATACCTTCCCGGCCCGGATCGCGGTTATGACGAGCTCTTCCTGATTCCGATGGCGTCTACGTTGAGGCACTACGCCGAGAAGTCGGGACTGGATGTGAATGATATTGACTTCCTGTTTGACGGAAAAACCCTTGAGGAATACTACCCCGAGGATCTGGCCGTTCCGCCGAAGACGAAAGAGAAGTCGACGCATACATCAGCTTTGGTGTCAGCAAGCCATGGCTACATCAGCTTGCATCCCAGCAGAGAATGGAAGTTCCAGCGCCCAGCGCCTCTCGGCATCCAGGAAGACACGCTGAGTCCACTGTTTGGTGACGAACTGCAAGGATTGATCGAACAACGTAGCGGTTTGACGGTGCACCGGGCACGCAGCCGCTCCACGGAACTCCATCCGGAGTCCGGGAAGCCATGGGAGCACATGTCATCCCGCTACCACCTCAAGGCGCTTTTCCCCGAACGCACCGACATGTGGAATGAGTTTCCGAACAGCCCAGAGTCTGCTCGCGAAAAGGAAGAGGACATACGGGCTCGTCCCAACTACGCAAACCATCTGGGTGTGGATGTGATGCTGAGCCTGCACACCAATGGCAGCGATTCAGCCAGCCTGCGTGGAACCGAGGTCTACTATCATCAGGACAAACCGCAGGACAAGGCGCTGGCGGATAGCATTCTCTGTGGGATGCGTGAAATCATCCGAGCGCAACCGGGCTATCGGGATTTCCCGATTCGCGAGAGTTCGACCTCGGCCAGGCACGGCGAGAACCGCATCGGGAAGATGCCCTCGGTGATCGTCGAAACCGCCTACCACTCCAATCCTGACGATGTGGCTGCCTTGCAGGATCCCGTCTTCCGCTCGGCGTCGATGAAAGGGGTGGAAAAGGGCTATCGCCTGTGGGCTACGGGAAAGACGTGCGAGCCCTTGGCGCTGCATCCGATTCCAGACACCGATGTGCCCGTTCAATCGGCCCGGGATGTCGAAGTCCGTTATGCCGGGAACCCCCAATATCCGTTGTCGGTGGAGCTCTCGCTGACGACCTGTTCCGAGGTGGGTGCGTGCTCCTCGTCGACGAGGACCTTTGATGATCCGATGCAACCGGTGGTGATCAATCTTGCCTGCAATGGCGTCGGCACGGGCGTCGCGCGCTGGAGTGCGCTCCTGAGGGACGCGGACGGGGTTGCGTCGGCACCTGTCGAGTTCTCGCAGGCGTGCGTGCGGACGTGAGGGTGGGCATGGCCTGGCACTCCTGAAAGCACGAAGGCCGGCGCTTTCGCGCCGGCCTTTGGTCTCGGTCGAGCATCGCTCAACGCAACAGAAGCAGGTTCGCTTCTCAGCTGGCCTTGCCCTGCGCGTCCAGATAGCGCTCGGCGTCCAGAGCGGCCATGCAGCCGAAGCCGGCCGAGGTGATCGCCTGGCGGTAGTGCTGGTCGGCCACGTCGCCGGCGGCGAACACGCCTTCCACCGAGGTCTGGGTGGCGTTGCCGCCCAGGCCCGAACGGATTTCCAGGTAGCCGTTGTTCATCGCCAGCTGGCCGTCGAACAAGGTGGTGTTCGGGTGGTGGCCGATGGCCACGAAGAAGCCGTGGGCGTCGATGTCGCGGGTGCTGCCGTCCAGGGTGGACTTCACGCGAACGCCGGTCACGCCGGCGTCGTTGCCCAGCACTTCCTCCACCTGGTGGTGCCAGACGGTCTCGATCTTGCCTTCGGCAACCTTCCTGAACAGCTTGTCCTGCATGATCTTCTCCGCCTTCAGGGTGTCGCGGCGGTGGACCAGGTAGACCTTGCGGGCGATGTTGGACAGGTACAGCGCCTCTTCCACGGCGGTGTTGCCGCCACCGACCACGACCACGTCCTGGTCGCGGTAGAAGAAGCCGTCACAGGTGGCGCAGGCGGAGACGCCGCGGCCCTTGAAGGTCTCTTCGGTCGGGATGCCCAGGTACTTGGCGGTGGCGCCGGTGGCGATGATCAGCGCGTCGCAGGTGTACTCATGGCTGTCGCCGATCAGCTTGAATGGGCGCTGCGACAGGTCGGCGGTGTGGATATGGTCGAAGATGACCTCGGTCTCGAAGCGCTCGGCGTGGGCCTGCATGCGCGCCATCAGGTCCGGGCCCATCAGGCCGTGGGCGTCACCCGGCCAGTTGTCGACCTCGGTGGTGGTCATCAGCTGGCCACCCTGCTGCAGGCCGGTGATGACGACCGGCTTCAGGTTGGCACGGGCCGCGTAGACGGCGGCGGTCCAGCCGGCCGGTCCGGAACCGAGGATGACGAGGCGCTGGTGGCGGGAGGGCAGGCTGGTGCTCATGTAAACTCGCGAAAAGGTAGATGGGACAAGGCGCTGGCGATGTTTGCGCAGCATCCTCGGCAGGTCATAGAGTGGCGGCTGGGGCAGGGCGATTCAAGCCGATGAACAGAACGCCGTCATCCAGCGGTGGTTTCGGCCCTGTCCGGACCCGGCCAGATGTCGCATAACTGAAAACTGACGCCGTCTCATTTATTATCAATCACTAACAGCGCATTCCAAAGGTATGGTCTAAGGTGGCGAAGCAGGTCCCTGAACGCTCCAAGTCGGACGACAGCAAGGCGTCACGTCGCACGGCCGCGGCGGCGACGACCGACAATCCACGCCGCCAGCGCCTCTGGCGCGACCTGGGCCTGATCGCCATCGCGCCGGCCCTGCTCTATCTGGCGGCCAGTCTTTTCACCTATTCAGCGACCGATCCGGGCTGGTCGCACACCGGCAGCGTGGTCGCGCCGGTGCACAACCTGGGCGGCCGTGCCGGCGCCTGGATCGCCGACGTGCTGCTGCAGCTGTTTGGCTACATCGCCTTCCTGCTGCCCATCGTGCTGGGCGCGCTGGCCTGGATCGCCATGTTCGGCCTCAAGCGCGAGAGCAAGGGCGAGAACGACCTGGATCCGGCACTGCGCCTGGTCGGTCTGGTCGGGTTCCTGATTGCCGGCACCGGCTTCCTGCATGTGCGCCTGTTCAGTGGCGATGTCGCCAGTGCCGGTGGCATCCTCGGCAAGCTGGTAGGCAATTCGCTGACGGTGGGCTTCGGCGCGCTGGGGGCCAACCTGTTCGTACTGGTGCTGCTGCTGGCCTCGATCACCCTGGCGACGGGGCTGTCATGGTTCACGGTGATGGAGAAGATCGGTCGCGGCGTGATGTCGCTGGCGCCGTTGCTGGAACGCAAGAAGGAAGAAGTCACCGAGTGGAAGCAGACCCGGGTGATGCGCGAGGAGCGCCAGGAAGTGCGCAAGGCCGACGCCGAGGTGCGCGCCAAGCGCGAGCCGGTGAAGATCGAGCCGCGTCCGGAGCCGGTGATCGAGAAGAGTGATCGGGCCAAGCGCGACACCCAGATTCCGATGTTCCGTGGCGTCAATGGCGATGGTTCCGACCTGCCGCCGCTGGCGCTGCTGGATGATCCCAAGCCGCAGCCGAAGGGCTATGACGAAGAAACGCTGGAAACGCTGTCGCGGCAGATCGAGTTCAAGCTGAAGGATTTCCGCATCGATGCGCAGGTGGTCGGCGCCAACCCTGGCCCGGTCATCACCCGTTTCGAGATCGAGCCGGCACCGGGCATCAAGGTCAGCCAGATCAGTTCGCTGGACAAGGACATCGCGCGTGGCCTGTCGGTGAAGTCGGTGCGCGTGGTCGATGTCATTCCGGGCAAGTCCGTGATCGGCCTGGAGATCCCCAACGTCACCCGCGAGATGATCTTCCTGTCCGAGCTGCTGCGCTCGAAGGAATATGACAAGTCGGCCAGCGTGCTGACCCTGGCGCTGGGCAAGGACATCGCCGGCCGCCCGACGGTGGCCGACCTGGCGCGCATGCCGCACCTGCTGGTGGCCGGTACTACCGGTTCGGGCAAGTCGGTGGCGGTCAACGCGATGGTGCTGAGCCTGCTGTTCAAGGCTTCGCCCAAGGACCTGCGGATGCTGATGATCGACCCGAAGATGCTCGAACTGAGCGTCTACCAGGGCATTCCGCACCTGCTGGCACCGGTGGTCACCGACATGAAGGAGGCCGCCAACGGCCTGCGCTGGTGCGTGGCCGAGATGGAGCGCCGGTACAAGCTGATGAGCGCAGTGGGCGTGCGCAACCTGGCCGGCTTCAACAAGAAGGTGAAGGAAGCCCAGGACGCCGGCCAGCCGCTGATGGACCCGCTGTTCAAGCCGAACCCGGAACTGGGCGAGGCGCCGCGACCGCTGGAGACGCTGCCGTTCATCGTCATCTTCATCGACGAATTCGCCGACATGATGATGATCGTCGGCAAGAAGGTCGAAGAGCTGATCGCGCGCCTGGCGCAGAAGGCGCGTGCGGCCGGCATCCACCTGATCCTGGCCACGCAGCGCCCGTCGGTGGACGTGATCACCGGCCTGATCAAGGCCAACATCCCGACCCGTATCGCCTTCCAGGTCAGCTCCAAGATCGACTCGCGCACCATCCTCGACCAGTCCGGCGCGGAAACCCTGCTCGGCCACGGCGACATGCTGTACCTGCCGCCGGGCACCGCGCTGCCCGAGCGCGTGCATGGTGCGTTCGTGTCCGATGACGAAGTGCACCGCGTGGTCGAGCACCTCAAGGCGATGGGCCCGGCCGACTATGTCGACGGGGTGCTGGACGAGGTGCAGACGATGGGCGACGGCGTGGTTGTCGGTGCCACCGGCCTGCCCGAGACCAGTGCGGCCGGCGACGAGTCCGACCCGCTGTATGACGAAGCGCTGCGGGTGGTCACCGAGACCCGCCGCGCCTCCATTTCCGGCGTGCAGCGCCGGCTGAAGATCGGCTACAACCGTGCAGCGCGACTGATCGAGGCCATGGAAGCGGCCGGCGTGGTCAGCCCGCCCGAGCACAACGGCGACCGCACGGTGCTGGCACCGCCGCCGCCGAAGTAAGACCCGAGGTATCCCCCACGACGTCCAAGGAACCGACGCATGCTTCACCCCGTACCAAGCGCGCTGGCACTGGCGCTGGCAGCCTTGCTGGCTGCCAGTCCGGCACTGGCAGAAACCGCCACCTCCGCGCCCGCCACGGCGCCGCCTTCCACCAGCGGCGATACCGAAGCCAGCAATAATTTCAGCATTGTCCGTTACCGCGCCGACTACCAGGTCCGGCCGGATGCGGGCAATGTGCAGACCGAAACCTACGAAGTGCTGCTCAAGACCAAGGCCTCGGTCGAGCAGTTCAGCCAGGTGCGGCTGAGCTACAGCGAGAAGATGGAAACCCTGGAGGTGCTTGGCGCCTACACCATCACCGCCGACGGCCAGCGCCGCGACGTGCCGGCCGATCGCATCTACACCCAGGAAAGCTACTCCAGCGCCTCGGCGGCGATGTACGCCGACCGCAAGGTGCGGGTGATCGTGTTCCCGAACCTGGCGCCGGGCACGCGGCTGTACTACCAGGTGCGCCGGACCCAGCTGACGCCGTACTTCCCGGGCTATTTCGGCCTGTGGGAGACCTTCAATGTCTTCACCGAATACGAGGACGCCGAGGTCACCCTGAGTGCGCCGGCCAACCTGCCGATGTTCATCGACAGCCGCGGCGTGCAGGGCAGCGATCGCCCGACAGTGAAGAACGGCCAGGCGCAGTGGCGCTGGCGCTACCAGCGGCGTGAGGCGATGCCGGCGCAGAACTGGTCGGCCGCCGGGTGGGAGTTCGGCCCGAACATCATGGCCAGCACGTATCGTGACTGGGCGCAGATGGGCCGCGCCTACCAGCGCAAGGCCGGGCCGGCGGCGCAGGTCACGCCGGAACTGCAGGCGCTGGCCGACCAGATCACCGCCGGCATCAGCGACCGCCGCGGGCAGGCCGATGCGCTGTACCGCTGGGTGGCGCAGAACATCCGCTATGTGGCGGTGTACCTGGGCAATGGTGGCCTGGAGCCGAACAGCGCGCAGAGCATCCTCGACAACCACTATGGTGACTGCAAGGACCATGTGACGATCCTGGAAGCGCTGCTGGCGGCCAAGGGCATCGCCAGTTCGCCGGTGCTGATCGGTGCCGGGGGCGGTCCGACGCTGCCGAAGATTCCGGTGCTGGGCCGCTTCAACCACGCCATCACCTACATCCCCGAGTTCGATCTGTACCTGGATTCGACCACGGCATGGGCGCGCTTCGGACAGTTGCCGGAAGGCGATCTGGGGGCGCCGGTGGTGCGCACCCGCGACGCCACGCTGGCGCGCACCCCGGCCAACACGCCCGATCGCAACGCCACGTCCATGGAAGTGCGCTTCACCTTCGACGCCAATGGCGACCTGCGCGGCGAGACGATTCCGAAGCTGGGCGAGAACGCCGAGATCGGCATGCGCGCGCAGTTCTCACAGCTCAACGCGCAGAACCGTGCGCGCGCTGAGGAGCAGATCATGGCCGCGTCGGGTTTCGACGGGCGGGGGCAGTTGCAGATCCAGGGCGTGCCAGGCGACCTGACCCGGCCCTTCGGCTATCGCATGGCGTTCCAGGCCGAGGATTACGCCGATTTCAGCGTGGCCGGGGGCATGGCCGTGCCGGACCCGCCGGGCGGCGAGTCGGTGCGCGGCCTATACGCCACTGCCTCGGCGCCGGCCAACGAAACGCCGTTCTACTGCAATGCCAGCCTGCGCGAGGAAACCTATCGCCTGCAGTTCCCGGCCAATGCACCGATCATCGCCATCCCGGCCAGCCAGCGTTTCGCCAACGCCGCCGGCGAGTACCGCGTGGACTGGAGCCGCGAGGGCCAGGACGTGATCGTGCACCACCGCTTGCAGCAGAATGCGGTGCGTGGCCCGGAGGCGCTGTGCCAGCCGCAGGACTATCCGGCGTTCCGCGCGCTGTATCGCGAAGTGCGGCGCGGCTTCCGTGGCCAGGTGCTGTACGGCCGGCTGAAGTAGAACCGTGCCCTGCGTGGATGAAGCCGCCTTCGTGCGTGCATCGCCGTTCGACGATCAGGGCGGCATAATGTCGCCCTGATCGCCCATTCAGCTTGCACCGGGCACACTCACATCCAACTTTCCTGGCCTGCGTGCCCACAGGATTTCCGCATGAACGTCCGCTTCCGCCGTTTCCTTGCTTCCACCACCCTGGCCGTGGCCTGCGCCGCCGCCGGCAGTGCCTGGGCTGGCGCCCGCGATGACCTCAAGGCTTTCACCAGCGGCCTGAAGGGCCTGGATGGCCAGTTCAGCCAGCAGGTGTTCGACAGCCGCGGCAAGGTGAAGGAATCGACCAGCGGCCGCGTGGCCCTGTCGGCGCCGCGCCTGTTCCGCTGGGAATATGTGCGCCCGCACGAGCAGTTGATCGTGGCTGACGGCAAGAAAGTCTGGATGTACGAGCCGGACCTGGAGCAGGCCACCGTGCGCGAGCAGGGCAAGGAAGAGCAGAACAGCCCGCTGACCGCGCTGATCAATCCGGCGCTGCTGGAACAGCAGTACGACGTCAGCGAAGAGGCTGCGCAGCGCGATGGCCTGCAGTGGCTGTCGCTGTCGCCGAAGCGCGAGACCGAAGCCAGCTTCCAGTACGCGGCGCTGGGCTTCAACGCGCAGGGCCTGGCCAAGATGGAAATCACCGATGCGGTTGGCCAGCGTACCGTGATCAGCTTCAGTGGCTGGAAGCGCAACCCGGGCTTCGCCGCCGGCACCTTCAGCTTCACCCCGCCGAAGGGCACCGACGTCATCGGTGATTGATCAGGGGGCCGGGCATGGCCCGGCGCTACCGGATCCGGTGGGTGCCAACCGTTGGCTGGCACGCTTGGGATCTGCCGGCCAGCGGCCGGCTCATCCGTTGTCCGGATGAACGATCACCTGCCACGCGGTGCCATCAAATCGAATCAGGTCCCAGGGCGTCAGCACCCACAGCACGCTACCGACGGAACTGATATCAACAATCGTTGCATCTCTCAGTTCTTCGGGGATGCCTTCCAGCAACGGTTCAACTGCGCCAGTTTCTAGACTGTATACGTAGAGGCCGCCATTCTCCGAGCCGATGTAAACCTGTTGCTTGTACTGGCACGCAGAGTTGAAGTTGATGCCTTCGCTGACGTCGTGGTGCAAGCACTCGAATCCAGTGGAGATGTCGCCCGTAACGATGGTGCCGTCCATGCCTACAAAGACCAAGCGGCCCTGGTCGGTCCTGCAAGCATGAAACAGCTCCGCAGTAGTGACTTGTTCGGGCACGGTCCAGCTCGAGCCATCCCAGTGCGCAATCAGGCCTTGGGAGCCGATTGCGTAGAGGTCAGCAAAGCCCGTTCCGCAGAGGTCGTTCACGCTGCCCATGCGGAACTCAGCGAGTAGCTGGTTGAATCGCTCATCCTCCCGGACATGGGTCATGTGGGCGCGCCAATCGGCGAATCTTCGGCGAAGCTCTGCGTCGCGTTCCATCGGATCTCGAGGAAGTGCGGGAGCATCGCCCAGTTCGAGCAGGTGGCCGAAATCTTCGAGCCAACTGTCGAAGTCATCCAGATCCGACTCGTCTTCGTCCTCCTCGCAGAAGGCAGTCGCGAATTGGGTTGGAAGCTGCCGCCATCCGCCGTCGCCCCGATGATAGATCTGTCCTCTTGTGCCCGCGCAGAAAAGGGCGTCGCCCAGCAGTCGCAAACGGGTAAGACCTCCGGGGAAGTCGGCGCCTTCAGCCGAGACGTACTCGATCGTTGCCCCGGCACGGGAGTAATCTTCCAGCTGCCCATAGAAATCCAGCGCAAGCACACGACGGGGGCGACCGCCTTCTTCCTCTGGGACAAGCTCTGTGGACATGACCTGGAAGTCCTGCAGGTCATGGTAGAACCACTCCTCTTTGGGGGTGCGGCCAAAGACGAACATGCGGGTGGGTGGGCCGGGATCCGGGTCGTAGTAGTCATGCCCGGGGCCAAGGGCGGCAGCCAGGTAGTAGATGTCCTCGTCGACAGCGCAACCAGCAATGAACTCAAGGAGATTGGATTCGGGATCGCGCACGCTTGGGTCCTAGATGGCTGGGTCTCTCAAATTTTCAGTTGCTGGAAACAGTACGCGGAACTGCCCAGTATGGATTCCTGTTGAATCAGTGACTTATCGACGAGGTGGCTTGCGCAGCTGCGGCTCATTTCCGACAGATTCTGGGGCTGCCGGCCAGCGGCCGGCACTACCCGATCATGGTCTGGTGCGGTGGGTGCCAACCTTGGCCGTCACGCGCTCGCGGTACAATAACCGCGTGCCAAGACATCGCTCCACTTCCTTCCCCGGTCCCGATCTGCTGAGCGTCGATCGGGAGCACCTGCGCCCGCTGGCCGAGCGCATGCGCCCTCGCACCCTCGACGAAATGGTCGGGCAGAAGCGCCTGCTGGCGCCGGACAGCGCGCTGCGCCGCGCGGTCGAATCCGGTCGCGTGCATTCGATGATCCTGTGGGGGCCGCCGGGCTGCGGCAAGACCACGCTGGCGCTGCTGCTGGCCGAGTACGCCGATGCGGAATTCCGTGCCATCTCTGCCGTGCTGTCCGGGCTGCCGGAGGTGCGCCAGGTGCTGGCCGAAGCCGCGCAACGCTTCGCGGAGGGCCGGCGCACCGTGCTGTTCGTGGACGAAGTGCATCGTTTCAACAAGGCGCAGCAGGACGCATTCCTGCCGCACATCGAGCGCGGCACGATCCTGTTCGTCGGCGCCACCACCGAGAATCCGTCGTTCGAGCTGAACTCGGCGCTGCTGTCGCGTTGCCGCGTGCATGTGCTGGAAGGTGTTTCGCCGACCGATATCGTCGAAGCGCTGGAACGTGCGCTGGGGGATCGCGAGCGCGGCCTGGGCGAAGAGCGCATCGAGGTCGCGCCCGAACTGCTGCTGGAGATCGCCACCGCCGCCGATGGCGACGTGCGCCGTGCGTTGACCCTGCTGGAGATCGCCGCCGAACTGGCGGGCGGGGAGGGGGGGCGCATCACGCCGCAGACCCTGACCCAGGTGCTGGCCGATCGCACCCGTCGCTTCGACAAGGGCGGCGAGCAGTTCTACGACCAGATCTCGGCACTGCACAAGTCGGTACGCAGTTCCAACCCGGACGCCGCACTGTACTGGCTGACCCGCATGCTCGATGGCGGCTGCGATCCGTCCTACCTGGCGCGCCGGCTGACCCGCATGGCCATCGAGGACATCGGCCTGGCCGATCCGCGCGCGCAGAGCATGGCGCTGGAAGCCTGGGACATCTACGAGCGGCTCGGCAGCCCGGAAGGCGAACTCGCCTTCGCGCAGCTGGTGCTGTACCTGGCCAGCACTGCCAAGTCGAACGCCGGCTATGCGGCCTTCAACCAGGCCAAGGCCGACGTGCGTCAGAGCGGTACCGAAGAGGTGCCGCTGCACCTGCGCAATGCGCCGACCACGCTGATGAAGGAGCTGGGCTATGGCGCCGAATATCAGTACGACCACGATGCCGAAGGTGGCATCGCGCTGGACCAGACCGGTTTCCCGGACGCGATGGGCGAACGGGTGTACTACAACCCGGTGCCGCGCGGCCTGGAAATCAAGCTGAAGGAAAAGCTGGACCGGCTGCGTGCCGAGCGCGAAGCGGCGCGGGCCGCGAAGGGCCGTTGAGCCGGCTTATGTGGGGTCGAGCCATGCTCGACGCTGCATTGTTCCCGCCGCCGGTCTTTGGCACACTGCGCGGCCACTTTTTCAAGGATCGATGCCGTGCAGGAAATGATTCTGCCGTTGAAGCGTTACGCCCAGTTCGAGGGTCGTGCCAACCGTCGCGAGTACTGGATGTTCCAGCTGTTCCTGTTGATCGTATCGGCCGTACTGATGGTGCCGCTCGTTGCCGGGCTGGTGATGCAGTCCGACGTCCTCGGCATTGCGTCGATCATCCTGTTCGTCGTGTTCTGGCTGGCCACCGTGCTGCCGGTCATCGCGGTGACCGTCCGTCGCCTGCATGACTGCAACCAGTCGGGTTGGATGTACCTGCTGGCCTTCATTCCGTTCGGTGGCCTGGTGATCTTCGTATTCGCGCTGCTGCCGGGCACGCCGCAGGAGAATGCATACGGTCCGGTGCCTTCGGGACCGTGACACGGCGCGAGTCGAGCGCGCCTCGACGCTACAGGGCAGCAGAATGAAGCCGGCATTTCGCCGGCTTCGTCCTTACTTGATGGTGCAGTCGCCGAAGGACAGGTAGTCGGTGCCCGAGCTGAACTGCAGCGTGCAGCTGGCGGTGAACGTCGCGCCTTCTTCCAGCGCGCCCAGCTTGGCCGCCTGCTGTTCGTCGTCGCTGGTCAGCCGGGCCAGCACATTGCCCTGGTCGTCGCCGGCCTCGATCAGCGGCTCGCCCGCCAGGTTGCTGGAAACGCTCAGGGCTACGGCAGTGAAGGTCACCGTCTGGTTGAGCTGGTCCATGCCCAGAGACGAATTGCCGGCTTCTTCAAAGGCCTGGTAGAGCGTTGGCAGGTCCTGTGCGGCATGGGCAGCCAGCGGTGCAAGCAGGCCGAGGGAAAGGGCGATCAGGGCGGTGCGCTTCAAGGTGTTCTCGCAGTCACGGGATCCATTCCCGTGGGTGGTGGTGACCTCCGCGTCATGCGCGGAGGATGGTCGGCAGATCCACGCCACGCGTGGAGGCGGGCAGCCATGGACAGGGCGCGGCCGATGGCTCGATCACCCATCCATCCGCAGCCCTGCGAGGGCGGGGCGCTCCTGCGCCCCGGCGCCTGGGAAAATAGTGGATCCGGTGTTTCCAGCGCAACCGGGAAAATGAACACATCGCGCGCGTGATACACAGCGTGACGTTTGATCTATGTGATAATCATTCGCGTTTAAGGTAGACTGCGGTCCCCTGTGAACCGGCGGCCCCGTGCCGCGTCTGCCGCCGCTGATGAAGCATTTCGTCCCGCCTTCGCGCCGTGGTCCGCTGGCCCGCGGCCTGGCCGCCCTGATGATGGCTCTGCTCCTGGTCACCTCGTACGCCCATGCCCAGCAGCGCAATCCGCTGCAGACGATCGGCCATACCGTGCTCGACGAGCCGGCGATCAGCTATCGCTTCGAACATTTCGTGGTGGACAGCCCGGACCAGCAGCGCCGTTGGCGGGTGAATCTCGCGATCCCGGTCAAGCCTGGCAAGGCGCCCTCGCCGGTGCTGTACGCACTGGATGGCAATGCGGTGGCCATGGTGCTGGACCAGCCGTTGCTGGCCGAACTGGCCGCGCGCAAGGCGCCACCGGTGCTGGTGCTGATCGGCTACGACAACGACCTGCGCATCGATTCCAAGGCGCGCACCCGCGACTACACCGCGTGGATCGACCGTGCCGACGACGAGGGCGGCACAACCCAGGCGGTCGGCGGTGGCGCCGCGGCCTTCCTGGATGTGATCGAACGCCGCATCAAGCCCGAGGTCGAGCGTCGCGCACGCATCGATACGCAGCAGCAAGCGCTGTGGGGGCACTCGCTGGGCGGGTTGTTCGTGCTCCATGCGCTGTACACGCGTCCCGCCGCCTTCCAGTCGTATCTGGCGGCCAGCCCCTCGCTGTGGTGGAGCCAGGGTGCGGCCCTGGGTGATCCGGAACAGCAGTTCGTGCAGAACGTGCACGGCCAGCAGGCCAGCCTGTGGCTGATGCTGGGCGGCGCCGAGCGCGTCGGCGATCGCGGCAAGCGTGACATGACCAATCCGCGCGTGGTGGCGCACCTGCGCCGTATCGGTGGCGCCACGCCGGACGCGGCAATGCAGTTGGCCGAGCGCTTGGGCAAAGTGCCGGGCCTGAGCGTGCGCTACCGGGAATTTCCTGGCCTGGGCCATGGCCCGATGCTGCCCGCCTCGTTCCACGCGGCGCTGCACGAGCTGTACGGCGTAACCGACCGTAGTACCCGCGATGGCGCACCCAATGGCGGTGACAACGCCGCCGAGTGAGCCGACCCGCACGCGATGCCGTGCGATCCCACCACCCAGGCGAGGCTGCCGGCGTGCAGCGGCCCAGGCAACCGATGAATCCCGCGCCACGTGGCGCGGCCTACGTGTGCAAGGAGCCTGCCATGTCGTTCCGTCCGTCTTTCCGTCTTACCACTCTTGCTGCCGGCCTGCTGCTGGCGGTGACCGCCACCGCGCAGCCGGTGTTCGACCAGCCGGCCAACGCCACCTTCAAGGGTGAGGTCGTCTCACGCGGTGAGAACGTGGTTCCCGGCAGCACTGCCGACGTGGTCGGCCGTGGCTTCGTGCCGGGCCAGAAGGTCAGCCTGCTGCGTGGCGACAGCGTGCTCAACGCGCAGCCGCTGGTGGTCGATGCCGATGGCAACTTCAAGACCCAGCTGAGCATCCCGACCGACGCGGTGCCGGGCACCCACCCGGTGGTGGTGCGCGCCAGTCAGCCGGCCGCAGCCACGGTGCTGAAGCTGCGCGTGTCGCCGCAGCTGCCGCTGTCCGGCCAGGCGCAGTTCGCCACCCAGTCCAGCAAGCTGGTGCCCGGCCTGTACCAGTCCGCCTACAGCGCCGCCAGCAATGCGGTGTTCGTGACCTCGGCGGTGGGGCGCCCGCCGGTGACCCAGTCGCAGCTGCTGAAGCTGGACCCGACGTCGCTGAAGGTGACCCAGGCGATCACCCCGGCGCAGGTGCCGGGCAACACCCATGGTGCGGTCTACGCGGTTTACGGTGTGGGCGTGGATGACACCCACGGCAACGTCTGGGTGACCAACACCCGCCAGAACTCGATCGCGGTCTATCGCCAGAAGGACCTGTCGCTGGTCCACCAGTTCCCGGCCGACACTGTGCCGCACGCGCGCGACGTGGTGGTCGATGGCACCCGCGGCAAGGTGTTCGCCTCGGCCACGGGTGAAGACCACCTGTCGGTGTTCGATGCCAGGACTTTCAAGGAACTGCCGCCGGTGACGCTCGAATCCGGCGTCGATGACGGGAAGTTCACCCCGATGAGCCTGGTGCTGGATGAGAAGGGCGGCAAGCTGTTCACCGTCAGCATCGGCACCCCGGAAGCGGCGGTGATCGATGTGGCCAGCGGCAAGGTCGAGAAGGTCATCGACCTCGGCAATTCGATCAGTGCCTCGGGCGTGGCCTTCGACGCGGCACGCAACCGCCTCTACGTGGCCTCGCAGGGCACCGACAACCTGCTGATCGTCGATGTGGCCGCAGGCAAGGTGCTGCACGACGTGCCGGTCGGCGCCGGCGCGCTGAACGTCGCCTTCGATGATGCCTCCGGCCTGGCCTACGTCAGCAACCGGGGCGCCGGCACGGTCACCGTGGTGAATGGTGACGGCAAGGTGGTTGCCAACCTCGATGGCGGCACGCTGCCGAACCATGTCCGCGCCGATGGCAAGGGCAACGTGTTCGCGGTGAACAAGTCGCGTGGCGCCGAAGATCCGAAGGGTGACCGCATCACCCGCATTACCCCGAAGCAGTAAGTCACAGGGCGGGGCGGCCTGCACGTCGCCCTGCCAGCAAGGAGAACGAGCATGAACATCGCGTCCCGTCTGCGCCTGTGTGCGCTTCCGTTGGCTGTTTCGCTGGCGCTGGCCGCCTGTAGCGGTTCGTCGACACCGCCTGATGGCCACAAGGCCGCCGAGCCGCCCGCCGCAACCGCCGCTGCGGACACCGCGTTGCCGGCAGGCTGGCAGCGCGTGGCCGGTGCCGAGATGCCGGCGGTGCATGACCAGAAGGCGGTGCTGCCGGCCAAAGTGCATTCCGATGACGGCGCCGATATCGAGGTGATCGATACCCGCCGGATCATTGCCGGCGGCGACGACGTCATCGCGGTGATCGAGGCGCTGGGCCTGGGCACGCAGGTGTTCGCGGCACCGACCAACACCACCACCCAGGCCGGCCTGGCCGCGCCGCACCAGTTCCTGTTCAACCGCACCACCGGCGTGGAGGGCGTGCTGAGCCTGCAGGGCTCGCTGTTCCTCGGCAACAGCCTGCGCCGCCACACCGAGCTGGCCAAAAAGCTGCGCGAGGTGGGCGAGCCAGCGGTGGTCATCGATGATCTGCAGCCGGCGCCGGACAAGGTGCGCAAGGTCGCCGCCGCACTAGGGCTGGCCGAAGCGGGGCAAACACTGGCCACGCAGGTGCAGCGCCAGCTCGACGAGGCTGCAGCGATTGGCAAGGGCCTGGGCCATGCGCCACGACTGATCCACGTCTCGGCCACCGGCGCTGGCGGCTCGCCCACTGTTGCAGGTGCCGACAGCGCGTCGGCGCAGCTGATCGCGCTGGCCGGCGGCATCAACATCGGTACCGAGGCCGGGGTGAAGAACTACTCGCAGCTGAGCAATGAGGGCGTGGTCGCGGCGGCGCCGGAAGTGATCCTGGTGACCGAGCATGACCTGCAGCTGTTCGGCGGTGCCGAAGGCCTGTGGAAGGCGTACCCGACGCTGAAGCAGACCCCGGCCGGGCAGGCCAATCGGGTCTGGGTGATGCCGGATGTGCAGCTGAAGTACACCAGCGTGGGTTCTGGTGCGGGCGCGCTGGCGCTGGCCAAGGCCCTGGCGGCGTTGCCCAAGGCATGAGTCCGGCGGATCGGCGCCGCCGTCGCGGGCGGGCGATGTTGATGGTGGCGTTGCTGGCACTGCTGGGGGCAGTGCTGGCGTCGTTCGCCGTGGGTCCGTTGCGGTTGCCGCCGCTGGAGGTGATGCAGGCGCTGGCGGTGAAGCTGGGCCTGCTTGACCCAGAGGCGGTCAGCAGTCGCGACCTGGCCGTGGTCTGGCAGCTGCGCATTCCGCGTGCCCTGTTGGGCGCAATGGTGGGTGCGTCGCTGGCGATGGCCGGTGCCAGCCTGCAGGGCCTGTTCGGCAATCCGCTGGCGGACCCCGGCATCGTCGGTGTCAGCCAGGGTGCTGCGCTGGGGGCGGTGGCCGCCATCGTGCTCGGCGCTGCCGGTGCGGCCGGCTGGCTGGTGCCGGTGGCGGCGTTCGCCGGCGGTGCGCTGGCGATCGGCCTCACCTACGCACTGGCCCGGCCCGGCAAAGGTTCGGGCAACGCGACGCTGTTGCTGGTCGGCATCGCGATGGCTGCATTCTGCTCGGCGCTGATCGGTTTCCTTACTTACATCGCCAGCGAAAGCGAGCTGCAGTCGCTGGTGTTCTGGCAGATGGGCTCGCTGGCGCGCGCCAACTGGGCCGATGTGGCAGCCGTGGTGCCGTTGTTTGCGATTGGCGTGTTTGCGCTGCAGCGGCTGGCCACGCCGCTGGACATGCTGGCACTGGGCGAACGCCAGGCACAGCACCTTGGGCTGGATGTCACCCGCACGCGACGTCGGCTGGTGGCGTTCAGTGCGCTGCTGGTGGGCGCAGCGGTGGCGTTTGCCGGCTCGATCAGTTTCGTTGGCCTGGTGGTGCCGCACGTCGCGCGCCTGCTGGTCGGCCCCGGGCATCGCTGGTTGCTGCCGTTGTCCGGCCTGCTGGGTGCGCTGCTGATCGTGGTGGCCGACACCGCTGCACGCACGCTCGACCCGCCGGCAGAGATTCCGCTGGGCCTGTTCTCGGCCGCGCTGGGCGCACCGTTCTTCCTCTGGCTGGTGCTGCAGCAGCGCCGCAAGGCGGCGCCATGAGCGTGCTTCTGAAACTGCACGAGGTGGTGGTGCGCCGCCAGCAGCGCGAGATCCTGCATGGCATCTCGCTCGCGTTCGAGCCGGGCACGGTGACCGCATTGGTTGGGCCGAACGGCGCAGGCAAGTCAACGCTGTTGGCGGTGGCTGCCGGTGACCTGCGTGCCGACGTGGGTGAGGTGAGCCTGCTGGGCAAGCCGTTGGCCAGTTACAAGGCGGGGCCGCTGGCACGCGAGCGCGCGGTGATGCCGCAGGAGCATGGCGTGCGCTTCGCCTTCAGCGTGGAAGAAGTGGTGGCGATGGGACGGTTGCCGCATCCGCCGGATCCGCGTGTGGACGATGCTCAGGTGGAAGCTGCCATCGATGCCGCCGAACTGCAGGCGCTGCGCCTGCGCGAGGTGCAGCAGCTGTCCGGTGGCGAGTCTGCGCGGACAACGTTTGCGCGCGTGCTGGCGCAGGACACGCCGCTGCTGTTGCTTGATGAGCCGACCGCCGCGCTGGATCTGCGCCACCAGGAGCGCACGCTGCGCAGTGTGCGTGCCTGTGCCGAAGCCGGTGCGTGCGTGATTGTGGTGCTGCACGACCTCAACCTGGCCGCCGGCTATGCCGACCGCATCGTGCTGCTGGAGCAGGGCAGGGTGGCGGCCGATGGCACGCCGCTGCAGGTGCTGACCGAAGACAACCTGCAGCGGGTTTACCAGCAGGATGTGGTGGTGCTGGAGCATCCGCGGCGCGGGGTACCGCTGGTGGTGGTGACATAGGCCGGATCTGCCGCCGTCGCCGCGTATCATGTCCGGCCGGTATTCCCTCAATGGACTGATGCAATGATCTGTAGCATTTCGCGCGGCACTGTGCTGGCCGTGTTGGCTGGCTTCGCAGGCGCTGCGACTGCGGCTTCCACCTCGCCGGTTTCGCTGACCGATGCGGCGGAGAATGCCTCGCTGATCGAGATCCGGCATTCCGCTGGCGCGGGCTCCCCTGTTGCGTCCATCCGGACGCAGTACTTCGCCAACGAGGAAATGTCCGTGAGCTGGGACGACCAGCAGGTGCTGGTGCTTTGCAAGGAGGCGGCGTACCTGCAGATTCCCCCTGCCAAGCTCAAGGCCGCTGCGTTGAGCACCGAGCAGCGGCAGATGATCGTCTACCAGGCGCTGATGTCCGGCCTGGGCGCTGTCGCGGGCGTGGTCGGCCCGGCGGGCGAGGTGGTGGCGGTGGCGGATGACGGAAGCGAGACCCGCAGCGTTGGCGAAAATCCTTGGGCGTACGGTATCGAGCGCTACGACATCACCACCCAGCGCATGCCGGGCGGCGCGCTGCGCGTGCATTCCCGCAAGACCGCGACCGTGAACACAACGCCCCCCGCGAGCCCGGACGACACGTTCAGCACCGAGGATGACCAGGCGGCACGCCTGTCCGAACTGGCCCCGGTCGGTAGCTGGACCGAGGTGGTGATCCATGGCGGCCCACGGCTGCCGCACATGGACCCGGCGACGTCGCTGAAGGGGTGGATGTCGATGGGAGATGACCAGGCGGCGACCGTGGCCGAGGCGCGCACGCTGCACGGCTGCAAGTAAAGGCTGAGAGGGGTCAGATCCCTTTGCCGTCGCAAAGGGATCCGCCCCTGACGCCCGCCGGCCTCATCGTTCCATTTGTGTGTGCAATATTCACTTGCGCGCCAGATTGGCAGGCCTACAATGCGCGCCATGAACCGGATGCCGCTCCTGAAGTTTTTCACCCTGACCCGCGCAAGCGCGGAACGGGCGTGTCTGCCTGCAGCCCCACGAGGCCGTTGAAGCGGCCATCGCTGGACCTTCGACAGAGCGCCCTCCGGGGCGCTCTTTTCGTTTTTGATTCTTGTACTCGACTAATTTCCCGCGAGTCGACTAACAGTCGACTCTACCCAGCCGACGCTTCCCAGTACCGCAAAGGAGAACGTGCCATGCACCAGATCGCCGAGACCGAACGCTAGCCGCGCACCCTGTCGCCAACCGGGGTGCGCGGCCCCCGAAGTTGGCTTTGCAGGAACCTTTCTCATGAACACCCAAGTCCTTTCCCGCCGTCGCAACCTTGGCATCATTGCCCACATCGACGCCGGCAAGACCACGCTGACCGAACGCCTGCTGTGGAAAAGCGGCGAGATCCACCGCGTCGGCGAAGTACACGACGGCAACGCGACCACCGACTTCTCGGCGATCGAGCGCGAACGTGGCATCACCATTGGCGCGGCTGCCGTGCAGGCGCAGTGGGCGCCGCGCGACCTGCCGCCGCATCGGCTGACCCTGATCGACACCCCCGGCCACATCGACTTCGCCATCGAGGTCGAGCGTTCGCTGCGGGTGCTCGACGGTGCCGTGGCCGTGTTCTCGGCCGTGGATGGCGTGCAACCGCAGTCCGAAACCGTGTGGCGCCAGGCGCGTCGCCATCGCGTGCCGCTGATCGCTTTCGTCAACAAGATGGACCGCGTCGGCGCCTCGTTCGAGCGCGTGCTGGAGCAGCTGCAGGACAAGCTGCAGGCACGACCCTGGGCGCTCGGCGTTCCGCTGGGCAGCGAAAGCGGCTTCAACGGCTGGGTCGACCTGGTCGACGAGCGCGTGCTGCAGTGGCAGGACGGTGCGGCCGCGTCCATCACCGCGTGGGACGACGCGGCGCGTGCGCAGTGGCAGCCGCAGCGCGATGCGCTGGTCGAAGCCGTGGCCGATCACGATGAACAGCTGGCCGATGCCTGGCTGGAAGGTCGCGTGATCGATGCCGGGGCGCTGCGCGCGGCGATCCGCCGGGCGACGCTCGCCGGTGCGGGCGTGCCCGTGCTGGCCGGTGCCGCGTTCAAGGACAAGGGTATCGAGACGCTGCTGGACGCTGTGGTCAATTACCTGCCGTCGCCGCTGGATCGCCCTGCCGTCAGCGCCGAAAGCGATGACGGCGAGGTGGTACTGCCGCCGGACCCGGATGGTCCGCTGGCCGGCCTGCTGTTCAAGATCACCCACCAGCAGCACGGCGCGCTGAGCTTCGTGCGGCTGTACTCGGGCAGCTTGAAGGTGGGCGACGCGGTAGCCAGTTCGCAGCATCCGCAGGGTCGGCGGGTCAGCCGGCTGGTGCGGGTGCAGGCCGACCAGACCCACGACATCGACCAGGCCGTGGCCGGGGACATCGTCGCGGTGCTGGGCTGGAAGGATGCGGTCAGCGGTGAAACGCTGAGCAGTCGTGCACGCCCGCTGCGCCTGGAGAACATCCAGGCCCAGGCGCCGGTGCTGGCCTGGCGCCTGGAGCCGGCGCGTGCGGCGGACCTGATCCGGATGGCGCAGGGCCTGGCCAGCCTGGCCCAGGAAGACCCCTCGTTCCGTGTGGAAACGGACCGGGAAACGGGTGAAACCCTGGTCTGGGGCATGGGCGAGCTGCACCTGGAAGTGATGGTCGAGCGCCTGCGCAGCGAGTGGAAGGTCGATGTGGGCGTAGGTGCGCCACGCGTGGCCTACCAGGAGACGCCGATGCGCCCGATGACCGGTGTCGTCGGGCGGCTGGTCAAGCAGACCGGTGGCCAGGGCCAGTTCGCGCACGTGGTGCTGGACGTATCGCCGCGCGAGGACGACCAGGTGGTGTTCAATGACCGCATCGTCGGTGGCGTGGTGCCGCGCAGCTTCATCGCGGCGGTGGAGAAGGGCGTGCGGGCTGCGCTGTCGGAAGGCCCGCACGGGCATCCGGTGGTGGGTATCGAGGTCACGCTTGTGGATGGCCAGACCCATGCGAAGGACTCGTCGGAGATGGCGTTCCATCGTGCGGGTGCCGAGGCGATCAAGGCGGCGCTGGCCGAGGGTGGCACGCAGCTGCTGGAGCCGGTGATGGCGGTGACGGTGCATTCGCCGTCGGCGTCGGTGGGTGACGTGGTCGGCGACCTCAACCGTCGCCATGGCCGCATCGCCCGCATCGAGGACCAGGACGGGCGCGCCGAGGTCAGCGGCTTCGCACCGCTGGCGCAGCTGGTCGGATATACGACTTCGCTGCGCTCGCTCAGCCAGGGACGCGCGAGCAGCGAGGCGCACCTGCATGGCTACGAGCCGGTACGCGCGGCATGAGCAAAGTGAGGGGAGCCCGTTCGCGGGCTCCCTTTTTTCTGTGCGTCCGGATTTCCGTATCCACGCATGGCGTGGATCTGCCATGTGCTGGCGGGTTTCCGCATCCACGCATGGCGTGGCGCTGCCGGGTGACCGGGTCGCGAACTCTGCAGTAGATTCACGCCATGCCTGGAGGGAGTGCTGGCGGCGCGATTTTTGCACTGCATCGCAACAAAAGTGCAGAAAACGCTGGATTAAAGTGATGCCTCACGATAAATTGCGCACCCCCCGTTGCTCGCCGCCGCCCGCACCCTGCCCATGCGTGATGACAAAGACCCCGGAACCCTGGAGCTGACCCTGCCGCGCAAGCGCGGTCGTCCGCCCAAGTTCGGGTACGCGATGAGCGACGCGCAACGGGCCGCGCGCTACCGTGCGCGCAGGGCAGGGCAGGCGAACCACGCCGACGTCCGCTCCTGCAGCGACATGGTGCTGCTGGACAAGATCCGCGCCGCAGTGAGCGCGCGCGACACCGAGCTGGCCGGATTCCTGGTCCACGTGCTCTGGCAGCGCTATCCGTTGCAGCTGAAATAGTTTGCCGGCGGGGTGGCCGTTGTCATCGTGCTTGTTGATAATGCGGGATTCAGGTTGTTCCCGCTGGCGTGCCCGGGATGGCAGGCGCGCATGATCGAACGGTTCCCAAGATGACCACCACCAGCGACACCACCACCGAAGCGGCGCCGAGCGGCGCTCCCCTGTTCTATACCCGTCCGGTGCCGCTGCAGGCCGATGTGCACGCCGACTTGCGCATCCTGCCGGGCAAGCTCGAGTTCGCCGCCGGCAACAACGCCATTCCGCTGGTGCTGGGCGAGTTCTCGCTGGCGCTGCACCACTTCCCGATCCTGTTCGCCGGCCCGGGTGCGGTCCCGATGGCTGCGGTGGGCGTGTCCGACCAGAACCTGTTCATCAAGGACGGGCTGTGGGAAGACGAGGCCTATATCCCGGCCTATCTGCGCCGCCACCCCTTCATCTTCATCGACACCGGCGCGGACAATGACTTCCTGCTGGGCATCGACGAGGAAAGCCCGCGCGTGGTCAAGGGCGGCGAAGAAGGCCAGCCGCTGTTCGTTGACGGCAAGGCCACCGAGATGGTGCAGCAGGCGCTGGAGTTCTGCGGCCAGTACACCCGCGAACACGAACAGACCCTGGCCTTCTCCAAGGCCCTGACCGACAACGGCCTGCTGGTCGAGCGCAACGCCACCGTGCGGACCCCGGATGGCCGCGAGTTCAACCTCAATGGTTTCCTGGTCGTGGACGTCGAGAAGTTCGTTGCGCTGCCGGAAGCGACCGTGGTCGAGTGGCACCGCAGCGGCTGGCTGGCGCTGATCCACCAGCACCTGATGTCGCTGGGTCGCTTCAATGACCTGACCCGTCGCCAGGTCGAGCGCCTGGCGGCCTGATCACGGCGCCTGCAGGGTTCCCGCACCGCGGGAACCCTGTCCGGCCTGCAACAGGTCCAGCAGACGACGTGCGCCGGCCCAGTCCGGCGCTGCGTCATGTGCCAGATCGACCAGCTGCGCAGCGAGGGGCGCCTGCGCGTGTCGCCCCAGCATCTGCAGCGTGCCCTGCAGGCGATGCGCGTGGTGGCCCAAGCAGGGTGCGTCGGCGCGGCCGATGGCCTGCGCGATCTTCTTCAGCTCTTCGCGGATATCCGCGTCATAGGCCGCATCCATTGCAGCCACCGGTGGCACTGCATCCAGCCCCTCCGGCGCCGCAATACCGAGCGCAGCCAGCAGTTGGGCAGCGCGCAGTGGCTTGGTCAGCACCGCGTCGAAGCCCGAGCGGCGGCAGCGTGCGCGGTGACGGCGGCCGGTGCGCGCCGACAGCGCGATCAGGCGCAGCGGCTGCCCACCCTGGCGGCGCAGTTCGCGCGCCAGCGCATGGCCATCGACGCCACGCAGGCCGATATCGATCAGTGCGGCAGCGCGGGGCTGGCGCATCTGTTCGGCCAGGGCACTGGCCGCATCCTCCAGTGCACATACCTCTGCGCCCCAGCGCTGCAGTTGCGTGGCAAGCACGTGGCGATTGAGCGCATGGTCCTCGACCAGCAGCAGCCGCACGCCGGCCAGCGGCGTGCCGCCGACGGGCATGTCCTCGACGTCCTCACCGCTGTCCGCCGGACCGGTCGGCAGGCGCAGGATGAAGCGGCTGCCGCGCCCCAGCACGCTGTGCACGGTCAGGTCGCCTCCCATCGCACGGGCCAGCTCGCGCGCGATGGAGAGCCCCAGGCCCGTTCCGCCGCGCTGGTGGCCGCCGCTGCCCTGCTGGAATGGCTGGAACAGCGTGGCGACCTGGGCTGGCTCGATGCCGATGCCGCTGTCGATCACCTCCAGCAGCAGTTCCCGCGGCCGCGCGGCGGGCGTGAGCTGCAGGCGCAGCTCGATGCCGCCGACGTCACTGAATTTGACCGCGTTGGCCAGCAGGTTGCTGGCGATCTGGCGCACGGCATCGGCATCCAGCAGGATGAGGGTCGTCGCGGTGGACGGCGCATCCAGATGCAGCGTCAGGCCCTTGCGCTGCGCCTGCGGCCGGATCGACTCCAGCGCCTGCCGGCAGACCTGGGCAATATCACAGGGATGCGCATGTGGCTTGAACGCTCCGCTGGCCAGGCGCGAAAAATCGAGTGCGCGGTTCAGCAGGCCGCGCAGTGATTGGCTGGCATGGCTGGCAGCCGCAAGCAGATCGCGCTCGCCTTTGCGCAGGGGCGATTGTCCCAGCAGCTCGATCGAGGTCAGCACGGCCTGCGCCGAATTGCGCATCTCGTGGCTGATGACCCCGATGGCCTGCGCGCTGCGGCGGTCGCCGCTTGCCTGCCGTTGCCGGAACATGCGCCACAGCAACGGCAGGGCGATCAGCATGGGCGCCAGCAACAGCCAGCCGCGCGGGGGCGCTGACCACATCCAGTCCAGGGCGTTCCCGGCCGCCGCAGGCAGCGTCTGTCCGGCCCAGAGATGGAGCAGTCCGGCATGCTCCTCCAGCGTGATCTGCCGCAATGCCTGGTCGATGCGCTGGAGAAGCTGCTGGTCTTCCTGGCGGACGAGCAGGTACAGGTCGGTGGAAAATCCGCTGTCGAATGGCTGCAGGCGCAGGCGTCCGTTGAAGTGGCGACGGACCAGCGGGCGCAGTGTCGACTCGATGCCGATCGCCATGTCCGCCAGCCCGGATTCGACGGCCGCCAGCGCTGCGTGCCGGTCAGGCATCTGCTTCAGCCGGATCTGCGGATGATGCGCGCTCAGCCAACCGGCGTAAGGCCCGCCTTCAACGACCGCGATGACCTGCCCGTCGAGCTCGCCCATCTGCCGCGGCAACCACTCGCCAGCGCGCCCGGCCACCAGCGTGGCGCCGCCGCGGAAACGGCCGGAGGCGGCGAGGCCGGGGCAGGCCAGCGACAGGTGTCGCGCGCCGTCGAACACCATGACCAGGTCGGCGTCGTGGTGGCACACGGCGAGGATCGAGGCGGCGGTCGTCGGATAGGGATGCTCCAGGAAGCGGAGCTGGGCGTGCCGGGCGACGAGGTTGGCGTAGCCATGGGCGAGCGTGGGCGGCGCTGTCGCATCGATCAGTGTCGACGGCACCGGTCGCAGCGAGGGAGCGGTGGCCACCCGCACGCTGCTGCCCGGCAGCCAGCGCGGCGAGCGGATGTCTTCGGCCGACGCTGCGGGCAGAAGCAGCAGCGCCAGCAGGCCGATCGACAGCAGGCGCCGGCGCAACGGTGCCTGGCGGGTCACGGCGATTCCATCCGTTCGCGCAGCGCATAGATTTCCACATCGCTGCGCAATCCCAGCTTGCGCAGTACGGCGACCTTCTGGGTACTGACGGTCTTGATGCTGCGGTGCCGGCGCAGCGCGATCTCGGACACGGTCAGGCCCTGCAGCAGCAGGCCCAGTACTTCGCGCTCGTTGCGGCTGAGCTCGCCGCGATCGCCGGCCAGCCGGACGTCCGGAGGCACCCGCAGCAACCCCTGCGACACGCGTACAATGGCATCCGACAGGGCGGTAAGCGGTTCGGCCTTGCTGACGAATCCGTGGAGCCCGGCATCGATCAGGCTGTTGAGGTTGGTGGTGGGCGAGAGCGTAGCGAACGCCAGCAGCGACGTGCGCGGGAAGTCCCGGCACAGCAGCGATACCAGCTCGATGCTGCACAGATCGCCGCGGGCGAGCGTGAGGTCGATGACCGCCACGTCCACCGGCGTGCAGCGCAGGCTGTGGATCAGGTCGCTGCTGCAGCCATGGCTGGCGACGATGTCGAATCGCAGGTCACCGGAGAGGTGCAGGGCGGTACCGCGGCGGACGACTTCATGGTCGTCCAGAAGCGCCAGCCTAAGCCGACGCGGTGCAGGAAATCCATTCATGCGCGGGAGGTGGTCGGCGCCCGTAGGCGTGGCCGCCATTCTGGCGCCGCTGTCGCGTCGAACATCGAATTCGTTGCGTTTTTACGACTATTCCTAAAGATCGATGGCTCTGATCCATCGATCCTTGTTCATTCATGAGCGCTACCTATCGTCAGGGCGGCGCAACACGCGTGAAACGCGACCTAGCGCACCGACTGCGGCACGCGCCGCAGCTTCCCGGTGTCGTAACCCATGGCCGCAATACGCTGCACCGCCTGCTGGTAGTCGCGCTCTGACACCTGTGGTGTCCGTGCCATGAACCAGACATAGTCACGCTTGCTGCGCGCGACGATGGTCTGGCCATAGTCATCGTCCAGCCAGGCGATCACATACTCGGCCTGGATCGGCCAGATGAACTGCATGCCCCAGATCGCGCCGTTGCCCTCCTTCTCGACCCGTCCGATGGGGTGCATCGACTTCTGCGGGGCATCGAAACTGCCCTTGCGATAGGTGAACGTGGTCTGGATGCGTCCATCCGGTTTCAGCGCATAGCTTTCCACGGCGTCGAAGGCCTCGCGCTCGGGCCATGATGGAATGTGGGCAATGACATACCAGTCGCCCATGAAGCGCGGCACCTCCACCGAGGGCGGGCGGGGCAGGGGGCGGGTCTCGCTGGAACTGCAGCCGGAACCGAACAGGCTCAATGCCAACAGGGGAAGCAGCGAACGGATGTGCATGTCACACCTCAGCGGGGACGGAACAGGTAATGGGCAACCAGCCATTGCTGGCCGTCGTCGTAGCCGAACAGCTCGGCACAGGCCATCCAGAACATGCGCCAGCGCTGCCACCAGATCTTCGCGGCGGCCTGGCCGTAGGTCGCGACCAGCACCGGCATCACCGCCTCGCGGGATGCATCCTGGTTGGCCAGCCAATGGTCGGCCGTGCGCTGGTAGTGGGTGCCGTCCAGCAACCAGCGCTGGTCAAGCCGCAGGTCACGCTGGAAATGCAGCAGCGTGTCGGCCGCCGGCATCAGGCCGCCGGTGAAGAAATGGCGGCCCATCCAGTTGTCGCCGCCCTCGGTCTCGAACGGGTACATCAGCGTGCGGTGGGCGAAGATGTGCACGAACAGGGCGCCGTCGGGCTTCAGCCACTGGCCGATGCGCGCCAGCAGGCGCTCGTAGTTGCGCACATGTTCGAACATTTCCACCGAGACGCAGCGGTCGAAGCGTGCGGCGGGCAGTTCAAGCTGGTTGACGTCGCGGGTGATCACCTCGACGTTGTGCAGTCCCCTGGCCTGGCACTGCGCCATGATGTGCTGGCGCTGGCTGTGCGAGTTGGACACGGCGGTGATTGCTGCGTTGGGATAGCGCTCGGCCATCCACAGGGTCAGCGAACCCCAGCCACAGCCCAGTTCGAGGATCTGCTGGCCATCGGCCAGTTCGGCGCGCTGGCCGTACAGCGCAAGCATGGCCTCCTCGGCCTGGTCCAGCGTCTCGCGCCCGGTGGGGTAGTAGCAGCTGCTGTACTTCAGGCGCCTGCCCAGGCAGGCCTGGAAGAACGCCGCCGGAACTTCGTAGTGCTGGCGGTTGGCTGCCTCGGTATGCAGCGCCAGCGGGCTGTCGGCCAGCTCGGCGATGCGATGGCTGAAGCGCGCGGACTGGGCCTCGATGCCGCCCGCCAATTCCTCATGCAGGCGCTGCGCGCACAGGCGACGGATGCCGGCACGCAGCGCCGCATCGGGAACCAGTCCGCGTTCGGCCCAGGCGATCAGCCCGGTTTCCGCATCGTCGGCCGGGTTCAGTGACGGGATCGCGTTCATGCGGAATGCTCCTTGGAAGAATGGGGAAACCAGGGAAAGAACATCGGGGTGCTGCGCTGGTAGGCGCGATAGTCGTCGCCACGGCTGCGAAGGGCCTGCTTTTCAGTGAACGGAATACCGCTGAGGTAGCGCAGGAACACGTACATCAGCAGCGGGCCGGTCCACGCCAGCCACCACAGCGGTGAGCCGACGGCGAGCAGGACGTAGCTGAACCAGTGCAGCCACTCAAAGAAGTAGTTGGGGTGCCGCGAATAGCGCCACAGTCCCTCACGGCAGGTGCGGCCCTTGTTTGCCGGGTCCGCGCGGAAGCGGGCAAGCTGGCGGTCGGCCAGGGCCTCGCCGCCGACGCTCAGCAGCCACACCAGGCCTGCGCCCACGATCCACCCGGTCACGCCGGCCTGCGGGTTGGATGCCACGGCGACGAAGGGCAGGGCGAACAGCAGCACCAGCAGCGCCTGCGCCATGAAGAAGCCGAAGATCTTGCCCTGATGGCCCTGCCAGTGTTCGCGCAGGTAGCGGTAGCGGCCGTCTTCCGGTTCGCTGCGCACCCGGTGCCACAGGTGCAGGGCCAGCCGGCTGCCCCACAGGCCACCGAGCACGCTCAGCGCAACCCGCGGCACCAGCGCGCCTTCGCCGAGCAGCGCCAGCAGCACGGCCGACACCGCCACGCCCTTGGCCCAGAGCACGTCGACCACGCCGATGTTCTGCCGGCGGCGCTGCCAGGCCCAGCCCCAGCTCATCATCAGCACGGAGTACAGCAGGACCCACAACAGATGACTCATGACGGTGCTCCGGCCAGCGGGGGTGAGGGGGTGCGTGAACCGCGACGGGCGCACTGGCACAGCAGCGACAGCGCAATGCTCCAGCCTGCGCCCAGCACCAGCAGGCCCTGCCAGGCCGGCGCCGTGAACTGCACCGCATCGAACCCGCGCGCCGCAGACAGATAGGCCAGCGGCGCCAGCAGCAGGCCGAACAGGGCCGGCAGGACCGGGTGGCGCTGCAGGAAGCGCATCGAGGTGGTCAGCGTCATGGCAAAGGCAGCCCACAGCGCCAGGATCCACGGTGGCGGCGCCCAGCCGAGCGGCGCGGCGGCATAGCGCACGGTGCCGCTGGCGGCGGCGCTGGCATCCACCAGCCAGGCGCAGGCCAGCGCGAGCACCATCAGCCGCAGGTCCAGCCGCGGATGCGGCGAGGTCAGCAGCTGGCTGCCGATGTAGAGCGACGCCGCCAGCAGCGCCGGCCACTGCCAGCCGCGTCCTGCTCCCGCCACGGCACACAGCCAGACCAGCTGGTTGCCAAGCAGATTTGCCCAGAACCGGCGCATGTCAGCCGGCCCGGCCCGCTGAGAGGGCTGGCCGATGCGAAGGGCGAGCGAGCAGCAGGTGCGAGACGCCGATCGAACGCTCGAGGAACCCGCCTTCGCAGTAAGCCAGGTAGAACTCCCACATCCGGCAGAAGCGGGCGTCGAAGCCCTGCGCCTGCACGCTCGGCAGCTGCGCCAGGAAACGCTGCCTCCAGGCCCGCAGCGTCAGTGCGTAGGAGTGCCCGAAGTCCTGCTGCGCGATCAGCTGCAGGTCGCTGGCACGGGTCTTGGCCGCCAGGATCGCATTGATCGACGGAATGAAGCTGCCTGGGAACACATAGCGCTTGATGTAGTCGACGCTGCGCCGGGCCTGCTCGTAGCGATGGTCCTCGATGGTGATGGCCTGCAGCAGGGCCACGCCGTCCGGCTTCAGCAGCCGCTGCAGCGTGGCCATGTAGGTGTGCAGGTACTCCGCGCCGATGGCTTCGATCATCTCGATGGAGACCAGCTTGTCGTACTGGCCCTGCAGGTCGCGGTAGTCCTGCATCAACAGCGTGACGCGGTCCTGCAGGCCGGCGGCGCGCACGCGCTCGGCGGCCAGTGCATGCTGTTCGGCAGAAATCGTGGTGGTGGTGACATGGCAGCCGTAGTGCTGCGCCGCATGCACGGCAAAGCCTCCCCAGCCGGTGCCGATCTCGACCACGCGGTCGCCGGGCTTCAGCGCCAGCTGTTGGCAGATGCGGTCCAGCTTGCGCCGCGACGCCACCTCCAGCGGTTCGTCTCCATCGTCGAACAGGGCCGAGGAATACATCAGGTCCGGCGACAGGAACAGCGCGAAGAAATCGTTGCCGAGGTCGTAGTGCGCGGCGATGTTGCGGCGGCTGCCTTCCCGGCTGTTGCGGCGCAGGCGGTTCCAGCCGCGCAGCAGCCAGCCTCCCACGCGCGCCGGCCCGTGTTCCATGCCGTCGAGCAGATCGCGGTTGCGCACCAGCAGGCGGATCAATGCCACCAGATCGTCGCAGTGCCACTCACCCTGGATGTAGCTTTCACCTGCGCCGACGCTGCCCTGCGCGGCGACCTTGCGGTAGAACGCCGGGTCATCGATGGTGACCGTGACCTGCAGTTCGCCGCGCGCATCGCCCAGCCAGACTTCGCCGAGCGCGTCGCGCACGCACAGGCGGCCGTCGCGCAGCGGCGCAAGCTGGGCCAGCAGGCGGCGTCGCAGGAATGCATCCAGCGCGCCGGGGCGCGGCAGCGCGACCGAAGGAGTGATCGAATTCATCGCGGTTTCTCGGCAAGGGTGGGGTGGTCGTGCACGGGATTGCGCTTCAGCCACAGGCGCAGTGCGTGCCAGTGGATGGCGGCCACCACCTGGGTGGTCATCAATGGATAGCAGGCCAGGACACGGGCCAGCCCGCGACCGTCGATGGCGTGCCGCTGCATGGTCTGGGTGGCGTCGAACTGGCGCACGCCGTCGCGCCAGACCTGCATGTGCACGCGCAGGTCCGCATCGGGACGGTTGAACCGCCAGTCGTAGTGGCAGTCCATGGGCATGAACGGTGACACGTGGAAGCGCTTGTCGAACTGCCAGCGCAGGGAGCTGCCTTCGTCTGTGGCGGTGGTCGCCGGCAGCACATAGGCGTGCCGTTCCTTCCAGGGCGTATTGGTGATTTCGGCAACGATGCAGTCCAGCGTGCTGCCATCGGCCTGGTAGCAGTAGTAGAAGCTGACCGGGTTGAACACGTGGCCGGCAAAGCGCAGATGGGTAAGCAGGCGTACCGGGCCGGCGGGCCGGTAGCCCAGGGTCACCGCGGCATGGTCGCGCACCGCATCGGCCAGCGGCTGAGCGGGATCGCCGAAGTAGTCGCTGCGCCGGAACTCGGCCAGGTTGCGGCGGTTGACCGACCACAACCAGCGCCCGGCGAACACCGTATCGAGTTCATCCAGATCGAGCAGCAGCTGCGCGATCGGGTAACGGAACGCATGCGGGTGCGGGTGATGCCGGCGGTGCATCACCTGCCCGAAGTAGAGGGCGCTGGCGCTCATGCGGCGACCTCGTCCGCGGCCGACGCCTGCCGGTGCGGTACGCAGGCCCGCAGCGCGTCCACCACCCGGCGGGCGCTGCGGATGCCGTCCTCGTGGAAGCCCCAGCCCCAGTAGGCGCCTGCGAACCAGGTATGGCGGCGACCCTGCACCTCCGCCCAGCGCTGTTGCGCGCGGACTGCGGCGTGGTCGTGGACCGGGTGCGCGTAGTGGAGGGTGCGCAGCACCCTGGCCGGATCGATTGCCTCGGTACGGTTGAGCGTCACCACCAGCGGCGTGTTGCCGGGCAGGCCCTGCAGCAGGTTCATGCAGTAGCTGACCGTGCAGGGTGAGGTGGGGTCCTCCGGCACGTGCGCGTTCCACGCCGCCCATGCCTTGCGGTTGCGCGGCAGCAGCGATGCATCGGTATGCAGCACGGCTTCGTTGGATTGGTAGCGGATCGCGCCCAGCACCTCGCGCTCGCCGGCGTCAGCATCGGCCAGCAGGGCCAGCGCCTGGTCGCTGTGGCAGGCCAGGATCACCTCGTCGAACGCTTCCACCCCGGCCGCGCTGTGCACGCGCGCGCCCCAGGGCATGCGTTCGACCGCCGTGACCGGGCACTGCAGCCGCTCATGCACCCGCCAGCGTCGGCGCAGCGCATCCACATAGCGTGCGGAGCCGCCCTTGACCACGCGCCAGCTCGGGCGCCCGGTCATCTGCAGCATCTGGTGGTTGGCCATGAACTGGGCCAGGTAGCGGGCCGGGAAGTCCCGCACGGTGGCCGCGGGCGAGGACCACAGTGCCGAGGCCATCGGCAGCAGGTGCTCTTCGACGAAGGCCTCGCCATAACGCTGGCGGTGCAGGTACTCGCCGAGCGTCGGGCCTTCAGGTTCGGCCAGCAGCAAGGGCGCGTCCCGATAGAACCGGCGCAGATCGGCCAGCATGCCCCAGAAGCGCGGCGAGACCAGATTGCGGCGCTGGCAGAACAGGCCGTCCAGCGACGTCGCGTTGTATTCCACGCCGCTGCGCTCGCTGTGCATGGAGAAGCTCATCGTGGTCGGCTGCGAGGCCACGCCCAGATCTTCAAACAGCGCCGTCAACAACGGATAGTGCTGCGGATTGAAGACGATGAAGCCGGTGTCCACCGCCATGGCGGTGCCATCCACCTGCACGTCGTGGGTGTGGGTGTGCCCGCCCAGGTAGTCGCTGGCCTCGAACAGGGTGACGTCGTGCTGGCCATCCAGCCACCAGGCGCTGGCCAGGCCGGCGATGCCCGAACCGATGACGGCGATGCGCATGTCAATACCTCGCCTTGGCCAGCACCCAGTCGGGGATCGGCTTGAGTCCTTTGACCAGGCCCAGCGCCGCCATCGCACGCAGGCCGTACCAGGTCAGGTCGATTTCCCACCAGCGGAAGCCCTGGCGGACCGTGCCTGGGAAGAAGTGATGGTTGTTGTGCCAGCCCTCGCCGAAGGTCAGCAGCGCCAGCCAGAGGTTGTTGCGGCTGTCGTCGCGGGTTTCGAAACGGCGGCGGCCGAAGCGGTGCGCCAGCGAGTTGATGGTGACGGTGGCGTGGAAGAGCACCACGGTGGAAATGAAGAAGCCCCACACCAACAACTGCGGGCCGGAGGTGTGCAGGCCCGGGGCCCAACGTTCCAGTCCCGCGCCCAGCGCGTACAGCGCTGCAGCCAGTACGACCGGCACGGCGGTGTCGAAGCGGTCCAGCCAGCGCAGCTCCGGGTAGCGCGCCAGGTCGGGTACCCGCGACAGGTCGGTGGCAAAGGCCTCGCGCGTCAGGAACCAGCCCATGTGGCTGCGCCAGAAGCCGCCCTCGCGCGGCGAATGCGGATCAAGCGGCTGATCGGCGTGCCGATGGTGATGGCGATGATGGGCGGCCCACCACAGCGGCCCGCGCTGCACGCTGGAAGCACCGATCACCGCGAACACGAACTGCACCGGCCGCGATGCCTGGAACGTGCGGTGCGAGAAGTAGCGGTGATAGAACGCGGTGATGGCGAACATGCGCACCGCGTAGAGAGCGGCTGCGACGATCACCGCGGTCCAGGAAATACCCACCCAGATCACCGCGATGCACGCCAGGTGCATCAGTGCGAACGGTACCGCGCGCACCCAGTCGATCCGCCCGGGGCGTTCATCCGTGACCTCCGCAGCGTTGCCGGTATCGATCCAGCGCTGCAGGGTGCGCAGCAGGCGCCAGCGTCGACGGGGAAGGGGCGCTACAGAGGCCATGGCGGATCTCGGCGGGTTTCGTGTCTTCCTCTACGCGGCAGAAGGCGCACTGGATGCGGAGTACGGCAGGAAATTTCGATTTCACCTGGCCGTAACGGCGCAGCGATCTGTCAGCGGCTGTGCCCAGGCCTGCTGCCAGTCGCTGGCGGGGCGACCCGCCGCTGCGGCGATGAAGCGCACCGTCACCTGTGGGTAGGCGCCGCGTTGATCGCGCAGGTTGCTGGTGCCACGGAACTCCAGCAGGCGCTGGTCGGCGCTGGCATACACCAGCGCAAGGCGTGGCGCGATGCCGCCGTACCAGGTGTCCAGGCTGACCTCGATCGACTGCGCATCGATCCCCTGCCAGCGCTGCGGGCCGGTGCGCCTTACCTGTACCGGGAAGTAGCGCTGCCGGGCTGGGACCAGGAAGGGCAGGGTCACACGCTCGCCACGCATGAGCGCCTGCCAATGCAGGCGCACCGCCGCGTCGAACCCTGCGTCGATGACCGCGCCCGTCGGCAGGTCGAGCTCGCGCTGCACCGGCGGGCTGCCGGCATCCTCCTTCCACGCGATCGAGACCCTGCCGCTGGCGGCCTCGACTTCGGCCTTCTGGCCGCTGCGCCGGTCCTCGAGGGTGTAACCGCGCGCCTGTGGGTTCGCGCTGGCCGGCAGGTGCTTGCGGGCGAAGGGCCGCCCGTCCGCGCACTGGTACAGCACCCAGCGCTCGGCCCCCTCGGCCGCATCGCGTCGCCAGTGCACCTCGCGGTAGAGCAGGTCGCCGCGCGCCGACGTTGCTACCCCCTCGCTTCGCAGCCAAGGCGCGGCCAGCGCGACATGGGGCAGGCACAGCAGCAGCCAGGCGGTACGCATCGCGTTCATCCGGAAAAGGAGGGCTCAGGTCATACGGCGGGGATGGGCGGTTGGATGCGCCTGCAGCGGCTGCATCCAATCACGGCCCCCGCGCGTACAGAGGACAGACCTTCACCCGCCCGCCGCGAACGCCGATGTACCCTGACGCCGCCAGCCACCCCCTCAACTTCGATACCGCACGCATCGTGTCCAGTTCCCAGCAGCCGAGCAGCGAGCCGACGAACTGGGCCGGTGACATGGACGGCGTGGCGCGTCTTCGCGACCGCGACTGTTTCATGCGCATCTATGATTACTTCATGCCGCGGCTGTGCGTGTACCTGCGTGGCCTGGGCGTGCCCGATGCGGTAGCCGAGGAGCTGGCGCAGGAAAGCCTGTTGCGCCTGTGGCTGCGGGCGGCCGATTTCGATCCGGCGCAGGGCGCGCTGAGCACATGGCTGTATCGCATCGCCCGTAACCTGCACATTGACCGCATCCGCCGCGAGCGCAGCTGGATGCAGGTGCAGGCAGCCGTTGAGGACGCAGCAACCCTGGACGTGATCGAACGCAGCAGCGCCGAACAGTTTGCCGACCAGGCCCGGCTGCGCCAGCGCATCAACGAACTGCCCGCCGTGCAGGCGCGCCTGGTGCGCATGTCCTATTTCGAGGCCAAGAGCCACAGCGAGATCGCCGAGGCGATCGGCATGCCCTTGGGCACGGTCAAGTCGCATCTGCGGCGCGCGTTCCTGCAGCTGCAGGCCAAGGTGGGAGGTGCGCTGTGAACCCGCATCACCACCTGCACGAATCGACATTGATGAGCTATGCCGCAGGCGCGCTGCCCGCGCCACTGAGCGTGGTCGCGGGTGCGCATCTGGAGCAGTGCCCGCACTGCCGCCAGCGCCTGCGCGAGGCCGAGGCGATCGGCTCGGTGCTGCTTGAGCAGACCCAGCCGCCCGCGCCTGATCCGCGCCGCGAACAGCTGCGCGAGGCCATGCTGATGCGACTGGCCACGGAAACGCCGATCACCCTGGCGGCAGCTGCTCGCCCGGCGCCGAGCGAGCGGCCCGAGGCCGATCCGGACCACCTGCCTGCCTCGCTGCACCCCTATTTCGGTGCGTCGCTCAGCGGGCTGCGCTGGCGCTGGATGGCGCCGGGCGTGCATTGCATCCGTGCCGAGCAGATGCCTTCGCTGATCATGCTGAAGATCGCCCCGGGCAAATGCCTGCCGATGCACAGCCACGGGCGCAGCGAGCTGACCCAGATCCTGCGTGGCTCCTACAACGACGCGCTGGGACTGTTCGCACCCGGCGACGTGGCAGACCTGGATGAAGACGTGGAGCATCAGCCGGTGACCGCGCCGGGGGTGCCGTGCATCTGCGTGTCGGCGCTGGATGCTCCGCTGGTGTTCAGCGGGTGGCTGGCGCGCAAGATCCAGCGGTTCGTGAAACTCTAGCGCGGCCCTGGCCATGGCTCAGGCACGGACATTGCGGATTCTCCTGACCGGCGCTGCAGGCCTGGTGGGGCAGGGCGTTGCCCTGGCCTGCCAGCGCTCGCCGCAGGTTGCCGGCCTGACCGCGCTGGTGCGGCGCCCGGGCAGCCTGCGCGGGCCCGGCAGCGAACGGGTCGTCCCGGATTTCCTGCACATCGACGCGCAGCGTGATGAACTGGCCGGGTACGACGCATGCTTCTACTGTGCCGGTGCGCCACCGGTCGGCACTGCCGAGGCCGAGTACCGGCGCGTGACCCTGGACACCACACTGGCAGTGGCCCGCGCCTGGGCTGCGGTGAATCCGCAGGGGTGCTTCCTGTATGTCTCCGGCGTAGGCGCGGACCCGCAGAGCCGGCTGATGCCGCTGCGGGTCAAGGGCGAGACCGAGGTGGCGTTGCAGGCGCTGCCGCTGCGCGCGGTGATGCTGCGTCCGGGTGGAGTCAGGCCGGTGCCGGGGACCGGTACCCGGCATGCCGTGCTGAAACCCCTGTACTGGGGCGGCGCACCGTTGATGAAACTGGCCGGTGTGCTCGCGCCCTCGCTGATGACCAGCAACCTGGCGCTGGGCATGGCCATGATCGCCCTGGCCGGAAGAGAAAACCCGCCGGCCACCATCGAGTGCGCGGATATCAACCGGATCGCGGCGGGCGTGCGCGATCCGTCCGCCTGACCTCAGCGCGGCGCAGCCTCCAGCGCGGTGCGCACTGCCAGCGCCAGGTCACTGCGGGTAAACGGCTTCGGCAGCAGGGCGGCTGCACGCCCCTGCGCGCCAACCGCATCATGGTCGCGTGGATAGCCTGACGTGAACAGGACCGCGATTGCCGGCCAGCGCTCACGCACTTCACGCACCAGCTCCCAGCCGGACATGCCCGGCATCACCACGTCCGAGAACAGCAGATCGACCTTGGTGTCCGGCCGTTCCAGCAGCCGCAACGCCGAGGGGCCGTCGTGCGCTTCCAGCACGCGGTACCCCAGCAGGCGCAGCGCATCGACCGTATGCGCACGGACATCGTCGTTGTCCTCGGCCACCAGCACGGTTTCCTCGCGTGGCGAGTAGCCGGCCAGGCCCGTCTGCGGGACGCGAGCCTCGCTAGGCAGCGCCAACGGCGAGCGCGGGAACATCATGGTGATGCTGGTACCGCCGCCTTCCACCGAATCGATCAGCACGTGGCCG
This sequence comes from Stenotrophomonas sp. YJH_SMC_29, assembly GCF_059371235.1. Lineage (NCBI taxonomy): Bacteria > Pseudomonadati > Pseudomonadota > Gammaproteobacteria > Lysobacterales > Lysobacteraceae > Stenotrophomonas > Stenotrophomonas sp. YJH_SMC_29. The sequence goes on along the minus strand of NZ_JCAFUK010000021.1, from coordinate 12,190 downwards.
CCGGACTGCTTGACGAAGCCGTGCACCATCGACAGGCCGAGCCCGGTGCCGCGGCCGACCTGCTTGGTGGTGAAGAACGGCTCGAACACGCGCGCCAGGGTGGCCGCGTCCATGCCGTGGCCGTTGTCGCGCACCCGCAGCATCACGTACTCGCCGGGGGACGCATCCGGGAACAATGCGGCGTAGTCGTGGTCGAGGTGGCTGTTGTCGACTTCGATCACCAGGCGGCCGCCGTGCGGCATCGCGTCGCGCGCATTGACCGCCAGGTTCAGCACCGAGGCTTCCAGTTGGCTGATGTCGATCTCCACGCACCAGATGTCCTCGGCGGTGCGGATGTCCAGTTGCACCAGTTCGCCCAGTGCCCGCTGCAGCATGTCCTGCATGTCCAGCAGGCACTCGTTGAGGTTGGCTGCCTGGCTGCGCAGCGGCTGGCGCCGGGCAAAGGCGAGCAGGCGCTGGGTGAGGCTGGCGGCACGGCCAACCCCCTTCAGGGCATTGTCCAGGGCGCGGCTGGCCATCGCGCCGGGTTCGCCGGCCCGTTCGCTGAGCAGCATGGCGTGCTCGATGTTGCCGGAGATCACCGTCAGGATGTTGTTGAAATCATGCGCGATGCCGCCGGTGAGCTGGCCGACCGCCTCGATCTTCTGCGACTGGCGAAGCGCATGCTCGGCCTGCCGCCGCGCAGTGGTTTCCACCGCCTCCGATACCACGGCGGTGGCCACGCCGTCGGCGTCCAGCAGCGGGCGCAGCGAGACGTCGAAGCTGCGCCGGCCGGTGGGCAGCTCCAGCTCGAGGGAATGCAGCGAGCTGCGACCCTGCGCCGCCGCGGCGACGGCCTGGTCAACCACCGCGCCGACGCCGTCGGTGTTGGCGAACCACAGGGATTCGCCGAAGCGCTGGCCGACAATGTCCTTCTTGTCCGCCAGCACGGCGGCCAATGAGGCGTCATTGGCATCGACCACGCGCCCGGACAGATCCAGCAGCACCTGATGCTGGAAGCTGGATTCGAAGATCGCCTGCAGCCGCCGCTTGCTGGCCCGCAGTTCGGCGGTGCGCGCCTGCACCTGCTGCTCCAGGGCCTGGTTGTCCTCACGCAGGGCCAGTTCGGCCTGCTTCAACACCGATACGTCGCTGCCCATGCAGATGTAGCCGACCACGCTGCCATCGGCGGCATGCTCCGGCACGCAGTCCATCTGCACGAATCGTGACTCGCCGCTGCGATGCACGAGCTCGACCTGGAAGCTGGTGCGCTCGCCCTGCAGCACGCGTTCCAGGCTGGGGAGGGCATGTTCGAAGGCGCTGATGCCGCTGACATCGCGGGCAAGGCGGCCCAGCAGTTCGGCCTGGCTCACGCCATGCCAATCCAGGAACGCCTTGTTCGCGAAGCGGTAGCGGTGGTCCTTGTCGAGCCGGGCGATCAGTGCCGGAACGGCGTCGGTCACCTGCTGCAGCTGCGCCTGGCTTTCATTCAGCGCAGCCTGCGCCTGCACCAGCTGGTTGCGCTCGTGGGCCTCCTGCCGCGCGCGACGGATGGCATCCGGCAAGCGCTGCAGGCGCTGCTTCACCACATAGTCGCGTGCACCGCGGGTCAAGGCCTGCACGGCCAGCTCTTCGGTCAGGGTGCCGGAGACGAAGATGAAAGGCGTGTGCGGGATGCGCTCGCGCGCCAGCGCAAGGGCGGCATCGCCATCGAATCCGGGCAGCACGTGGTCGGCCAGGATGATGTCGAAGGGGCGATTGTCGATCGCCTCGATGAACGCATTGCGGGTCCACAGCCGCTCGGCCTCGAAGTCGAGGCCTGCACGCTGCAGCTGTGCGCTGATCAGCTCCGCGTCAAGCGCGCTGTCCTCCAGCATGAGGATGCGCAGGCGCTCGCTGCGGCGCGATCCATCACGCATGGTGCTGCCCCGAACCGTTGGGCCGGTGCGGCGGTGGCTGGTTGGTGATGCCCCAGAACATGCCCAGCCCCTGGATGGCATCGAAGAATTCCTTGAAATCGACCGGCTTGACCACGAATGCATTGACGCCCAGTTCGTAGCTCCGCACCAGGTCCTGCTCCTCGCGCGAGGAGGTCAGCATCACGATCGGGGTGCTGCTCAGCTGCGCGTCGCCACGGACCTGCTCGAGCACCTCCAGGCCGTTGACCTTGGGCAGCTTCAGGTCCAGCAGCACCACGACCGGGCCGCCGTGCATGGCGCCGGCGAACTTGCCTTCGCAGCGCAGGTAGTCCAGCGCCTCGGCGCCATCGCGCACGTGGACGACGTCGTTCAGCAGCTGGCAGCGTGACAACGCGGCCATCGTCAGCTCGGCGTCTTTGGGGCTGTCCTCGACCAGGAGGATCGGCCGCAGGTCCCTCATGGGTGATCTCCTGTGGAACGGGGTAGGGTGAAATGGATCGTGGCGCCCTTGCCGGGCTCGCCCTCGGCCCAGGTGCGGCCGCCGTGGCGGCCGATGATGCGGCGCACATTGGCCAGGCCGATGCCGGTGCCTTCGAATTCCTCGACGTGATGCAGGCGCTGGAATACGCCGAACAGCTTGTCCACGTAGCGCATGTCGAAGCCGCAGCCATTGTCGCGCACGAAGAAGTGGTCTTCGTCGTCGTTGCGCTCGTGGCCGATCTCGATGACCGCCTGCTCGCGCTCGCGGGTGAACTTGATCGCGTTGCCCAGCAGGTTCTGCCAGACCAGGCGCAGCATGGGCGGATCGGCCTCGACTTCCGGCAGCGGCGCCAGCGTCCACTGCACGTCGCGGCCGGCGTAGTCCAAGGCGAAGGACCTGCGCACGTCCTCGGCCAGCGCAGCCATGTCCAGCCGCACCCGGCCCACCGTCGAGCGGCCCATCTGCGAGAAGCTCAGCAGGTCATCCACCAACGTGCCGGCCGATTTCGCCGATTCCACGATGGTGTCGAGGAAGCGCCGTTCGGTGTCGTTGAGACGCTCGCCCGCAGAGCTGCCCAGCAGCTCCGAGTAGCCGACGATGTGGCGGAAGGGAGCGCGCAGGTCGTGGCTGACCGAATAGGAGAACGCTTCCAGTTCCTTGTTGCTGCGCACCAGCTGTTCGTTCAGCTCCGCCATTTCCTCGGCCTTGCGCAGCACGATGTCGACAATGGCGGTGCGCATTTCGTGCGCGGCATCGCAGTCGGCATCACTCCACGGCAGGCTGCGCTGCTGCACGGTCTCCTTCCACGCCTCGAACGAGTTGCGCGGCGACAGGGCCACGCCGGGTGCCTCGGTCTTGCGCGGGTCGCCTCCCCAGCGCACGGTGCGCACGACCTCCGGCCGGAACCACATCAGGTAGCTGTGATGGAGCTGCGAGATCGACACCGCCAGCAGGCCACTGGCCACGTCGGTCAGGCGCGCGGCAGGCGGCCAGTCGGCGGCGAGATGATCGGTGCAGTACATCTCCTGCCCGGCGTGCTGGTTGGCCAGCCAGTCAGCCAGGGCCAGCACCTCGCTGGTGGGCGGGCACTGCCCCACGCGCATGCAGTCCCCCTTGTGCACGATGGCCGCGCCAGCCGCGCCGGTCAGGGACAGCAGGCTGGCCTCATCGTGGCGCAGCGCAGCCATGAACTCTTCGTCCCCGGCCATCCGTGCCAGCAGCTTGACCAGCACCGAGCGACGGGCCACGCGTTCCTCGATCGCGCGCGCGCGCTCCTTCAGCGCGATCTGCAGCGACAGGATCTGGCCCATGAACTCACAGGCCGTACGCACGTGGTACGGCAGGCGGCGCGGCTGCACCGTGTGGCAGGACACCAGGCCCCACAGCCGCCCTTCGTGCACCAGCGACACCGACATTGATGCCCCGGTGCCCATGTTGCGCATGTACTGCAGGTGCACCGGCGAGACGCTGCGCAGCACGGCCAGGCTCAGGTCGGTGGGAGGCGCGTCGCGATGCGCTTCCGCGCGCAGCAGCGGCGCAGGGGTGTAATCGTTGTCTGCGATCAGCCGCACCCGGTTGCGGCGGTACAGCTCACGCGCCTGGGCGGGGATGTCCGATTCGGGGAAGCGCAGGTCCAGATAGGAGGGCAGCAGGCCGTTGCCATCCTCGGCCACCACCGTGCCATTCCAGCCCGCATCGAACTGGTAGACCAGAGTGCGGTCGAAGCCGGTGAGGCGTCGCACGTGCGCGGCGGCCAGCCTGCACAGGTCTTCCACCGTCGCGGCGGCTTCGATGCCGGACATCAGCTCGCGGATCGCCGGGTACAGCTCTTCCAGCGAACCGGGCTGGCCTGGAACCGGTGCTTCCAGTTCAACCAGAAGGTCGGTCGCAGACCGGTGCACGAGCAGCTGGTGGCGGCCATGGCCATCCAGATGCACCGCGCCCACGTGCGCGCTGCTGCCAACCGTGGCCTGCTGCAACACCGCCTGGAAGGGCGCCAGCACGCCACCCAGCACCTCGGCGACGTGGTGCATCAACGGCTCGCCGAACTGCTGCAGCAGGCCGGGGTGGCTGATGGCGCGCTCACGCACCTGCAGCGAGTGCGGTTCCACCACCAGAAGCACACCGTACGGCTGGATCGCGCCGGGGGTATGGATCGGTTCGCGCGCGCAACGCGACAGGGCAGCGTCGTGCGTGGGCTCAGCAGAAGGCATCAAGGGCGGGACTCATGATTCGTGAAGGGCAGGAACGACCCAGCGGTGTATCCGGTAACCATGGATGGTGAAGCAAAAGAGCGTATCCGCCTACCTCCCTGTGCATGTGGCGCGTCCTCCCTCTGAAACTGAATTCTTCATACAAGCAGCGATGCACGTGCGGCAGGCGCCTTTGCCGGCTTCGCGGCCAGTGCATCTGCGCTGCACGCCAGCTCGACAGCGGCTGCCCTAGGGTGGCTCGACTTCCGTCGGATACCACGCCCGTGAACCTGCAGACCCTGCCTTCTACGCCGTACCGCATGCTGGCTGACAGCTGCCAGTTCGAACTGCTGGATGTGGATGCACTGCAGGACCCCGCCAGTGGCCGGTTGCTGCACCTGTATTCGCTGGTGGCTCGCTGCCTGTCCTGCGAGACGGTGTTCAAGGCCGAAGAAGGACAAGGCCTGGTCAGCCATTCGTCGGCGCGCGTGGTGCGTTGCCCCACCGGCTGCGGGCAGCAGGCGTTCAAGCCGGCGCTGCTGAGGAACTGGCGCCCCCAGGTCGTGGCCCAGGCGTAAGCGATGCGACGCGCTGTCACAGCAGCCCGGGGTTGGCACGCCAGACTGCGAAGTTGAGCGCCGAGGCGAACGTAATCCAGGCCAGGTAGGGCAGCAGCAGTACGGCTGCCATTGGGCGGGCGCGCACGAACGCGAGCATCGTCGCGCACACCAGCGCCACCAGCACCAGGATGTCGACGAAGGCCAGGGCGCCCTGCTTCCAGCCGAAGAACAGCCAGCTCCACAGTGCATTGACGGCCAGCTGCACCAGATAGAGCCACAGCGCAGGCCGCGCGCCGCGCCAGCCGCGCTCCCGCCAGACCAGCCACGCCGCAAGCGCCATCATGGCGTACAGCAGGGTCCATACCGGGCCAAACAGACGGGCAGGCGGCGCCCATGCCGGCAGGACGAGCGTGGCATAGAAGCTGGCGGCGGACGTCGAGGCCCACGCGCCCAGTGCGGCGGCGGCGAAGGTGATCGCCCCCCATCCCAGAAGGCCATAGGCCTGTGTGCGCTTGTTCATTGCGTGCAACTCGTCGATTGGGGCGTCGGTGTATACGCACCGGGGCCGCCAATGGATGCAGGCGATTGCCTTCAGTCCGAAGAGCCGACGGCGCCCGTGCCCTGGCCCGCGGGCAGCAGGGAAGGCTGCTGGTCAAACCACTCGCGTGCCTTGGCCAGATGCCATTGGCGCCGGTCGCCGTCCAGCTCGATCCCTGCGCCCAGCAGCCCCCAGCGCAGGTAGAGATCGCCGCGCTTGCGCTGGTCCAGCAGATCCAGCCGCGCGCGCACCGAAAGGCGATCGTTCTCGGCCTGCAGCCCGTCGATGACCAGATGGCCCGGACGCCAGCGCAGCGTCGCCTGGGCCTGTACCTGTCCGGAATCCAGCAGGGACAAGGTCCAGCGCGGGTAGTCGGTGCGCTCTGCGAACAGCGCCAGCAACGGTCGCGCATCGCTGAGATCCAGGTCCGTGGTGGCATCCACCTGGAACGGCGACTGCGCATCGATGCGCCCACGCCTGAAGTCCACGCGGCCTTTCCATGCCGTCGAGCCCTGCGTGCCCGCCACCTGCACGTTGCGCAGCTCGACCGTGGTGCCGGATAGATCGAAATGACGCTGGCTGAAGTCACCGCGGCGCAGGGTTGCGTTGACGTCGATATCGCCGCCCATGTCCAGCCCTGCCACCTTTGCACTGGCATTGCGCCCCAACAGCCGGGCCGTGCCATGGCCGACACGCCCGTCGGTATCGAGGGTCGCGTCACCGCTGACGGTGCCGGTTCCACGGAGCAGTCGCACCTGGGGCGAACCCAGGTAGCGGTTGTAGGCGGTCAGATCCGGGATGGTGGCTTCACTGAAGCGTAGCTGCGCGCGGACGCGTTTGCGCAGTTCCTGCAGGCGGCCGTCGCCGGTCAGGTCGAGGGCCAGATCCCGGCCGTCGAACAGGCGCACGTCCTTGGCATCGGCTGGTCGCGCAGTGAAGCGGGGCAAGCGGACGGCCAGCCGCGCTTGGCTGGGCGTGCCGGCCTTCAGTTCGCCGTGCGCACTGGCCGTGCCCGCCAGGCGCACACCCGCCACCTCGGCCACGGCTTCGGCCGCAGGAATGTCCACGGTGCTGCCTTCGGTCAGTTCGCCGTTGCGAAGACGCAGGTCCGCCTTCAGCGTGCCGCCACCGTCCAGTTGCAGCCACGGCTTGCGCACGAACAGGGCAGGGATCCAGTTGAGCGAGGTGAACGCCCATTCGCCGCGCACGGTACCGGAGCTGCGCTCCAGCAGCTGGGCAGGTGCCTGGAACGGGATGTCGCGGCCGCGGATATGCAGGTCGGCATCCACTTCGCTGCCCGAGCCGGGGCGCGGGGGCAGGCGCGCCTGCAGGCGCAGGTCGTTGGCTACGTTGAGCTGCAGGGCCAACAGGCCGCGATCCGGGGCGCCATCGCCCAGATAGAGGGGCACCTGCCAGAGTGCATGGTCGCCGGGCTGCAACTGCCCATCGATCAGATGGAGTGCGGCCTGCAGCCTTCCGGGCACTGGTGCGCTGGAGATCCTGGGCGTTGTGGCATGGGTGTCCATGCGCAGGCCCTGGCTGCGGGCATCCACCTCGAGCTGGGCATGCAGCAGCTTCAACTTGGCCAGGCCCGGCGCCTGGTCCCGATAGTGGCGCGGGTAACTGAAACGCGCGGTGAGATCCATGGCGCCCAACAGCTGCACGCCGTCGAAACTGGTGTCGGCATCGCTGAATTTCACCTCGGATTCGAACAGTTCCGACGGACCGCCGCGCAACTGCTTGAGGAAGCCCACCGTGCCCTGGCCCTGGCCGATGATCAGCAGCTTGCCGAAGCGTGCGCTGCGAATGCTGTCGCTGTGGATGGCATCGAAGCGCAGGGTCCAGCCGCGGTCGCTGCGCGGCGGTGGCGGGATGGCGTCTTCCACGCGGCTGATCTCGGCCGAGACCCCGGTTGCCTGCAGCCGGGGCACCCGCACCTCGCGCCGGAACAGGGGCAGCGCCGCCAGACGAGCGCTGGCGCGGTCGGCATGCAGCACGTAGACCGTGCGGTTCACATGGCCGCGCATGTGCACGTTCCAGGCGATCACGTGGCCTGGCAGCACGGTAATGGCCGGGCCGGTGGTCATCACGAACTTGTGCGGCTTGCGGTTGGTGACCTGGTCGAACAGCGGTGTGTTGAGGAAGATGTTGCCGGCCAGCAGGTACAGCAGGTAGATGCCCAGCAGAACGTAGGCAGGGACCCTCCACCGTCGAAGCCGGTGCGGGATGTGCGCGGAAACAGGGGGCATCTACTGCTCTGAAGGCCGGGATATCTGCAACTATTGCGGAGCCGGTGGCGGTGGCGCGTGAAGCAGCTACGGGGCAGGGGCTGGATTCTGGTAGTGTCCGGCCTGGTCATGGCCACAGATCTGCAGGAGTCGCATGGATATCCGGCCCGCCCGTGCAGGCGATTTCGACGTGATGTGGGGCATGTTCAAGCACGCCATTGCGACGCAGGATGCGCTGCCTTTTGCTGGCACGTTTGAGGTCGAGACCTTTCGCGCGCATTGGTTCCAGGCCCAGACGCCCTATGTGGCCGTGCTGGAGGACCGGGTTGTGGGCATGTACAAGATGGGCCCGAATTTCCCTGACCTTGGGGCGCATGTGGCCAGCGCTACGTATGTGGTCGACGCTGCGGCACGGGGGCGAGGCGTGGGCCGGGCACTGGTGGAGCACAGCCTGGAGCGGGCGAGGGCGGAAGGATTCCTGGCCATGCAGTTCAATTACGTGGTCAGCACCAACGGCCCGGCGGTGGCGCTGTACCGGAAGCTGGGGTTTGCGGTGGTTGGGACGCTGCCAGAGGCCTTCCGGCACCGGGAATCGGGACTGGTGGATGTCTTTGTGATGCACCGGTTCCTGTAATGCGCACAGGACGGCGTCACTGAAGAGTGCGGTTGGCGTCGCCAACGTCGCGCGTTGAGGTTCAATGATCCGTCGCTGACGCCGGCATCACGTCAGGTGCCTCAATAATTCGGCCCTGCGCGACACGCGCTGGCAGCGCCAGCGACTTTCGAAGGGGGTGACTGCCTTCATCGAACGCTCATCATTCGGCCAGCATCAATCGAAGGAACGCAAAGATGAACAACGGTGCGCGCATGCCCCGTGGACATGTCCTGGGCATCCTGGTGGCTTTCACGTTGCTCGACTCCGGCATTGCACTGGGTTCCAGTACTGCTGCTTCGCAGCGCACCCCGCCAGCGAGCGCGAGCAGCGCTACCGAGGACCTCAACCGTCGCGTTCTCTCCGAGCTCGATTTCAGTGATCGTGCAGACTTCGACTCGGCCAATCGCGGATTGATTGCTCCGTTTGACGGGATCATCCGTGGCGACAAGGGCCAAGTCGTATGGGACATGCACTCCTACGCTTTCCTGCATGAAGAAGCAGCGCCGGGCACAGTGAACCCCAGCCTGTGGCGGCAGGAGCGCCTGAACCGCATTGCGGGTCTCTTCAAGGTGACAGATCACGTCTACCAGGTGCGCGGGCTGGACCTGTCGAACATGACCATTATTGAGACGCCCAACGGGCTGGTCATCATCGATCCCCTCGTCTCAACGGAAACGGCCAAGGCTGCGCTGGATCTCTATCGAGCCCATGTAGGGCAGCTGCCCGTAAAGGCGGTGATCTACTCGCACTCGCATGTTGATCACTACGGTGGCGTAAAGGGCATCGTCGACGAGCGTGACGTCCAGCGGGGAAGCGTTCGGATCTATGCGCCGGCAGGCTTCATGGAGCACGCGGTTTCCGAAAACGTCTATGCGGGCAATGCCATGACCCGTCGCGCACAGTACATGTACGGCGCGTTGCTGCCCAAGGGCGTACAAGGCCAGGTGGGTGCGGGGCTGGGCAAAACGACGTCGCGCGGGACTGTAAGTCTGATCGCGCCGACCGATATCATCGGCTCCGGCGGGCAAGCGGTGGAAAGCGTGAGCATTGATGGCCTGCAGCTCGAGTTCCAGCTGACGCCAGGTACGGAAGCGCCAGCGGAGATGAATGTCTATGTGCCGCAGTATCGCGCCCTTGGCATCGCAGAAAACGCAACGAGAACGCAGCACAACGTGCTGACCATTCGTGGCGCCCAGGTCCGGGACCCAAAGGTCTGGTCGGAGTATCTGGACCAGACCATCAGCCGCTATGCGGCACGTTCGGATGTGGTATTCGCGCAGCACCATTGGCCCACATGGGGTGGGGCGGAGATCACCACCTTCCTGTCCGACCAGCGGGACATGTACCGGTACATCCACGACCAGACATTGCGGCTGGCCAATCGTGGCATGACGCCACTGGAGATTGCCGACACTCTGAAAGAACTGCCCGAGCCGCTGCGGAAACGTTGGTACAGCCGCGGATACTACGGCACGCTGTCTCACAATGTGAGAGCGGTCTACCAGCGCTATCTCGGCTACTACGACGGCAACCCCGCCAATCTCAATCCGTTGCCACCTTCGGATGTCGCGCGGCGTTACGTTGATTTCATGGGGGGCGAATCGGCAGTGCTGGAGAAGGCACGGCGTTCTTTTGAACAGGGTGACTATCGCTGGGTCGCTGAAGTAGCCAAACACATTGTGTTCGCCAATCCAGATTCGCGCGAAGGACGCGCACTCCTGGCAGATGCGTTGGAGCAGATGGGATACCAGAGCGAGGCGGGCACATGGCGCAACGCCATGTTGATGGGAGCACTTGAGCTGCGCGATGGCGTACCGAAGGGCGGTGCCACCACCGCATCACCTGACGTGCTGAAGGCCATGACCGTCGGCATGCTGTTCGACTATCTTGCGATACGCCTGGACGGACCTGCGGCTGCAAGGGCAGGGAACGCAACCATTGCCTGGATCATTCCAGATTCCAAGGACCGCTACTTGATGACGCTGCGGTCGGGCGCGCTCTCCTATCGGCCGCTTGTTAACCAGGACCAGGCAGACGCGACCGTAGAGCTTCCCCGGAGCACACTCAACCAGCTTGTCATGGGAGCACAGCCGGCGCACGAGCTGCTCGCCGGGCCGGCCGTGAAGCTGCATGGCAAGCGATCCGCAGTCGAGAACCTGTTTGCGAACGTAGAAACATTCGACGTCATGTTCAACATCGTAACCCCATGAGCACCTGCCTCCGTCCCCTGGCCGCGCTCGCCGTTGCGCTTGCCGCAGTCGGGGCGCAGCCCGACGCGCGCGCCGATGGGGCGCGCGATTGGGAGAACGTTCCCATAGATACCAACCTGCTGTTCGTCTACTACACGTATGCGCGCAACGAAATCGCTTTCGACCCGTCGCTTCCGGTCGATGGCGCCCAGATTGAATCCCAGCTGGGAATCATTCGCTATGCGCGCACCTTCGCTTTGGGCGACCGCATCGCGGGCATCCAGGTCTTGGCGCCCTATGGCAAGGTAACCGGCAGTATCGGGGGCACACCGCTGCGCACATCCGCCTCCGGCATGGGCGATGCCACGGGGATCTTTCTGGTCAACGTGTTCGGGGCGCCCGCACTCACTCCGCAGGAATTCCGGGCCTGGGACGCGGGCGCCTACCTGACCGCGTCCGTCGCCGTGACCGCGCCCACGGGCAGCTATGACCGGGATTCCGTCCTGAATCTGGGAAAAAACCGCTGGTCCTACAAGCCCCAGTTGGCGTATGGGCTGCCTATGGGTGATGGGACACTGCTGGCCATCAACGGCAACGTTCAATTCTATGGTGATGCGGAAAAGCCCGGAGAGGCTGCGTTGGAGCAGAGACCGCTCTACGGGTTGGATCTGCATCTAAGCAGGGATGTGGGCGAACGGGTCTGGCTGTCGTTAGATGCCAATTACGCACACGGTGGCAGGACCGGCTCCGGCGGCGCATGGAAAGACAACGGCCAGCGGACCTTGAAGATGGGGGTGAGTGGCAATTACGCGTTTTCGACTCGAGTCGGGTTGAGCGTATCGGCCAATCGCACCGTTCTCAGGCGGGATGTCACACCGGCAGCGACGACTGTGTCGGTCAACTGCAGCTTCGTGTTCTGAGGCTGCACCGGACTCATCCTGCAGATACGGGGCGCAGGATCGTCGGTATTAACGTGACGCATCACGGCCATCAGGCGGCGATGGTCCCGGGGGCTCCCGAAATCCTTGGTCCTGAACGCAAGGGGCCAAGCGCATGCGCGACTGGAGCCCCCGAAGTCTCGGTATCAAGCCGCTGCAAGTTGCTATTCCGGACAGGCGCAGCTTTAGCGCGTACCGGCAGGCATGCTGAACGCGTTCTCGGGTGCTATGCGACCAGCCCAGCAGAGGCGCAGGAGCGGTAGAGTGAGGGGAACTTCGATCAAGAGCCGTAATCGCCAGGATCGGGGCGGGCACATGCCGCCGCAGGGCGGTGGCTGAGGCAAGCGAAGCTCACAATGGCTTTCTGGCCTGAACATAATATACAGAACGCGCCTGCACCTCCTCCGAAAAGCCTTTAAAATCAGATGCTTTCGCACCTCCCGCCCAGGGCAGGCTTGCGATTCCGATGGCAAGTGCAATGGACATCCCTTTCCCGACCTTTGCCACGATG
>NZ_JCAFUK010000020.1:0-100544 GCF_059371235.1 Stenotrophomonas sp. YJH_SMC_29 | reverse complement strand
GGCGGTTCAGGGAGAATCCGGCGTGGGGACCCAAGCTACTTCTCGGTCGCAAGACCTGGATCCACACGGTCGCCCACGCCGGGCTCTCGGCACACAAGGTGCCAGATCGGCAAGAGATAAGATCCACGCCATGCGTGGATGGCCACCGCTCAGGCCGGTTCGTCAGGAATCTGCAAGCTTTCCAGCTTGGCGATGCAATCCTTCAGCTGCAGCTTGCGCCGCTTCAGGCGCTTGGCTTCCAGCTCATCCTCGCCGTTGGCGGCCATGCGGGTGATCTGTTCATCCAGCAGGCGGTGCTCGGCGCGCAGGGCAGCGAGGCGTTCGACGATCTCGGCGGGGTCGTAGGTATCCACGGCTTCGAGGATACACAGCGTTGATGACCGCCGGGAGAGGGGAATCCCGACTCCCGGCCGGGGCCGCTCCGAGCCGTTAGAATGGACCCCATGAGTGCCGTGATTTCCCTTCCCGATCCCCCGCCGCGCACCGCCCGCGATCCGCGCGTGGCCGAACGCGAGCAGCACAAGCTGGCCAAGCGCCTGCGCCGCCAGGTGGGCGAGGCGATTGCCGACTTCGGCATGATCGAGGCCGGCGACAAGGTGATGGTCTGCCTGTCCGGCGGCAAGGACAGCTACACCCTGCTGGATCTGCTGCTGCAGCTGCAGAAGAAGGCACCGGTGCCGTTCGAGCTGGTGGCGGTGAACCTGGACCAGAAGCAGCCGGGCTTTCCCGAGCACATCCTGCCGGAGTACCTGGCCGGGCTGGGCGTGCCGTACCACATCATCGAGCAGGACACCTATTCGGTGGTCAGCCGGGTCATCCCGGAAGGCAAGACGATGTGCTCGCTGTGCTCGCGCCTGCGGCGTGGCGCGCTGTACCACTACGCCGAGACCCACGGCTTCACCAAGATCGCGCTGGGCCACCATCGCGACGACAGGGTGGCCACGTTCTTCATGAACCTGTTCCACCACGCCAAGCTGGCGAGCATGCCGCCGAAGCTGCGCAGCGATGACGGCAGGCACGTGGTTATCCGGCCGCTGGCGTACGTGCGCGAGAGCGACATCGTCGAGTACGCGCAGGCACGCCGGTTCCCGATCATTCCCTGCAACCTGTGCGGCAGCCAGGAGAACCTGCAGCGCCGCCAGGTCGGCCTGATGCTGAAGCAGTGGGAAAAGGACCACCCGGGCCGCATCGAGCAGATCGCGCGCGCCCTGGGCGACGTCCGGCCCTCGCAGCTGGCCGACAGCACGCTGTTCGACTTCATGTCGCTGGGCCGTGGCGACGACGCGCCACTGCCCGACGCCCATGCCTGGCTGGCCGGTACCCCGGCTGACGCCGACGCAGATCCCGAGACGCCCGCCGTTTAAGGTCGGTCGCCCTTCCTCTTTGCCATCCGGAATTCCATGTTCTTTCGCAACCTGACGTTCTTCCGTTTCCCGACCACGACCGATTTTTCCGAAGTCGACACCCTGCTGCCGCATGCCGTGCTCAAGCCGGTGGGCGCGCTGGAAATGAACTCGCGTGGCTTCATCTCGCCGTTTGGCCGCGAGGAGAAGGAACTGCTGTCGCACCGCATCGCCGAACACCTGTGGCTGACCGTGGGCGGCGAGGACAAGATCCTGCCGGCGGCGGTGGTCAACGACCTGCTCGAGCGCAAGCTGGAGGAGATCGAGGAGAAGGAAGGCCGCCGCCCCGGTGGCCGCGAGCGCAAGCGCATGAAGGACGACCTGCTGCATGAACTGCTGCCGCGCGCCTTCGTGAAGTCCTCGCGCAACGACGCCTTCATCAACCTGCAGCACGGCTACGTCGCAGTGGATACCTCCAGCCGCAAGACCGGCGAGTACTTCATGTCCGACATCCGCGGCCTGCTCGGCAGCTTCCCGGCGATGCCGCTGAACGCTGAAGTCGCGCCGCGTTCGATCCTGACCGGCTGGATCGCCGGTGAGCCGCTGCCGACCGGGCTGAGCCTGGGCGAAGAGTGCGAGATGAAGGATCCAGTCGAAGGCGGTGCGGTGGTCAAGTGCCAGCACCAGGAACTGCGCTGCGACGAGATCGACAAGCACCTGGACGCGGGCAAGCAGGTGACCAAGCTGGCGCTGATCTTCGAGGACAACCTGTCGTTCGTGATCGGCGACGACCTGATCGTGCGCAAGCTGAAGTTCCTCGACGGTGCCCTGGACCAGCTGGAGCATGCCGACGAAGACGGCCGCCGCGCCGAGTTCGACGCCCGCTTCGCCCTGCAGAGCGCCGAGATCCGCCGCCTGTTCCTGTTGCTGGAAGACGCGTTCAAGCTCAGCAAGGCTGACTGAACACGCGCCTCATGGGCCGCCGGTCATCCGGCGGCCCGAAGCAGCGCTATGCTGGGTGCATGAGCCGTCTGCTGCGCCGCCTGATCAGCCCGACCCCGCCCGCCACCGTGCAGCGCGACACCGTTCGCCTGCGCCTGGAGGATGCCGAGATCGAGGTACTGCGCGTGCGCGATCCGCGGGCACGCCGGATCAAGTTGAGCGTGGACGAGCGCGGCGCACGCCTGACCCTGCCGCCGCGGGCCAGCCTGGTAATGGGCGAGCGCTTCCTGGAGCAGCACCGCGACTGGCTGGCGCTGCAGTTGCGCCAGTACCAGGGCCAGGGCCTGCCGGCCCCACTGCAGCCGGGCGAAGCCGGCGTGCTGCCCCTGCGCGGCGAACTGCTGCCGCTGCGCTGGCAGGAAGGCCGCTACGCGCGGCTGGAGATCGATGAGCACGGCGCCTGCGTGCAGTGGCCGACCCGGGGCGGCGATGCGACCCTGCGCCGCCTGCTGCGCGAGTTCTACGAAGCCCAGACCCGCGCCGATGTCGGCCGCTGGCTGCCCAGGTACCTGCCCACCCTGCCACGCGCACCCAGCCGCCTGCGGCTGAAGGTGATGTCCTCGCAATGGGGCTCGCTCGCCCCCGATGGCAGCATGGCACTGGACCTGGCACTGGTGCTGGGCCGCCCCGAAGCGTTCGAGTACGTGCTGGTGCACGAACTCTGCCACCTGATCCAGCCCAATCACTCGCCGGCGTTCTGGCATGAAGTGGAACAACGCTTCCCGGACTGGCGGCAACAGCGCGACTACTTCCAGCTCGAAGGGCGCCGCTTGAAAGCCATGCTCCGCCAGCTGTTGTAGAGCCGATGCTCGGCTGACGCGCGTAGCGCGGATATTCAGCCCTCGCGATCAACAGCAGCCGAGCATGGCTCGGCTCTACAAAAGCGCGCGCAGCGCGCGACCCGCTCCTGCTCTTCCTTCTTTCTTTCTTCCGTGATGGGCACACAGGAAACTGTCCGTGGCCGGGCGGGGTGGGTTGCGCAGGGGCGTGAGCCGCATGGATGCGGCGACCGAGCTTACAAGGACGTACTTGCAGCGACCCCTGCGCAATCCACCCCGCCCGGCCGAGCACGGCTTCTGATTTGAACGACCCACCACGAGGGGCTCAGCCGTTGGCCGGAACCCTTATCCCGCGCGCAACGCCGCCGCTGTCGCCCAGCGCGCCGCCACCCGCGGTGCGGTGATGCACACCGCCTGGTCGGTCACCGTGGTCACCGCGCGCTCCAGCAGCTGGATGTCGGCCTCGTGCTGGCGCGCCACATGCGGGTCCTCGAAGAAGATCGCGCGCTGGCAGCGGCCCTCCAGCACGCGATCGGCAATCTGCGCGTCGCCACCCATCGGGCCACTCTGGTACCGCGTCACCCACGGCGTATCGCTGGGCCACCCCCGGCTCCACGCCAGCTCGTTCAGGCGTTGGCCGGTGGTGCCGGTGGCAACGCGCTGGCCAAAGCGTGCCAGCACATCGAAGTGTTCATCGGCAAAGGCCAGCATCGCCGGCTTCATTGCATCATGCGCGATCAGCGCCAGCGTCTGTTCCTGGAACGCATGCAGGTCGTCGGCACCGGCATCGGCCGCCAGCCCGGCGTGGATGCGCTCCACTTCGATCCAGTCGCGCGCGGTGGCCACGGTTGAGATGAACGGCTTGCCGTGGATTACACACTGCCGCTTGAGCGCAGTGGCTTCCGGAAACACCGAGGAAGGATCGACCGGGTCGATCAGGTAGATCGCGCCGTCCAGGGTGCGCTCCGGTCCCATGCCGACCACTTCGGCCACCAGCTTCATCAGGCCACCTTCGCGGCCGTAGGGATACCGGTGCAGGCCGCCGTACCCGGCCAGGAAGCCCTGCCGCGCGATGGCGTCGTGGGTGCGCCCGACCGCATGCAGTGACACCCCCAGCTCCCGCAGGCCCGCCTCGCTGGCACGCAGCCAGCGGAACAGCGCAGCGCGTGCATCGTGGTGATGGAGACGGTTGGCGGCCAGGCCGATACGCATCGAGCGCTCCGTAGGGACGGGTAGAAGCGGCAGTGTATGTCGCCATCCGCCGATGCGGATGTTTTTCCAATTTTTCTCATTGTGGCGGAAGCCTGCCCCGCTAGCGTGGCTGGCAGCGGTACCGCTGCGCGGCCGTGGTTCCTGCCCGCGAAATGAGGACGCCTACCGTGAATGCCGCCGGCCGCCGCGCCGTCGCCGCTGTCATGACAACGCTGCTGCTGCCCGGCGTCGCCACTGCGTCCAGCTGCACAAGCCCGTTGCAGGTGGCATGGCGCTCCGATCGGCCGCCGCTGTCCTACAGCGTGCAGGGCGACCTTGCGGGATTGGCTGCAGACTATCTGCCGCTGCTGGGCGAGCCGGCGGCGACGGATGCCAGGCCGCTGGCTGCTGCGGCGCTCACCGAGGGCCAGGTGCCGGCCGGCACCCAGGTGCTGTTGGGGTGGCCGCAGGCGCAGCTCCCCGCCGGATGGGTGGCCAGCAGGGCCTACCTGGAGGTGCCACAGGTGATCGTGCGGCGCGAGAGCGCGGCAGCCGTGCTGGGGCTGGAGGACCTGCGTGGGCGCAGCGTGGCCAGTCCGGACCGGCTACCGCTGGAGGCACTGCTGGCCGAGCAGGCCCCGGGCGCGCAGCTGCTGGCCCCTGCGCCGCTGGACCATGCGCTGTCACTGCTGCGCGCCGGGCTGGTCGATGCCGTGATCGCCAATCTTGCTGAAGTCGAAGCCGCGCTCCGTGCCGGGCCGGGTGACCCGCTGGTGATCGCGGCACCGGCGGGCTTCGGCGATGCCCTGGTGGTGGCAGCGGTGCCGGCCTGTGCCGGGGTGATCGCTGCCTTCGACCGGCAGTTGCGGCAGGAGGACGACGCGCATCGCGCATCCGAGCACAGCGCGTGGCGGCCGGAGCGGCCACGGGCACAACCCGCCGGCGCGACGCTGCGTTGGCTGGTGCCGGCGTCGCTGGTCCTGCTCGCGCTCGCGCTGGTCCATGCCTTCGGCTATTGGCGCGTGCATCGTGAGAGCACCCGCCGGCGCGTGCTGGAGCAGCGCTTGCAGGAGGTCACCGCGAACCTGCCGGCGGTGGTCTACCAGGCCCGCCGCTCGGCGACCGGGCACTACAGCCTGACCCAGATCGCCGGTGATGTGCAGGCGCTGTTCGGGGTGAGCGTGGAGACCGCGCGGATCGATCACTTCCAGCTGCTGGCCGCCGTCCATCCCGACGACCGCAGCCGGGTGATGGCCCGCATCGAAGCTGCCGCGTTGGCGCGCGGCCCGATCGACGTCACCTTCCGCACCCGGTCGGCGCAGGGCTGGCGCTGGGTCCGCTCGCAGGGGCGCCCGTTGCCGTGCGATGACAGCAGCGTGGAATGGAGCGGCTACTGGATGGACGTCAGCGAGGCACAGGCGCGGGCGACGGCGCTGGCTGATGCACGCCGCGCAGCCGAGCAGGCGGCGCTGGCCAAGAGCCATTTCCTGGCGACGATGAGCCACGAGATCCGCACGCCGATGAGCACCCTGCTGGGCATGCTGGAGCGGTTGGCGGGCGGGCCGCTCGACGCGGGCCAGCAGCAGGTGCTGGGCACGGTGGCGGATGCCGCGCAGATGCTGCGGCAGATCCTCGACGACGTGCTGCACAGCCAGCGCCTGCAACCCGCCCCGCTGCAGCTGCGCCCGACCGACCTGGCGGCGATGGTGCGGGCGGTGCAGCAGCTGCTGGCGCCGGTCGCGAGCAGCCGGGGCCTGCAACTGCACAGCGAGATCGACCCGGCATTGCAGGCCTGGTCGCTGGCCGATGGGCTGCGCCTGCGGCAGGTCCTGTTCAACCTGGCCGGCAATGCACTCAAGTTCACCCTGCAGGGGCGCGTGGTGTTGCAGGTCCGCGTGCTGCAGCAGCGCGAGGGCGGCCAGCAGCTGCGCCTGCAGGTGACCGACACCGGCGTGGGCATCAGCGTGGAACGGCAACAGGCGGTGTTTGCCGCCTACGAGCAGGCCGAGGCGTCGACCACGCGCCGCTTCGGCGGCAGTGGCCTGGGGCTGTCGATCTGCCGCGAGCTGGCGACGTCGATGGGCGGGCGCCTCCACCTGCGCAGCGTGCCCGGCAAGGGCACCACCGTGTGGCTGGAGCTGGACCTGGCGGCGTGTGCGGCCCCCGCTACGGGACCGGCGACGGCACGGGCCGCGCAACGACCGCTGCCACCGGCGCGGGTGCTGGTGGCCGAGGATCATCCGACCAACCTGCAGTTGCTGGCACAACGCCTGTGCGAGCTGGGACTGCAGGTGCACGCCTGCGGCGACGGCCTGCAGGCCTGGGAGGCCTGGCAGGGGCAGCCGTTCGACCTGGTGATCACCGACTGCCACATGCCGCACATGGATGGCTTCGCGCTGGCCCGGGCGATCCGGAGCGACGCCTGCGCCACCCGTGCGCGGGTCCCGATCATTGCGCTGACCGCCAGCGTGCTGGAGCGCACCCGTGAGGCCTGCCGTGATGCGGGCATCGACCATTTCCTGGCCAAGCCGCTGGAGGCGCGCGAACTGCGCGCGCTGCTGGACGCGCTGCTGCTGCCGGACTCAGTGCGCCAGTAGGCGGACGATGCTGGCAGCGGCGTCGCGACCTTCGGCCACGGCGGTCACCACCAGATCGGCACCGCGCACCGCATCGCCACCGGCGAACAGGCGCGGGTGCGCGGTCTGGAACGGCAGACGGTCCTTGCCACCGGCGAGGATGCGGCCGTTGGACTGGGCTTCCACGCCCAGTTCGGCCAGCCACGCCGGCACGCTGGGCGAGAAGCCGAAGGCGATGATCACCACGTCCGCCTCCAGCAGCGATTCACTGCCTTCGATCGGTACGGCGTTCTGGCGGCCATTGGCATCGGGTTCGCCCAGCCGCGTTTCGACCACGGTCACGCCGATCACTTCGTCGTCGGCGCCGGCCTCGATCGACAGCGGCTGCCGGTTGAACAGGAAGCGCACGCCTTCTTCGCGCGCATTGGCCACTTCGCGCGCGCTGCCGGGCATGTTGGCTTCGTCGCGGCGGTAGGCACAGGTGACCTTGGCCGCGCCCAGGCGCACGGCGCTGCGTACGCAGTCCATGCCGGTATCACCGCCACCGAGCACCACCACGCGCTTGCCGTTGAGGTCGGGCAGGGCGATGGTGTCTTCCCAGCCGGCAATCGGCCGCCCCTTCGGGTCATCGCCGCCGACGATGCGGCTGTTCTGCACCAGGAACGGCAGTGCCGGCAGCACGCCCTTCAGGTCCTGGCCGTCGAGGCCACCGTCGGTGTAACGGTAGGCACCGGTACCGACGAACACGGCATCGTGGGTGTCCAGCAGCTGCTGCACGCTCAGGTCGCGGCCGATCTCCACGCCGAGGCGGAACTGCACGCCCATGCCTTCCAGCACTTCGCGGCGCCGGTGGATCACGTCCTTGTCCAGCTTGAAGCTGGGAATGCCGAACTGCAGCAGGCCGCCGATCTGCTCGTAGCGGTCGTAGACCACTGCGGCAATGCCGGCGCGGGCCAGGCGATCGGCGCAGGCCAGGCCGGCGGGGCCGGCCCCGATCACCGCAACGCTGTGGCCGGTCGGCCGAACCGCGCCCAGGTCCGGGCGCCAGCCACTGGCCAGGGCGGTATCGACGATGTACTTCTCCACTGCGCCGATGGTGACCGCGCCGAATTCCTCCAGCGTGCAGCTGCCTTCGCACAGCCGGTCCTGCGGGCAGACCCGGCCGCAGACTTCCGGCAGCGGGTTGGTGCTGTGGCACAGCGTGGCGGCCTCGTGGATGCGGTTCTCCTGCACCAGCTGCAGCCACTGCGGAATGGCGTTGTGCACCGGGCACTTCCAGCTGCAGTACGGGTTGCCGCAGTCCAGGCAGCGGCCGGCCTGGTACTGCGCGTCTTCCTTGCCGAACTTTCCGTACAGCTCGCCCCAGTCGCCGGAGGTGCGCAGTTCCACCGGAATGCGCTGCGGCATGGTGCGGGGCAGGTCGAGGAACTGGAAGGCGTGCTTGCGGCTCATGGCGGGCTCTGTGGTGTTTTGCGGTTGCCGGCCAGCGGCCGGCACTAACGTTACGCGGCGCGGCGCAGCGTTTCGGTCAGCGACTCGATGCTGGCGGCCTTCGGTTTGACCAGCCAGAACTTGCCGATGTAATCGCGGAACTCGTCCAGGATCTGCTGTGCCCAGATGCTGCCGGTCAGCTCGCGGTGGCGGCCGATCAGGCGGTGCAGGTGCTGGCGATAGTTCTCGAAGCCTTCGGCGGACACGCGATGGATGTCGATCAGCTCGTGGTTGTAGCGGTCGACGAAGTCGCGGTCGACGTCCAGCACGTAGGCCAGGCCACCGGTGAAGCCGGCACCGAAGTTCAGGCCGACCTTGCCCAGCACCAGCACCACGCCATCGGTCATGTACTCGCAGCAGTGGTCACCGGCCCCTTCGACCACCGCCAGCGCGCCGGAATTGCGCACCGCGAAGCGTTCGCCGGCACGGCCGGCAGCGAACAGTTCACCGCCGGTGGCGCCGTACAGGCAGGTGTTGCCGATGATGGCGGTGCTGCGTGCCTCGAAACGCGCGCCCCGCGGCGGCCGCACCACCAGCCGGCCGCCGGCCATGCCCTTGCCGACGTAATCGTTGGCTTCGCCTTCCACTTCCAGGTGCAGGCCGCCGACATTGAAGGCGCCGAAGCTCTGCCCGGCGCTGCCGCGGAAGCGCAGTTCCAGCGGCGTGTCGGCCATGCCCTGGTTGCCGTGCGCGCGTGCCACCGCGCCGGCCAGGCGGGTGCCGATGCTGCGGTCGGTGTTGTGGATCAGGAAGCGATGCTCGCCGCCGCGCTTGTGCTCGATGGCCGGGGCCAGCAGGCCATCCATCTGCGTGGCCAGGCTGTCCGGCGATTCGTACAGGCGCTGCGCGGCGCAGTGGCTGCCTTCATAGCGGCTGTCGGCCAGCAGGCGCGACAGGTCCACGCGGACGCCGTCACGCGGCGCGGCCTCGATCTGCCGCAGCAGGTCGGTGCGGCCGACGATCTCTTCCAGCGAACGCGCGCCCAGGTAGGACAGCCAGCCACGCACTTCTTCGGCCAGCAGCCGGAAGAAGTTCTCCACGCGCTCCGGCTGGCCGGTGAAGTGGTTCTCGCGCAGGCGTTCGTCCTGGGTGGCCACGCCGGTGGCGCAGTTGTTGAGGTGGCAGATGCGCAGGTACTTGCAGCCCAGCACGATCATCGGCGCCGTGCCGAAGCCGAAGCTGTCCGCGCCCAGCAGCGCGGCCTTGACCACGTCCAGGCCGGTCTTCAGCCCGCCATCGGTCTGCAGCAGGGTGCGCCCGCGCAGGTCGTTGGCCAGCAGCGCCTGGTGCGCTTCGGCCACGCCCAGTTCCCACGGCACGCCGGCATAGCGGATCGAGCTGACCGGCGACGCGCCGGTGCCACCGTCATGGCCGGAAATGGTGATCAGGTCCGCACCGGCCTTGACCACGCCGGCGGCGATCGTACCCACGCCGGCATGGCTGACCAGTTTCACCGACACCAGCGCGGTCGGGTTGACCTGCTTGAGGTCGTAGATCAGCTGCGCCAGGTCTTCGATGGAATAGATGTCGTGGTGCGGCGGCGGCGAGATCAGGCCGATGCCGGGGCGTGCGTAGCGCAGCCGTGCGATCAGTTCGTTGACCTTGTGGCCGGGCAGCTGGCCGCCTTCGCCGGGCTTGGCGCCCTGGGCGACCTTGATCTGCAGCACCTCGGCATTGACCAGGTACTCGGCGGTCACGCCGAAGCGCCCGGACGCCACCTGCTTGATCTTGCTGCGGCGCTGCGTGCCGTAGCGTGCCGGGTCTTCGCCGCCTTCGCCGGAATTGCTGCGGCCGCCCAGGCGGTTCATGGCAATGGCCAGCGCTTCATGCGCTTCCGGCGACAGGGCGCCGAGGCTGATCGCCGCGGTATCGAAGCGCGGGAACAGTGCGCTGGCCGGGGCGACCTCGTCCAGCGGTACCGGCACGGCGGCCGGTACCAGTTCCAGCAGGTCACGCAGTGCCGAGGGCGGGCGCGCATGCACCGCATCGCAGTACTGCTGCCACGCACGCGGGTCGCCGCTGCGCGCCGCGCGCTGCAGGGTGGTGACCACGTCCGGGTTGTACATGTGGTATTCGCCGCCGTGCACGTACTTCAGCAGGCCGCCGACATCGACATCCTGCTGTGCGTCCCAGGCCTGCGCGCACAGCTCGCGCGCATCGGCGTCCAGGCGTGCGAAGCCGGCGCCGCCGATGCGCGAGGCGGTATCCGGGAAGCACAGGTCCACCACTTCCGGCTCCAGGCCGATGATCTCGAACAGCTGCGCGCCGCGGTAGCTGGCCACGGTGCAGATGCCCATCTTCGAGATGATCTTCGACAGGCCCTTGTAGACGCCCTTGCGGTAGCGGCGGCCGATCTGCGACTGCTCACCGCCCTTGCTGAGCTTGAGGATGCCGCGACGGCCGAGGTCGAACAGGGTCTGATAGGCCAGGTACGGATACACCGCGGTGGCACCGAAGCCGAGCAGGCAGGCCATGTGGTGCGGATCGCGCGCGGTGCCGGTCTCGACGATCAGGTTGACGTCGCAGCGCAGGCCCAGCCGCGACAGGTGGTGGTGGATGGCGCTGGTGGCGAGCAGGGCATGCACCATCGGGCGTCCGGCCACCGGGTAGCGGTCGGACAGCAGCAGCATCACCATGCCATCGCGCGCGGCCTGTTCGGCCTCGGCACAGATGCGCTCGATGCCGGCGCGCAGGCCCTCGTCTTCGCTGTAGGACAGGTCGAGCAGGCGATTGGCCTGCACGTACTGGTCCATCTTCAGCAGCTGGCGCAGCTTGCGTTGGCTCAGCACCGGCGAATTGAGGATGACGTGGTTCACCGTCTCCGGGCCGGCATGGAAGATGTTGGTCTCCTTGCCGAGCTGGGTGGACAGGGACATCGCGCAGTCTTCGCGCAGCGGATCGATCGGCGGGTTGGTGACCTGCGCGAAGGCCTGGCGGAAATAGTCGTACAGCGGGCGGCTGCGCTGGCTCAGCACCGCCATCGGCGTGTCGTCGCCCATCGAACCGGTGGCTTCCTGCTCGGTCTCTGCCAGCGGCCGCAGCACCTGCTCCACCTCCTCGCTGCTGAGCTGGTACAGCTTGTGGTAGCTGCGCAGGGTGGCTTCGTCGAACGGCTCTTCCACCAGCGACGGGTCGATCAGTTCGGTCTGCAGGTAGGTCACGCCCTGCTGCAGCCACTGCTTGTAGGGCGCGCGGCCGCGGTTGATGCGGTCCACCGCATCGGAGTCGAGCAGGTCGCCGCGCTTGAGGTCGATCGCGATCATCTCGCCGGGGCCGAGCTTGCCCTTGCGCACCACCCGCTCGGTGGGCACTTCCCACACGCCCGCTTCAGAGGCAACCAGGAAGTGGCGGTCGGCGGTCAGCATCCAGCGCGCCGGGCGCAGGCCGTTGCGGTCGAGGGTGCAGACGGCGTAGCGGCTGTCGCAGGCAACGATGCCGGCCGGGCCATCCCACGGCTCGCTGTTCAGGCCGTGGAACTCGTAGAACGCGGCCAGGTCCGGGTCCTTGAACTCCAGCGACTGGGTGGCCGGCGGCACCAGGATGCGCAGCGCCTGGATCAGCTCCATGCCACCGGCGACCATCAGTTCCAGCATGTTGTCCAGGCTCTGCGAGTCCGAGCCGTGCATGGAGATCACCGGGTCGAATTCGGCGATGTCAAAGCGCGGCGTCTTCCACACCTTGCTGCGCGCCTGGGCCCAGCGGCGGTTGCCTTCGATGGTGTTGATCTCGCCATTGTGGGCGAGCATCCGGAACGGGTGGGCAAGCGGCCAGCGCGGCAGCGTGTTGGTCGAGAAGCGCTGGTGGAACACGATCGCGCTGGAGGCCAGCTCGCGCCGCTGCAGGTCCGGATAGAAGCGGCTGAGCTTGTCCGGCAGCACCATGCCCTTGTAGCTGATCGCATCGGGGGTGAGGGTGGTGACGTAGAAATCAGCGTGATTGCGCAGCTGCTGTTCGCTGCGGCGGCGGGCCAGGAACAGCGCCAGCGCGAAGCCGGCATCGTCCTGGCCGACGCCGGCATCGACGAACACCTGCTCGATGCGCGGCAGGGTGTCACGCGCCAGCTGGCCGCAGACGCTGTCATCGGTCGGCACTTCGCGCCAGCCGGCGACCCGGCAGCCGACCGCTTCGACCTGCGCCTGCAGCTGGGTGCGGCAGGCATGGGCGGCATCGGCGTCGTGGGGCAGGAACACCAGGCCGGCAGCAAAGCGTGCGGAGACGGCGATGCCGGCTTCGCTGGCCAGCAGTTTCAGGAACGCGTCGGGGCGGCGCAGCAGCAGGCCGCAGCCATCGCCGGTCAGGCCATCGGCGGCAACACCGCCACGGTGGGTCATGCGCGACAGCGCGGCGATGGCGGTATCGACCAGCAGGCGCGAAGGTTGATCGTCGAGCTGGGCGACCATGCCAAAGCCACAGGCATCGCGCTCGGAGCGCGGGTCGTAAAGCCCTTGGCGGTTGCGGGGGGCCATCTCTACCTCGATGCGGGATGAATTGAACGGGGACACTCAAGCCCGCCCAATCCCTGGAGCGCATCGTGAGGCCACCGGATGCCTCGACTAGATCACAGGTTGCTGCAACGCCGCAATACACGGTTGCAGGTGCAACGGAACGCGCCGGCAACCCCGTGCCGGCGCGGGGTCGGCCTCAGCCGCAGCGCACGCCGCTGACCAGGCCCTTGTCGTCCACTTCGATGTTCAGGCGGTCGCCAAGGAACTCCATCGTGGCCACGTCGTTGGGCTTCATCACGCGCAGCTGGTGGGCACCGGCATCTTCCTGCGCCTGCTTGCCCAGCGCGTCGGCATAGGCCTGGCCGACCAGGCTCTGCACCTGGCTGGCATCGCAGGTGCCGACCGGCGGTGCCTCGGTGGCCTTGCCGGCTTCGTCGGCCGGTGCCTTGGCCGCTTCGGCCGCCTGCTGCGCATGGGCCGTGGCCGAATCCTGTTCATCCAGCGCCGGAGCCTGGCAGGCGGTCAGGGCCAGTACGGCCGGCAGCAGCAGGGCGGAGAGCGAACGGGCGCGAATCGGGAACGACATCATGACTCCGGAAGGGATTGTGAAAACCCGAGCATAGCGGCGATCCGGCCCTCACGTGTTTGTCTTCTGTTATCGACAGGATCGCGGCATCGCGACGGCGACACTGTGGTCATGCCAACCCCCTCTTCCCCCGAACGACAGGCCGCGCGCGCGGCCGGCCTGCGCTATGTCGATGACACCCAGCCGGGCATCAGCCGGCGCCGCGCCGGCCAGGGCTTCAGCTACCGCGACGCGGACGGTCACGTGGTTCGCGACGCGGCCACCCTGCAGCGCATCCGCGCACTGGCCATTCCACCGGCCTACACCGCCGTGTGGATCTGCGCCCACGCCAACGGCCACCTGCAGGCCACCGGCCGCGATGCGCGCGGGCGCAAGCAGTACCGTTACCACGCCGACTGGGCGAAAGAGCGCGACGCCGGCAAGTTCGACCGCATCATCGCCTTTGGCGACGCCCTGCCCACGCTGCGGCGACGGCTGTCGCGGGACCTGAAGCGTCCAGGGTTTCCGCGCGAAAAGGTGCTGGCGATGGTGGTCGCACTGCTGGCCGACACGCTGGTGCGGGTCGGCAATGAAACCTATGCCCAGCAGAACCGTTCATTCGGGCTGACCACCCTGCGCAACCGCCATCTGGAGCTGTTGCGGGGTGGGCGGGTGCGCATGCGTTTCCGAGGCAAGTCCGGCCAGCTGCAGGAAGTGACCGTGGGTGATCGCCGGCTGGGGCTGCTGGTGCGGCGCCTGCAGCAGCTGCCGGGCCAGGCGCTGTTCCAGTACCGCGACGATGAAGGTGCGCTGCAGCCGGTGGATTCGGGTGCAGTGAACGATTATCTGCGCGAAGTGATGGGCGAAGATTTCACGGCCAAGGATTTCCGCACCTGGGGCGGCACCGTGGCCGCAGTGCAGGCGTTTGCCGCCACCGAGCTGCCGGAACCGGCCAGCCAGCGTGCGTTGGCGCAGGCACAGCGCAGCGTGGTGTGCCAGGTCGCGGCGCGGTTGGGCAACACACCGGCCGTGTGCCGCAAGGCCTACATCGACCCGTGCGTGTTTGCCGGCTGGGAGCGCGGTGAACTGGCGGCACTGGCCGGCCTGCGTGGGCCGCGCCAGTGGGAGCAGGCCACCCTGCGCGTATTGCGCAGGGCGCGCCGGCTCAGCCGCCGTCGTCAGCCGCAATAGATCGCGACGATGTTGTTGGTTCGGCCTTTCTCGATGGTCAGGCGGTCGCCGCCTTCACTGGCCGGTGGTACCCGCGGGCCGTCATGGCGCAGCACGCGCACCTGCAGGCTGTCGCTGTCCACGCGTGCGCGGGCCACGGTGGCGTCCGAAGCGGCCAGGCCCACGGCGCCACGCACCTTGTCGCTGTGGCACTGGCCGGAAATCACGCCATCGATCGGCTGTACCTGTGCGACCGGCGTACTGCTGCAGGCGGTGACGGCGAAAGTGAGTACGGCCACGCTGAATGCGCGCATCATGGTCCTGCTCCGTGGTGATCGGGTCGACAGCGTGCCGGGCGCTGCGTGGTGACGGCATGAATGGCCTGCACGCGCGCGACACAGGGCATTCACCGTCGGCGACATCGGCGATGGCCACACTGACGTTTCTTTCCACACCACGGAGGCGCGAGATGGCCACCTGTGATGTCTGCGGTAACGACTACGACAAGAGCTTCACCCTGCAGCAGGGCGGGCGCAGCGGCACGTTTGACTCGTTCGAGTGCGCGATCCATGCCTTCGCCCCGCACTGCGCGCACTGCGACTGCGCGGTGATCGGCCACGGCGTCGAAGGCGACGGCCGGATCTTCTGCTGTGCGCACTGTGCCAGCCACGCCGGCGTGCAGGGCGTGGCCGACCGCGCCTGAGCAGCCCCCATTCCCATCTGACTGAAGGAGACCCCATGGCCACGAGCAAGAAGGTGCCCGCCCGCCGCAAGGCATCCCCCAAGGTACGCAAGGGTGCGAAGGCGCCGGCTGCGGAAACGGCTGCAGGCACTGCGCGTACGCGGGTGGTGAAGACCGCAACGCGCAAGGCCGCCGCCGGTGATCCCCGCGCTGCCCGCGTTGCCGCCCGGCAGCGGCGCCTGCAGGACCAGGAAAAGGCCAAGGACGCCCGCGCGGCCAAGAAGGCCACGAAAAAGACCGCCACCCAGGCCGGCGCACGCCGCCAGCCGGAGGCCATGCCGGCCCAGCAGCTGGCAAAGCCGGGGCACGAACACGAACTGGCGCTGGCGCCGCGCTTCCTCGCGCCGGACTACACCGGCAGCGGCAAGCTGCAGGGCATGCGCGCGATCGTCACGGGCGGTGATTCCGGCATCGGCCGCGCGGTGGCCGTGCTGTTCGCACGCGAAGGCGCCGATGTGGCGGTCCTGCACCTGGACGAGGCCGAAGATGCCGACCTCACCCGCCAGCACGTGGAGCGCGAAGGCGGCCGCTGTGTGGTGATCGCCGGTGACGTGCGCGACCCGCGCTTCTGCAACAAGGCGGTGAAGCAGGTGGCCAAGGCCTTCGGTGGCATCGACATCCTGGTCAACAACGCCGCGTTCCAGCTGCACTGCGAGCGGCTGGAGGATCTGGAAGACGCGCACCTGCAGGAGACGCTGCAGACCAACATCGGCGGCTACATCCAGATGGCGCGTGCGGTACTGCCGCACATGGGCGAGGGCGCCAGCATCATCAACACCGGTTCGGAAACCGGACTCTTCGGCAGCAAGGCGCTGATCGATTACTCGGCCACCAAGGGCGCGATCCATGCGTTCACCAAGGCCCTGGCCAGCCAGCTGCTGCCACGTGGCATCCGGGTCAACTGCGTGGCACCCGGTCCGGTGTGGACGCCGTTGAATCCGGCTGACAAGCAGGCTGAAGACGTAGCGGAATTCGGCAAGGACAGTGACATGGGCCGGCCCGCACAGCCCGAGGAGCTGTCACCGGCCTATGTGTTCCTGGCGTCGCCAGCCTGTGCCAGCTACATCAGCGGGGTGATCCTGCCGGTGATGGGCGGGCCGCGTGGGTGAACAGGCACTGCCGGTAGTGCCGGCCGCTGGCCGGCCGCCTCAGGGCACGGTCACCGCAGGCGCATAAAGATCGGCAATGCGTGGAATAAACTGCTGCGGATTGGCACCGACAAGATTGGTCAGCACCACCACTGCCACGCCGCGCTCGGGATAGACCACGAAGGCCGAGCGGGCACCGCCGATGCCGGCGACCTGCAGGTCCGGTGTGTCCTGCAGCACGGGCCAGCCGGCGGCCCAGGGGCCGGCACGGCCATCGGCCAGACGCTCGGCCGACCACATGCGTGCACGCGCGGCGTCGTCCAACAGGCCGCCTTCGGTCAGCGCGACCAGCCAGCGCGCGGTGTCGTCGGCGGTGGTGAGGACGCCGCCACCGGCCCACAACGAAGGCGGTATGTCATAGAACCAGTGCGACAGGCGCGACGGCGCATCCGCAGCGTCGGTGGCACGCGGGGCCAGGCTGTACATCGTCGCCACATCCGGAACCAGGTCATAGCTGTCGCCGAAGGTGGTGCGCGACATGCGTGCACCGCTGAACTGGCCGGTGGCCAGGAAGCGTTCGTAGGGCATGCCGGATAGCTGCGCGATGATCCTGGCCAGCAGCACGTAGTTGGTCTGGTTGTAGGCAAAACGCTGCCCCGGGGCGGCTTCGACAGGGCGCGCGGTGACTGCCGCCCATGCCTGTGCCTCGGAGCCACCGCCAAGCAGTCCGTTCGCATCAAGGATGTCCGGAAGGCCTGAGGTATGCGCCAGCAACTGGCGCACGCGTACGTCTTTCCACGCAGGTGGAAGATCATCCAGGTAGCGCGACGCCGGCGCGTCCAGATCCAGCTGCCCCCGCTGTGCCAACTGTGCGGCGGCCACGCCGGTGAACGCCTTGGTGGCCGAATTGAGCGGGAAGCGGGTGTCGCGCGTGGCAGGCACGCCGTTCTCGACGTTGGCCAGGCCATAGGCCTCTGACAGCACGATCTGTCCCTTCTTGACCACGGCGACCTGCAAGCCGGGGATGCGCTGTTCCAGCATGACCTGGCGGATCAGGCGGCGGGTCTGGTCGTTGGCCGGGTCGTGGCTGGCAGAGATGGCAGCGAAGGGCAGTGCACTGATGAGCATGAGCAGCACTCGGAGCGTGGGACGGAACATGCGGCATTCCACTGGGACGTTGCGGATCGGATGCAGACGGCGCGTCAAAGGTTTAAGTGCGCGGTGGTGCCTACCGTTCGTCGGCCCATGACTTCCGGGGGGGTTGACTACAACTGTCGTCACAGAGAAAGTGACGACACGTGTAGTCAAGGGAGTGGTGTCATGCGTGGCAAGACGATCGGGGACCAGGAACTGGCCCTGCTGCAGTACATCGATGAACATGCGCCGGCCACGGTCGGCGAGGTCGCCAGTGGCTACGGCGAGGCCCGCGGCCTGGCCCGTTCGACCGTGCTGACGATGATGGAGCGGCTGCGGGCGAAGGGGTATCTTCAGCGCCACCAGCAGGACGGCGTCTACCGCTACCAGGCCACCCGTGGCCCGCAGAGCGTGCTGCAGGGCGCCGTGGCCCAGTTCGTCGACAACACCCTGCAGGGCTCGGTGTCGCCGTTCGTGGCCTACCTGTCGCAGCGCCAGCAGGTCAGCGACAACGAACTGGCCGAGCTGGAAGCGCTGGTGGCCCAACTCCAATCGCGTCGCCACGAGGGCTGAGCCATGGACACCACGATGCTGATCCCGTTGTTGGAACGGCTGGGCTGGACCAGCCTGCAGACTATGTTGCTGGTGGCCCTGGTGTATGGCGTGTGCCGCGCGCTGCCGTCACTGTCGGCGGCGACCCGCTGCCGCCTGTGGTGGCTGGTATCGCTGCAGGCCGTGCTTGGCCTGTTCTGGAGCCAGCCGCTGCAGCTGGCCTGGCTGCCCGCACCGCAGGCGGTGGCGATGACCGCAACCGATGCGGCCGCCGACGTAGTCTATCCGCTGGCCCCGGAAGCCTCGGCACAGCTGCTGGCTGCGATGCCCACGGCTGCGGCGGACATGCCGGCCATGGCGTGGTGGGCGGTGGCACTGGCCGGCCTGTGGATGTCGGGCGTGCTGCTGATGACCCTGCGCACCTTCGGTGAATGGCGTCGCTGCCGCGCGTTGCTGGCGGCGGCGTATCCCTGCACGGACGAGGCGCTGGTAGCCGCGTTGCAGCTGGCGTCCGATGCACACGGCGTGCGCCCTGCGCCGCGGCTGTGGATGAGCAGGCAGGTGGACGCACCGCAGCTGGTCGGTCCGTTCCGCCCGGTGCTGCTGCTGCCGGCGGGCGACAACGCCCTGCAGGGCGACGCGCTGGACCTGGCACTGACCCACGAACTGCAGCACCTGCAGCGCCGTGACCTGCAATGGGGCCTGCTGCCCGCGCTGGCCCAGCATCTGTTCTTCTTCCACCCGTTGCTGCGCCTGTCGGTGCGCGAATACGCGCAGGCCCGCGAGGAAGCCGTGGACGCGGCCGTGGTGGGCCAGCAGGGTGCCAGCCGCCAGGCCTATGGCCGCCTGCTGCTGCAGCTGGGCGTTGCGCCGCAGCCACACCTGGGCGTGGCCAGTGCCGCGCCGGACGCCACCAGCCTCAAGCGCCGCCTGCTGTCGCTGCAGCCGCGCCGGGCCTGCCCGCGCGTTCTGGCGATGGCGCTGACGGCCGTGGTGGTCCTGGTGGGCGTGGCGCCGATGCGCCTGGTCGCGGCCCCGGTGCCGCCAACTCCGCCCGCGCCGCCGACGGCACCGAAGGTGGCTGTGCCGCCACCGCCGAAGGCTCCCAAGGCCCCGGCCGCACCGCCATCGGCCGCGGGTGTGCCGGCGGCGCCTGCAGCACCGGCTGCACCGGAGGCGCCTGCAGCACCGGCCGAACCCGCTGATACGACCGGGCCCGACGATGCCGACGTGGCCGATTTCGACGCCGCCGCCGGCATGGCCGAAGACCCCCAGGGAACGACTTCGACGGCCTCATCCATCACCACCTATGGCCGCCTGGACCTGGGCAGGTCGCCGCCGCAGGCCTTCGTGCTGGTCGATGGTGATTCGACCTTCGCCAACGGCGGCATGGATGACGTGACGGTGGCCCGCCAGCAGCTCGGCAAGGGCCCGGCGTTGTGGTTCCGCCAGGGCGACAAGCGCTACGTGGTGCGTGATCCGATGATGATCCAGAGCCTGCAGCGTGCCTACAGTGGCGCGGTGGATCTGGGCCGCCAGCAGCGCGAACTCGGCCGTCAGCAGAGTGCGCTGGGCCGCCGGCAGGGTGAACTCGGCAGGCAGATGGGCGAGATGGGCCGCCTGCAGGGCGAGGAGGCGCGACGCATCGCCTTGGCGGCCGCCGAGGCCGCGCGCAGCGCGATGGCCGCGCATGACATCAACCGCGAAGCGGCGGCCGAGGCGGCGAAGGCGGCGCGGGGCGCGACCCGCGATTCGGCCATTGCACGTGAGGCCGCGCGTGAGGCCGCAGCACAGGCACGTCGTGCCATGCAGGACGTGGACAACGAAAGCGCGCGTGCCGGCCACACCCGCGACATCCAGCGGCTGGCCAGCCAGCAGTCTGAACTGGCCAGCCGTCAGGCGGCGCTGGGCAGCCAGCAGGCCGCGCTTGGCGAGCGCCAGGCCCGCGTGCATGCGCAGGCGTCGCAGCAGGCACAGCAGGTGATCGCGCGCGCACTGGCCAGCGGCAAGGCCGAGCGTCTCTGACTGGTAGTGCCGGCCGCTGGCCGGCAATGTGGGGCGCCGGCCAGTGGCCGGCACCCACCGGGTCGATCAACCGCAGCTGGCGCGTTCGATGCGGTTCTGCGCGTCCACCTGCACGGTGACGCGGTCCTGGCGGAAGTCCATGGTCACCGCCATGCCCGGCTTGACCACCCGTGCGCCGCGCGCGCCGCTGTCAGCCACCAGTTTCCTGATCGTGGCCTCGTCGGCGGTCTTGCCGGTGAAGGCGTCCAGCGCCTCGGGTCTGCATTCGTGCCCGGCATCGGCCACGGGCGCCGGCGCAGGATCGTGGGCGGTGCTGCCGCCGGCGTGACTGCAGGCGGCCAAGGGCAGGATGGCGAGCAGGACAAGGGGACTGGGACGCATCGTCAGGCTCCAGGCGTGGATGGTGCCGGCAGTGTCACCGCTGCCACCGTCAGGGCATGTCAACGCCTACTGCCCGACCAGCGCCAGCGTCTCGCGTTCGCGCTGTTCCTCGCGTACCAGCCGCTGCAACAGCAGGGCCAGGGTCACCACGTCCTGGTGGTTGTGGTCGGCCACCCGCCGCAGGTTCACCGCGTCGCCGCCGCGCAGGAAGCGCAACCAGGCACCAGGCGCCTCCGAGCCCGGCAGGTCGTCCTCGCGCACGACGCGCAGCAGCTGGCGTTCGATGGTGGACAGCTTGCAGTTCTCCCAGCGGCCGCGGTAACGACGGCGCGTGGGGTAGAGCAGGTCGACGTGGTCCAGTGCACTGATCGGGTCGGGCTGGCGGGCCAGCCGATAGCGCGCCTTCAGCAGCGGCGCATCGTAGCTGCGGCCGTTGTAGCTGCAGAACACGGTGGACGGCTGCAGCCAGCCGGCGAAGGTGGCCAGCATCGCCTCTTCGGCGGCCAGGGTGGACATCAGCAGCTGGCGGATGCGCAGGCCCTCGCCGCGCTGCGGGCACACGTGCCAGTCGGCCGCGCCGATCATGAAGGCGCGGGTGCCGGTGCCACCGGCCAGGCCGGTGGTCTCGGTATCGAAGAACAGCAGATCGCGCGCGGCCACGTGCTGGTCCTCGCGCCTGGCGAAGGCCAGTGACAACGGGGCGGCCGGGATCGGCTGCGGTTGCAGCGATTCGACCAGGAACAGGCCCGGTGCGATCTCCTCCCCCGGTAGCTGGCGATCCTGTGCGCTGGCGCGTGCCGGCGTGGCGGCGCCGCGCGCGCGCAGGCCGAGCAGGCGATGCAGGCTTCCCACCTCCGGCCGCCGCAGCGTTGCCGGCGCCGGTGTCGGGGCACAGGCCGCAGCGCCGGTCGGCTTGTGGCGGATCTCCTGTTCGACCCAGGCGAACACCGAGCGCTCGACCGGCGGCTGTTGCGCATCGTTGGCGGCCCGCGGTGCCGCAGGTGCAGCGGGAGCGTCCGGTGCCGCCGGTACGGCGGCTTTCGGGTCGCCGGCCTGCTTCCGCAGCAGGCGCAGCTTGTCCAGGCTCAGGCTCACGGTGCCAGCAACTCCATCGGCTCGCGCGTGGTCACCACCACGTCGCGCACGTACTGGCAGGCTTCGGCATCGAACAGGTCCAGCACGCGCAGCGCCAGCGCCCGCGGCGAGGTCTCATCGTCCTCCTGTGCGGCCAGCACCGGGCCGACACAGGCCGGGCAGCCGGCCTTGCAGTCGCAGCGCTGGACCAGTTCGCGCGCGCGCTGCACCAGCTCGGCCTGGCGCTGCCAGAGCGGTTCGCTGAGGCCGACGCCGCCGGGGAAGTTGTCGTACAGATAGACCGTGGGTACGAACTCCTGCAGCAGCTCCACCCCGCCAGGATCGCCTTCGCTGCCGCGCAGCTGGCCACGGCCGCTCTGGTCGGCGATGGCGAACCAGGAACCATCGCCGTTGCCGACCGACTTCTGCAGGTCGCGCGCATCGGCCATCACCGCCACGGTGGCGACGATGTGCAGCGCATACGCCGCACCGAGGAAGCCATCGAGCGCATCCTGCTTGCTGGCGAACGCGCGCAGCAGCAGGGCCTGCGGCAACTGCCACCAGACCGCGGTGGTGTGCAGTTCCTGGTCGGGCAGATTCACCGGGCCATAACCGATGTTCTCGTGGGTGTAGTAGCGGATCTTCTTGTAGCCGGCCACGCGGCGGACCACGTGCACTTCGCCATGGTGCGAATCGCCACGGCCGGCCACGCCGCCGTCGAAGCGGTCCAGCACCTTGAGCCGGGTGAAGTCGATGCTGTCGGTGTAGTAGTCCACGTGGGTGCGGGTGACGTAGGCCTTGCGGCCCTCCCAGTCCAGCGTTTCCACCTGGTAGGGCGTGGACTGCACCATGTGGATGGCGCCCTCGTACAGGGTGAGCGCGGCGGCGGAATAATCGACCTCGGCGATGATCTGCTGGCGGCCATCGCTGCGGTCGACCACCACGAAGTTGCCGTCGGCGACCGCGCGCAGGCTGACCGCGTTGGCCGGGTAGCTGTCGGCGATCCATTCCCAGCGTTCGCCTTCGCGGTGGAGGACCTCGGTTTCGGCCAGCGCTTCCAGGAACACTTCCGGGTCGATCGGGCCGAAGCCATCGCCGACCCGGAACGGCAGCTCGAACGCGGCGCAGCGGATGTGGTCGAACAGGATCAGCGGCTGGTCCGGCGCGATGCGCGCATGTTCGGGCGAGGCTTCGGCAAAGAAATCCGGATGCCGCACCACGTACTGGTCCAGTGGCTGCGAGCTGGCCACCATCACCCCCAGCGCCGGCTGCTGGCGACGGCCGGCACGGCCGAAGCGCTGCCAGGTGGCGGCCACGCTGCCGGGGTAGCCGTTGAGGATGACCACGTCCAGGCTGCCGATATCCACCCCCAGCTCCAGCGCCGAGGTGCTGACGATGCCGTCGATGTTGCCGGCGCGCATCGCCCGCTCGGTCTCGCGGCGTTCGGTGGGCAGGTAGCCGCCGCGGTAGGCACGGATGCGCGGCGGCTTGCGCGGGTCGTGGTCGAAGATGTCCTTCAGGTACTTGGTCAGCACTTCGACCATCAGCCGTGTCTGCGCGAACACCAGCGTCTTCAACCCGGACTTGATCGCGATGCGCGCGATGCGGTTGCTCTGCGAGCGCGCTGAAGCGCGCAGGCCCAGGTCCGGATTGATCACCGGCGGGTTCCACAGCAGCACCTGCTTCGGCCCGCTGGGTGCGCCGGATTCGGTGATGGCGGTGACCGGCGCCTCGATCAACGCTTCGGCATGCGCCTGCGGGTTGCCGATGGTGGCCGAGCACAGGATGAACTGCGGTTGCACGCCGTAGAACGCGCAGATGCGCTTGAGCCGGCGCAGCACGTTGGTGACGTGGCTGCCGAACACGCCGCGGTAGGTATGCACCTCGTCGATGACGATGTAGCGCAGGTTCTCGAAGAACTGCGCCCACTTGGTGTGATGCGGCAGGATCGCCTGGTGCAGCATGTCCGGATTGGACACCACGATGTCGCCATGCAGGCGGATC
Source organism: Stenotrophomonas sp. YJH_SMC_29 (assembly GCF_059371235.1). Classification (NCBI taxonomy): domain Bacteria; kingdom Pseudomonadati; phylum Pseudomonadota; class Gammaproteobacteria; order Lysobacterales; family Lysobacteraceae; genus Stenotrophomonas; species Stenotrophomonas sp. YJH_SMC_29. Next base: position 76,982 of record NZ_JCAFUK010000020.1, on the reverse strand, counting down.
GCCTGCCGTGCATCCCCCGGGGTATCGCCATCGAAGGTGAAGGCCTTCACGCCCAGGTCGCCGGCACGGTTGAGTTCGAGCAGCTCGGCCACCTGGTCCTGGGCCAGCGCCTTGGTCGGGAACAGGTACAGCGCCTTGGCCTTGTCCTGCATGGCCGCGCTGACCACCGGCAAGGTGTAGCACAACGACTTGCCGCTGGCGGTGGGGGTGACGATGGCCACGTGCTCGCCGCGCTGGCTGGCCTCCCAGGCCTCGGCCTGGTGGCTGTAGAGCTGCTCGATGCCGCGTGCCTGCAGCGCCGCGGCCAGCGCCGGCGGTACCGAGGCGGGAAGCGGCGCATAGCGGCCTTCGCGGCCGGGAATGGCGAAGCTGCCGGTGATGCGGTCCTGGTAGCGACGCTGCAGGCGCGCGCTGAGCAGTGCGCCATCGCGGGCCGGCAGGCCATCGCGGGTGGCGAGCTTCTGCTCCGCATCGGCGGTGCGCTTGGCGAGTTCGTAGACCATGGAAAGTGGAGCCGGGACGTTTTACGAGGGGTCACATGGCACCACATCCACGTCTCAGGATGTGAGACACCGCCTGCGCGGCCGTGAACCGTTCAGTGCCTTTGCCGGATGGCATCGCTGCATCTCCCCTGGCTGAACAGCTGCCGATGCAGCAACGAATTCTGAAGCCGGCATCCGTATCCTTGGGTGCTGGACGCAACCAACAGGGTGGATGGCTGTGGCACGACGTGGAACGCAGGGAGCACTCCTGGTCAGCCTGTTGCTGGCGGGTCTCGCGCAGGCGCAGCAGGCCGCGCCGATAGCGGGGCCTGACCCAGCGCCCACTCCCCCGGTGGATGCGCCGGCTGCAGGCACCGCGTCCCTCCCCGCCGCTCCATCGCAGGACAACGTCACCACCCTCGGCGAAGTGCGTGCGCTCAAGCCCGACGACGAGCCGCTGGACCTGTATCGCTTCAAGAACCCGGTAAAGTTCGGCGACAACCGCTTCAGCCGCGACTGGAGCGAACCGCCGTCGCCGGAGCAGGTCAGCATGGGCGGCGGCTACATCATGATGGGCGTGGTCAAGGGCGTGCTGGCGGCGGCCAAGGGGATCAACAAGCTCACCGGCGGGCCGGACCAGATCCAGGCGGCCGTTGCACGGCCTCCGCCGGAGCTCAGTGCCGAACAGCAGCAGCGTGCGCTGCGCTTTTCCCAGCAGCAGGATGGGGGCGAGGCGCCGCCGGTGAAGTAGGCCGGTTATCCTGCGGGTTCCTCAATCGGTGGCGCTGCCATGTTCCTGCGTTCGTTCTGCCTGCTGGCTGCATTGCTGCCGGCGTCCGCCTTCGCTGACGGCATCGCCGGTGGGGGCGCCTGCCGCAATGGCGCATTTCCGTCCGAACAGGGCCAGTTTGCGCTGGCACGCGTGGTCGATACGCCACGCCTGTACCTGCTCGGCGACATGGACGGCTGCCCGGCGAAGGGCGAACCCGCCTGCCGCCAGCGCGGCTATGTGATCAACGGCGATACGGTGGTGACCGGTCGCGACCTGGGCCGTTACCGCTGCGCGTTCTTCCCGAACAAGGTGGGCGGCAGTGCGGGCTGGGTGGACCGCAGCAAGCTGCAGCCGCTGCCGGTGGTTGTGCCGGCGCTGAAGGACTGGGCGGGGCACTGGAAAGACGGCGACAACGGCCTGCGCATCACCGTGCAGGGCGGGCAGCTGCATGTGGAAGGCGACGCCTACTGGCCCTCCGCCAACCCCACGCCGGAGCAGCGTCCGTATGGGCCGAACATGGGCCAGGTGGAAGCGCGCGCGACGCCGCGTGGTGCCGATGTGGAATTCGTTGAAGACACCTGCAAGGTGCGGGTGCATTCGCTGGGTGAGGTGCTGATCGTGGCCGACAACAGCGAATGCGGCGGCATGAACGTGCGCTTCAACGGCGTGTACCGGCGCGCGGCGAAGCACTGAAGGACGCATGACGGAGGGAGCTGGTAGATCCACGCCATGCGTGGATGCTGTGTGCGATCCAGTCGGTGGGTTCAGAGCCCTTTCGCCAGCGAAAGGGATCCGAGCCCGGGTCAGCGCCGCCGCTCCAGCCACCACAGCAGCGATGCGCACAGCACAAAACCCAGCCACCCGGGCCAGCGTGAGCCCGGCACCGGCGACATGAGCGTCGTATTCGCCGACGTACGTGAGGCCAACGCCTGCGTGGTGGCCTCGATCATCGCCTGCCGGTGCAGTGCGGGCGCGTCCTTCGGGTCGAATGCGTAGCGCCAGACCGTAGTCTCACCGTGCCGCAGGCGCTGCCAGCCCGCCTCACGCGGCCACCAGCCCGCGCAACGCAGGTCTGACGTGGTGCGGTCGACGATCAGCGGCACACCGTCGCCGCGTGCGTTGAAGGCCTGCAGCGGTGCCTGCACGCCGCACAGCGCCTGCCGCTCGCCGGCCCAGCTGATCGGCTGTGGCGACCACAGCGCATCAGCGCTGCCTTGCGCACGCGCCAGCGTGGCAACCACGCCGCTCCACAGCTCGCCGTGGCGGTCGTCGCGGCCGGCCAGCACCCAGCGCCAGGTGTCGGTCAGTGGCAGCAGGCCGATGCGGCCCCTGCCGGCAGCGCGCCAGCCGCCGACCGCCATGCCGGTGCGATCGTGCAGCAGCGCGGTGCTGCCCGGCGCCTGCAGCGCCAGTGCTTCCAGCGTGGGCAGGGCGGCGCTGTGCGAACTGCGGTCCGCCTCTTCGCCGTAGCCGGTCGGCAGCGTACCTGCGGCGAGCGGGCCACGTCGTGCCGCGAGCACCGCGCTGTCGCCGTCGCCGGGTAGTTCGAGCGCGTGGCTGCTGCCATCGCCCTGCACCGGCAGCCCCAGTTCGCGCATGCGCATGCGCAGGCGCGCGCTGGCCGAAGCCGTGCCGCCACTGCGCACCAGTACACCCAGTCCCTCGCGCAGGGCCTGGCGCACGGTGGCCAGCTGGGCTGTGCTCAACGCGGCCAGGCTGCGCTCGTCCAGCACCAGCAGGTCGATGCGTGCCAGTGATTCCGCATCGAGCGGCAATGCACCGTCGCCGACGCTCACCCCGGCGCCGACATCGGCCTGCACCTGCACGTGGATGCCGGCATCGGCCGCCCATCGCCGCAGGTACTTCAATTCTGGTCCCGGCGCACCGGCGCGCACCCGCAGGCGCAGCGGCGCGGCCGGCAGGGTCTGCTGCGGCACCGGCACGCTGTCCACCCCATGGCCGTCGGCATCAAGCAGGCGCAGCTGGAACACGCTGCGGCCTTCGGCGCGGGCAACGCCGCTCAGCTGCACCTGACCATCTGCTGCAACATCGCGGCGGTCGACGACGCTGCCGGCCGGGTCGAGCAGCTCCGCCTTCGCCCGGGCAACGCCGCGCGCCTGCGCCCGTACCTCGAAGCGCGCACCGGGCGCGACGTCGGCCGGTGGTCGCAGCGCGATCCAACCGCGTGGTGGCGGCGCCGGCTGCCAGCGCACGTCCGGTGGCAGCGCGGTGTCCCGATCGCGCGCAGCCAGGCCGGCACCGACCAGGGTGAGCGTGGAGGCCGGGTGCAGGCGCAGTGCGGTGGCCAGATCGGGGACGCGCTGGGCGCCGGGCACATCGGCCGCTTCCGGCAACAGCAGCAGCGGGCCTTCGCTGGCCGGCAGTGCGCCGGCCTTGCCGGCATCGATTCCGAGCACGACCAGACCGCTGGCGGGTTGCTGGCGGGTGGGCGGCACCAGGCAGACGTACAGCAGCGCGGCGGCGATGATCTGCAGGGCGATCACCCACCACCGGCGGCCTGGGGACGTGGCGCTGCCACGCAGCTGGCGCACGCTGGCGATGACCACGATCAGGGCCAGTGCCAGCGCGATCCACAGATTCAGGCCGGCGGTGTTCATGGCTGTGCCTCCAGCGCATCGAGGTAGCGCTGGCCCATCGCATCAGCGGCACTGCGCCGCATCGCCTGCGGCAGTGGACGCTGCAGCGCCCGCCACAGCTGCGCGCGCAGGCGCTGGCGGCAATCGCTGCAACCGGGCTCGATGCGCAGTTGTTCGATGGCGGCGGCCAGATCGAGTGCATCGGGCAGGTAGGGAGCGTTGCGCTGCTGCCAGGCCGCGAGCGCATCGAGATCCGGTGCGCCGTTGTCATCACCGAGGCGCTGCCAGGCTTCGACGATGGCCGGATCCGGTGGGGTGCGCGCGGCCAACGGCAGCTCACGGCTGGCCAGCCCGGCGCGGTCACCGCCCAGGCGTCGGCCTTCATCGATCGGCGGCAGCTCCGGCCCGACCCGGGCCAGATAGATGCGTTCGGCCTGCTGCACCTGCTTGATGAAACCCAGGGCCTTGTAGGCGAACGGCAGCGCCTGCTGCGGGCGCCCCTGGCGCAGCTCGCCTTCGGCCGACCACATCTGGTCCAGCGCGGCCTTCAGGGTGGCGCGGGTCTGCGGATCGAGCAGCGTCGCCGCCTCGGCGTGGTCATGGGTGTGTCCGTATTCGGAGAGCACGTCGGTATCGCTGCCGAACACCGGTGGCGTATCGGCATTGGCCGGCTTGCCGCCGTGATCGTGGCCATGCGCGTCGTGCGCTCCGGCATCGGCGCCATGGTCGTGATCGTGATCGTCGTCGTGGCTGTCCGCGGTCGGCGTATCGCTGGTGGGCAGGTCGCTGGTCGGCGGCGGCTTCGGTGCGCCTTCGCTTTCTTCGCCCAGGAACTGGCCATAGCGCAGGCGCAGGATGCGCTGGTCGACGCCGATCGCATCGCTGCGCTTCACGAAGTCGTCGGCGGCAAGGGCGCGTCGCTGCCGGATCAGCGCTTCGGCATCGATGATGATCTGCCGCTGGCTGCGGAAGTAGGCCGGCAGGGTCTTCTTGATCCGTCCTTCCAGCTCGGCACCGAGCGCGACGTCGGCGCTGGGCAGGCGCAGGATCACACTGCTGCTGCGCCCGGTCTGCGGCGTCGGCGCGTGGTTGTCGCGTACCTCCAGCTGGGCGATGACATCGCTGCCGGGTTGCGCGCCCAGCGCGGCCAGGTCGAGGGTATGCGCGAAACGCCGTGCGGTTGCTTCGCCGCTGCCGATGAGGCCGACACTGCGGCGAACGAAGGTGATGTTCTCGCCGCTGCCCTGCGTGACGGTGATCGACAGCGTTGCCTGCGTGGCCACGGCGTAGTCATCGCTGGCCTCGAAGCGCAGCGACCACTGGCGCTGCCCGGGCGTGCCCGGAACCAGGGTCGCGGCGGGCTCCAGCACGCGTACGCTGGGCGCGCGGTCAGCGACCACATCCAGCCGATGCAGGCGGGCTTCGGCCAGTGCGGGTTCGCTCACCACGCGGTACAGCACCGGCGTGCGCGCCACGTCCTCCGCCTGCCACTGTCCATCCCGCTGGCTCAGCGGCAGCCGCCGGCCGTCGTGGAACTGCAACCATGCCTTGTCCGGCGCGCGATCGAAGCGCAGCGACCACGACAGCGTGCTGTCGGCGGCGACCTTGGCATCCAGCGTGCTCTGGGTAAGCGTGGCCTGGCCGGTATAGGCCGGCGCATCGATGCGCAGGCGGGCGGACTGCAGGTGCAGCGGGCCTGTGGCCGCCGTGCTGCCAGGCGCCGATGTGCGCGCCGGTGCGGGGCCGGGGCTGGAACGTGGCCAGCCGAATGCCAGCGCAACGATGGCCAGGCCAGCGACCCAGTTCAGGGCCAACGCCCTGCGCGGCCAGCGCGGACGCAGGTCCGGCATTGCGCGCTCCAGCGTGGCCAGCACATGCGTGCGCTGGCGCTGTTGCAGTGGATTGAGCGTAGCGCCATCGGCGAACAGCAGGTCGGCACTGTCCTCGCTGCTACCGCTGCCGTCGAGCTGGCGCTGCAACCACTGCCGGTCCAACTGGCGGGAACGCGCCGTGGCGAGCGCTGCGCAGGCGAGCAGGCTGACCGTGCCGACCACGCAGGCGCTATCGAAGCCGGCCAGGCGCAGGGCCAGCATCGTGGCGGCCAGCGCCCATGGCAGGCCCAGCAGCAGGGTGATGAGCGCCCGGCGGCGGCGCGCGCGTTGCCAGGCGCGTTGCAGGGTGTTCATGCGGCCACCCTGCGCCGGCGGCTGCTGGCCATCCAGCGCTCCAGCGCGAACAGCAGCACGATGGCCAGCAGCAGCCAAGGCGTCGGCTCGCGCAGCGGTGGTGTTGCAGCAGGCAATGCGGCCCGGTGCGGCGCCTGGTCACGTGCATCGCCGAGGCGCGGCGAAGGGGGCGCTTGCAGGGCCAGCAGCAGGGCACGCGGCACCTGTGGATCGCGCAAGGCAGCGTTGCCCGAGGCATCCCAGTCGCCGGGCAGAGACAGCAGGACCCCGTGGCCGACGCGTTGCTGCCACAGCAGGGGGGCGCCCTCGGCATCGCGCAGGAGGATGCGGGCGTCGGCAGCAGGCTTGCCGGTAGTCATCACCCGGCCACCGGCGCGCAGCCATGCCTGCCAATCCGCCGGCAGTGCGTCGCTGTGGCTCCAGACGCCGATCTCGCCGCGCTCGGGCAGGGTATGCGCCGGCAGCGATGCGGGCAGCGCCCTCGCGCCCCACGCGCGCTGCAGTGCATTCAACCAGTGCTGGGCGGTGGCGGACGCTCCGTCGTGCGCGCGCAGCCGCGGAATGGCCGCGGCCGCCCGGGAAGGAGTGACCGGCATCGGCTGCGGGTGCCATTGCACGTCGCGTGACAGTTGCAGGCGGGTGCCATCCAGGCCGGGCAGGGGGTCGGGAACATGCACGGTCAACGGGGTGCCCGCAGGCAGCTGCGCGTCCAGCTCACGCAGCAGGCTGGGCAGCGACGCACTGGATGCACCGGGCGCCTGATCGATGGTGGGGAAGCCGGGGGCCAGCCAATGCCAGTTGCCCTCGTCGGCGGTGCCGCGCAGCGCGGCAGCATCCAACCCCGGGGCCACGACCGTCCACGCGGTGGGGGCTGGCGCAGGCCCGGTCAACGCAGGTCGCGCCAGCAGTACTGCCAGCGCGGCCAGCAACAGCAGGCGCACCAGCAGCAACGGCCAGTCATCGAAGCGGATGCGCTGGCGCGGCCGGATCTGCGCGCGCAGCCAGCGCAGCGCGGCGAAATCCAGTGGCGTGTACGGATGGCGGCGGGCCAGGTGGATCAGCAGCGGCAGCAATCCTGCAGCGAGCGCGGCCAGGCCCAACGGGAACAGCAGGGTCATGCGCCGCCCCCGCGGCCGAACAGTGCCTGCAGTGGCTGGTCCAGCGGCTGGTCGAGCCAGCCGGTGGCACGGACGATGCCGCTGGCCTGCAGGCGCGCCTGCAAGGCGCTGCGCGCCTCAGCGAAGCGCTGCAGGTAGTCGGCGCGGATCGCCGCGCCGTCACCCAGCAGTTCCTCGCCGGTTTCCGGGTCGCGGAAGCGATGGCCGGCATCGAACGGGAAGTCGCGCTCGTCGGCGGTGAGGATCTGCAGCAGTGCCACTTCGCGGCGGGCGCTGGCCAGCTGTTCCAGCAGCACGATGCCGGCCTCGTCGAAGCCATCACCAATCGCCAGCAGCAGGTCGCCCGGGCGCACCCGCTCCCACAGCGGACGCAGTCGATCGGCCGCAGGCCAGCCGCCGCGCGCCTGCAGGGCATGCAGTTGCAGGTGCACGCGATCACGCTGGCGTGCGCCGTTTGCGGCGGGTACCAGTTGCAACCCATCGCCATTGACTGCCAGCAGGCCGAAACGGTCGCCCTGCTGCAGGGCCAGTTCAACCACGCAGACGGCCACGCCGCGCATGTGGTCCAGGCGCGTGCGCTGCGGTGCCGCGCGGTCGGCCTGGCCGGCCGAGGCGGTGGCATCAAGCAGCAGCCAGACCGTGATCGGGCTTTCGCGTTCGGACTCGCGCACGAAGAAGCGGTCCGAGCGGGCATACAGCTTCCAGTCGATCTGGCGCAGTTCGTCACCGGGCTCGTAGGCCCGGTACTGGGCGAATTCGAGCCCGGCACCACGGCTGCGGCTGGCGTGCTGGCCGATGCCACTGGCGCCGCTGGCCAGGCGTGGCCGCAGCCGCAGCAGGCGCAGGCGCGCACGCAGTTCCGGCGGCAACGTCAGGGCGGCAGCTGCGTTCACGCGTGGCTCAACCCGGGAACGGCACGGCCTGCAGCAGCGCGGCGACCACGTCGTCGGCACGCTTCTGCTCGGCCTCGGCGGCAAAGGACAGCAGCAGGCGATGGCGCATCACCGGCGCGGCCAGCGCCTGCACATCCTCGCGGGTGGCGGCGAAGCGGCCCTGCAGCAGTGCGCGCGCTTTGGCCGCGAGCACCAGCGACTGTCCCGCGCGCGGACCGGCGCCCCACTTGACCCACTGGTTGATCGCCGCCGGTGCGCCTTCGCCGGGCCGGCTGGCGCGCACCAGCCGGGTGATCCAGGCCAGCACGTCGGGGCTGACATGCACCTGCCGCACGGCCGCCTGCAGGGCGATCACCGCCTCGGCATCCATCACCTTCGGCACCGCGTCGGTGGTGCCACCGGTGGTCTGTTCCAGGATCCGCCGCTCCTCGTCCTCGCTGGGGTAATCGACCAGCACGTGCAGCAGGAAGCGGTCCAGCTGCGCTTCCGGCAGCGGGTAGGTGCCGGCCTGCTCGATCGGGTTCTGCGTGGCCAGCACGAAGAACGGCGCGGGCAGCGCGTAGGTGGTACCGGCGTAGCTGACCGTGCGTTCCTGCATCGCTTCCAGCAGAGCGGCCTGGGTCTTGGGCGGGGTGCGGTTGAGCTCGTCGGCCAGCAGCAGGTGGGTGAAGATCGGGCCCTGCTGGAAGCGGAAATGGCGATGGCCGGTGCCGTGGTCTTCTTCCAGCAGCTCGGTGCCGAGGATGTCGCTGGGCATCAGGTCCGGGGTGAACTGCACGCGCCGGAACTGCAGCTCCAGTGCCTGGCCCAGTGAGCGCACCAGCAGGGTCTTGCCGAGCCCGGGCGCACCTTCCAGCAGGCAGTGGCCGCCGGCCAGCAGGCCGATCAGCAGCTGCTCGACCACGGTGTGCTGGCCCACCACCGCGCGTGCGAGCGCGGCGCGCAGTGCATCCAGGCGCGGCAACAGGGAATCGAGGTCGGGGGAGGTCATGGGCGTGCAGGTCCTGTCAATGGTTCAACGCGTACATCACGATGTTGACGCCGAAGCGGGTGTTGTCCTCGGCCAGGAAGCGCTTGTTGCGCCAGTCGTAGTCCCACTCGCAGCCGTAGTCCTTGTTGCTGTAGAGCAGGCCCAGGCGTCCGTCGACCTCGATGCCCTTCAGGTAGTCGTGCACCAGGTCGTCGCCCCAGCCGTTGAGCTCAAAGCTGGTGGCAGGCGGGCCCTCCGGGAAGCGGAAGAAGCTGCGGTACAGCGCGTGGCTGTTGGGCAGCTTCTGCAGTGCCTTCGGTCCGAACAGGCGACCCATCTGTGCTTCGAACGACGTGGCGAACAGGCCATCGATGTCATGGTTGCAGTCGTCGACGAAGACGAAGCCGCCATTGCGCACGTAGCGCACGAAGTTCTGCCGTTCGGCGGCGTTGAATTCCACCAGCGTGTGCCCGGCCAGGTAGCAGAACGGCGCCTCCAGCATGCGCGGGTCGGCCAGCGCCACCACGTGTTCCTGCGGGTCCACGCGTAGCGCGGTGTAGTCGATCAGCGAGGTGATCAGGTTGGACGGCATGCGCGCGTCGACGTCCCAGTCGCCGGAGTCGTACTGCAGGCGGGTGAACCAGAAGTCGTAGCGCGAACTGCGCGGGCCCGCCTGCGCCCAGGCCGGCAACGCCACCGCCGAAGCGGCAGCGGCCAACCAGCGCAGGCAGGCCCGGCGATCCATCAGACCGCGTCGGACAGCGAGGTGAAGGTGAAATCGCGCAGCTTCATCGGCGGGATCATCATCACGAAGCTGGATTCATCACCGGCCACGCGCACCGGCTTGCCCAGCTCCTCGATGTTGTTGAGCATGATCACCGGCGACTCGTTGAAGCGGAAGTTCTTCACCGGGTACTTGATCTGGCCGTTCTCGATGTAGAAGGTGCCGTCGCGGGTCAGGCCGGTCAGCAGCACGGTCTGCGGATCGACCATGCGGATGTACCAGGTACGGGTGACCAGGATGCCCTTCTGGGTGCCACGCACCAGTTCGGCGGTGCTCTTGTCGCCGCCGCTCATCAGCAGGTTGCCCGGCGAGGCCTTGGCGGTCTTGCCCTGCTTCTGCGCCCAGAAGCGCGAGTAGTCCAGGTTGGCGATCCTGCCGTTCTCGATGATCGCCATGCGCTCGCGCGGCAGGCCCTCGTTGTCCCACGGCAGCACCGGCGCCTCCGGATGCCACGGGTCGGCGATCATGGTCACGCGCGGGTCGTAGACCTGCTCGCCCAGCTTGTTGCCACCGCCCTTCTTCGACAGGAAGCTGCGGCCTTCATCGGCCGAGCGTGCACTGAAGAAGTTCATCATGAAGCTGATCAGGCCCGCCGCTGCGGCCGGCTCCAGGATTACCGTGTACTTGCCCGGTTCCAGCGCCTTGGCTTCGGCCGATTCGGTGGCCTTGCGCATGGCGATGCGGATGTCCTGGTCGGCCTTGAAGTCGGCGGCGTCCTTCAGGTTGCGGCCCACCCAGCCCGAACCACGGCCATCCTCGGTGCGCACGGTGCAGGTGTAATTGAAGTTGGTGGTGCGCTGGTAGGCGAAGTTGCCGTTGCTGTTGGCGGTGGCCTGGAAACCCTGGCCGTCTTCGAGGAAGCCGGCGGCGATCAGGCCATGGCCACGGCACGGCGCGATCGAATCTGCGGCAACCTTGGCACGGAAGGCCGGATCGATCGCGGCAGTGGATTCGCTGAAGGTGGGGCTGGCGCGGTAGCTCTGCTTGCCGATGGCTGGCATGAACTCCGGGTTCTCCGGGGCCAGGCGGGCCAGGTCTTCGGCACGGCGCACCACGCGTTCCAGCGCGGCATCGTCGAACTCGTTGATCGAGGCCGTGCCGACGCGCTTGCCGAACGCAACGGTGACTGCCAGTTCGGTGTTGTCGACGATGCCGCTGGTGGAAACGTTGTTCAATGCGAAACGGATGTTGCCGTCGATCGCGCCGGCCAGCACGGCGGTGCATTCGTCGGCCTTGGACAGGGCGATGACCTTGTCGAGGATGGCCTTGGCCTGGGCTTCGGTGAAGATACTCATGGTGTAAGGGCTCCTGACCGGTCAGCCGAGGCTGCGTGCGGTGTTGATGACGTTGATGCCGTTGAAGCGCGCGGTGGACGAACCGTGCGAGACCGCCGAGACCTGGCCCGGCTGGCCCTTGCCGTCGAAGAACGAACCGCCCAGGCGGTAGTCCCGTTCGTCGGCCACGGCGGTGCAGGCGTTCCAGAACTCCGGCGTGCGGATCTGGTAGGCCACGTCTTCCAGCATGCGGGTGATCTGGCCGTTCTTGATCTCGTAGAACAGCTGGCCACCGAACTGCGCGTTGTAGCGCTGCTGGTCGATCGAGAACGAGCCATCACCGATGATGTAGATGCCGTTCTCCACGTCCTTGATCAGGTCCGGCACGCTCAATGGCTTCTTGCCCGGTGCCATCGACACGTTGGCCATGCGCTGGAACTGCACGCTGGACCACGAGTCGGCATAGCAGCAGCCGTCGGACTCGGTCTTGCCGAGGATGTGGGCCTGGTCGCGGATGGTCTGGTAGTCCACCAGCTTGCCGTTGCTGATCAGGTCCCAGCGCTTGCACTTCACGCCTTCATCGTCGTACGCCACCGCGCCGAGGCTGCCCGGCTGCGTTTTGTCGGCGAAGATGTTGACCAGCTCGCTGCCGTACTGGAAATGCTGTTCGCGCTTGTCCAGCGTGGCGAAGCTGGTACCGGCGTAGTTGGCTTCGTAGCCGAGCACGCGGTCCAGTTCCAGCGGGTGGCCGATCGATTCGTGGATGGTCAGCCAGGTGTGCGACGGGTCGAGCACCAGGTCGTACTTGCCCGGCTTCACCGACGGTGCCTTCAGCTTTTCCTGCGCCTGCCGGGCGGCGGCGATGGCGTCTTCCTTCATGTCGTAGGAAGAACTGTAGTTGACCACGCCATTGGGGCTGACCACCTTGCCGGCGGTGGCGCCGTCCAGGTACTCGTAGCCCAGGCCCATCGGCGAGGACAGGCCCGAACGGGTGCGGAACTTGCCGCTGGCCTTGTCGATGGCAGTGACCGTCATCGGCGCCCAGATGCGGTGCACGTCCTGGTCGATGTAGGAACCATCGGTGGAAGCGAAGTACTTCTGCTCGTTGACCAGGAACAGCATCGAATTGACGAAGCTGGCGCCAGCGCCCATTGCGGCGGCGTTGACGTCCAGCAGCAGCCCGACCTTGTCCTTGATCGGCACCTCCATCGCATTCTTGCGGATCGGCGTGCGCCAGCTGACTTCACCAACGCCCGGCGCCTTGGCCAGCTGCACCGGCGCGGTCTGCACGCCGGCATTGGCCTTGGCGATCGCCGCGGCCTGCTGCGCGGCCCGGGCCACATCGGCGGTACCCAGCGCGTTGGTGGCGGCAAAACCCCAGGCACCGTTGACGATCACGCGGATGCCCACGCCGGTGGACTCGGTGTTCACCACGTTCTGCACCTTGTCCTCGCGGGTGATCACGAACTGTCGCAGGTAGCGGCCGATGCGCACGTCGCAGTAGGTGGCACCGGCGCTGCGCGCCGCCTGCAGCGCAGCGTCGGCCAGGCGCTTCTTCAGCGCCGGGTCGAGGCTGGATTGCAGCTGCTCGGCGGCGATCACCTTGCCGAAGAAGGAGGGCACGATCAGCCCGCCCGCGGTAAGCCCGGTCAGGGCCAGGAAGTCACGTCTTTGCAAGGCTGCTCTCCATGTCGAAGGATGGGTGGCTCAAGCGCCGAGACTGCGCGCGGTGTTGATGATGTTGATGCCGTTGAAGCGGGTGGTGGACGAACCGTGCGAGACCGCCGAGACCTGGCCGGGCTGGCCCTTGCCATCGAAGAACGAACCGCCCAGGCGGAAATCCCGCTCGTCGCAGATGGCAGTGCAGGCATTCCAGAATTCCGGCGTGCGGATCTGGTAGGCCGCGTCCTCGACCATGCCGGCGATCTTTCCGTCCTTGATCTGGTAGTACAGCTGGCCGCCGAACTGCGCGTTGTAGCGCTGCTGGTCGATCGAATACGACCCGCGGCCATGGATGTAGATGCCGTTCTCCACGTCCTTGATCATGTCCTCGACGCTGAGCGGCTGTTTGCCCGGCGCCAGCGAGACATTGGCCATGCGCTGGAACTGCACGCTGGACCAGGAATCGGCATAGCTGCAGCCGTGCGAGGCATCGCGGCCGAGGATGTGGGCTTCATCGCGGGTGGCCTGGTAATCGACCAGGATGCCGTCGCGCACCAGGTCCCAGCGCTGGGTCTTGACGCCCTCGTCGTCGTAGCCGACCGCACCGAGGCTGCCCGGCTGGGTCTTGTCGGCGAAGAAGGTGACGATGTCGCTGCCCCAGCGGAAGCCGGCGTCGCGCTTGTCCAGCGTGGCGAAGCTGGTGCCGGCGTAGTTGGCTTCGTAACCGAGCACGCGGTCCAGCTCCAGTGGGTGGCCGACGTTCTCGTGGATGGTCAGGAACAGGTTGGACGGGTCCAGCACCAGGTCGTACTTGCCGGGCTTCACCGACGGCGCCTTCAGTTTCTCGCGCGCGTGGCGCGCGGCCGCAATGGCATCCTCGACCGGGTCGTAGGAATCGCGGTAGGCGGTGATGCCACCGGGCAGCTGCACCTTGCCGCGCGCATCGCCATCGAGGAACTCGTAGCCCATGCCCATCGGCGACGACAGCCCGGCGCGGGTGCGGAACTTGCCGCTGGCCTTGTCGATGGCGGTGGCGGTGAACGGCAACCAGATGCGGTGGATGTCCTGGTCGATGAACGAACCGTCGCTGGAGGCGAAGTATTTCTGTTCGTTGACCAGGAACAGGGTGGAATTGATGTAGTCGGCGCCCGCATTCAGCGCGGCCGCATTGAGTGCTAGCAGCAGCTCGACCTTGTCCTGGATCGGCACCGCCATCGCGTTCCTGCGGATCGGGGTCTGCCAGCGCACCTCCCCGACCGGCGGCGTCGGCGCCAGCTGCACCGGCCGGGTCTGGATGCTGGCGTTGGCGCGGGCGATCGCGGCGGCCTGCTCCACCGCCGCGCGGACCGCGGCCTCGGTCTGCTGGTGGGTGGCGGCGAAGCCCCAGGCCCCGTTGACGATCACCCGCACGCCCACGCCGGACGATTCGCGGTTGGTCACATTGCCGACCTGGTGCTCGCGGGTGATGACCGACTGGTTGAGGTAGCGGCCGATGCGCACATCGCAGTAGCTGGCCTTGGCCGTGCGTGCGGTCGCCAGCGCAACGTCCGCCAGGCGTCGGCGCTGGAGGGGGTCGACCGGGGCGAGCAGTTGCTCGGCGGCGATGGCACGGGAATGCGGCAGCAGCAGGCCCGCCAGGCCCAGACCGGAAAAAGCCAGGAACTCACGTCGTTGCACAGCGTTTCTCTCTCTCGCTTGCGTGCGGTTGGCAACGGGCCGGACCGATCACGTCAACTCCTCGACTTTCGCCAGCGCGGCGCCACCGGGCAAGTGACTGCAGTCATGGTTGGGAGGGTTTCGGCAGGGCTGCGCCCTGCACCTGCTCAATGCAGCGGCAAAGGCAACGGCCAAAGCCAGAGCGGCATTCCGTGGGATGGCGGGGCGGTATGGGTGGGCAGGACACGCCGTAAACCCCCAGACCGGCCCAGCCGCTGGCGGCTGTGCGTTCGGGCGCTTGCGAAGCAGTGCTTCGCAAGCAAAGCGCCCTCACCCCTGGGGGCTCGATGGCGCCATCCATGGCGCCAACGGTCCTGCCCACCCACACCGCCCCGCCTCTGACAGATTTCCTCGGCTGTTGGTAGGTGTCGACCTTGGTCGACACATCTGTCAGATATCGAAATAGAACCGGGGTCAGATCCGTTTTCCTGCGGAAAACGGATCTGACCCCATGATGTCCCGACAGATCGCAGAAAACTGTCGAAGGCGGGGTGGGTCCGGTTGCGGGGGCGTGAGCGCCATGGATGGCGCGACCGAGCCTCCATGGACGGATTCACGGCGTCCCCCGCAACCGGATCCGCCCCGCCAACCCACAGGAAGTCCGCTTTTGACGTTGCTTCGGCCTTTGCCGTTGCTCCTGCGGGTGCAGGGCTGCAAGCCCTGCCGAGCAACCCCCCCTCGTGCACAATGGGGCCGACCCCGCCTGGACACCGTCCTGATGTCGAGCAAGCCGTATTCAGCAGCCTGCGAGCGCAACCGCGAACCGATCGCCGCCGCGCTCGACCCGTGGATGGGCGACCGTCATCGGCTGCTGGAAATCGGCAGTGGCACCGGCCAGCACGCGGCGTTCTTCGCCGAGCGTTGGCCCTGGCTGCGCTGGCAGCCCACCGACCATCCGGACCATCTGCCCGGCATCGAGGCCTGGCGCGCGGAAGCGGCGCTGCTGAACCTGCTGCCGCCGGTGGCACTGCAGGTGGAGCTGCCGCCGGCGAACGGCCTGAGCCTGCCGGAAGGCAGCATGTTCGACGCCGCATTCAGCGCCAACACCCTGCACATCATGAGCTGGGCGCACGTGCAGGCACTGTTCGCCGCACTGCCTGCGGTACTGCGCCACGGCGCGCTGCTGGCGGTGTATGGCCCGTTCAACTACGGCGGTCGCTACACCAGCGACAGCAACGCGCAGTTCGACGCCTGGCTGAAGGCGCGGGATCCGCGCAGCGGCATCCGCGACAGCGAGGCGGTGCAGGCGCTGGCGGCCGACAACGGATTCACCCGGCTGGGGGATGTCGCGATGCCGGCCAACAACCGGTTGCTGCTGTGGCGGCTGGGCTGAACCGCCGGTAGTGCCGGCCGCTGGCCGGCACCGATTGCCAGGATGGATGCCGGCCAGCGGCCGGCATTACCTGTTCCGTGGCCTTACGCCACCTGCACGATGTGCAGCGCCTTCGGGTTGCGCCACTGAGCCAGCAGAACCGCTTCGCGCGCCTTGGCCTGTTCGAAATGCGCTTCCTTGACGTGGCCGAAGCCGCGGATGTGCTCGGGAATGCTGGCGATCTCCACCGCCAGTGCCAGGCGATCATCGTCCAGGCCATCCAGCAGCACCTGCACGGTGGCCTCGTAGTCGGTGATCAGCGTGCGTTCCATGCGGCGCTCGGCCGTGCGGCCGAACACATCGAAGCGACCGCCACGCAGGAACTTCAACCTGGCCAGCAGGCCGAAGGCCTTGAACATCCACGGCCCGTATTCCTTCTTCAACAGCCGGCCCTGCTCGTCCTTCTTCGCAAACAGCGGCGGTGCCAGGTGGAAGCGCAGCTGGTAGTCACCCTCGAACTGCTGCTGCAGGCGGCGCTGGAAGTCGCCGCTGGTGTACAGGCGGGCCACCTCGTACTCGTCCTTGTATGCCATCAGCTTGAACAGATAGCGGGCCACGGTCTCGGTCAGCGCGGTGGAGCCGCCGATGCGATCGGCTTCGGCGCGGCGCACGCGCTCGACCAGGCTGCGGTAGCGGTTGGCGTAGGCCGCGTCCTGGTATTCGACCAGGAACGCGGCGCGGCGCTCGATCATTTCATCCAGCGAGCGCGACAAGCGTGCGTCGTCCAGCGGCAGGAACGCCACGTCCCCGCCGTGCGCAGGCAGGCCGCGCAGTTCGCGTTCGTCACCGGTGTTGCGCGGTGCCGCGGTCGCACCCCATTCATTGCCTTCCCACTCGCCCGGCGGCAGCGGATGCAGCGGGCCCAGGGTGGATTCGGTGTCGGTGTGGCGGTTGCGCACCAGGCCGGCGGCCTGCTGCACCGCCTGCGGGTCGACCACGGCCAGGCGGCCCCAGGCAAAGGCCTGCTGGTTCATCGCCACGGCGGCACCGTTGAGTTCGATGGCGCGCATCAGCGATTCGAACGACAGCGGCACCAGGCCCTGCTGCCACGCGTAGCCGAGGATGAACAGGTTGGCGGCGATGGCATCGCCCAGCAGGGCGGTGGCCAGCTGGGTGGCATCCAGCAGCAGCGGCTCCTGGCCGCCCAGTGCCACGCGCACGCCGGCGATGATGTCGGCGGCCGGGAACTGCATGTCCGGGCGCGTTGTGAAGGTGCCGGGCATGGCTTCGTAGGTGTTCAGCACGACCTGCGAACGGCCGGCACGTACCTTCGACAATGCCCAGTAGTCGTTCACCACCACCATGTCGCAGCCCAGCACCAGGTCGGCCTCACCGGCGGCGATGCGCACGGCGTGGATGTCGTCCGGGCGGCGTGCAATGCGGATGTGCGTGGTCACCGCACCGCCCTTCTGCGCCAGGCCGGTCTGGTCGAGCACGGTCGCGCCCTTGCCTTCCAGGTGGCCGGCCATGCCCAGCAGCGCACCGATGGTCACCACGCCGGTACCGCCGACGCCGGTGATCAGGATGTTCCAGGGCTGTTCCAGCGTGCCGCGGATGGTTGGTGCCGGCAGATTGTCCAGCAGGGTGGAGGCATCGCGCTTGCTGCCCTTGCGCGGCTGGCCGCCGTGCACGGTGACGAAGCTCGGGCAGAACCCGTTCACGCAGGAATAGTCCTTGTTGCAGTTGGACTGGTCGATCTCGCGCTTGCGCCCGAACTCGGTTTCCTTCGGCAGCACCGACACGCAGAAGCTCTTCTTGCCGCAGTCGCCGCAACCTTCGCAGACCAGCGAGTTGATCATCACCCGCTTCTGTGGATCTTCCAGCTTGCCGCGCTTGCGGCGACGGCGCTTCTCGGTGGCACAGGTCTGTTCGTAGATCAGGATCGAAACACCCTTCACTTCGCGCAGGCGCTTCTGCACCTCATCCAGTTCGCTGCGGTCGTGGAACTCGACATCGCTGGGGAAGTGCTCGCGCTGGGCGGTCCACTTGCCGATGTTGTCCGACAGCACCACGATGGTGTGGATGCCTTCGGCGCGCATCTGCCTGGCGATGTCCGGCACGCTCAGCGGGCCGTCCACCGGCTGGCCGCCGGTCATCGCCACGGCATCGTTGTAGAGGATCTTGTAAGTGATGTTGACGCCGGCGGCGACCGCCTGCCGGATCGCCAGCGAACCACTGTGGAAGTAGGTGCCGTCGCCGAGGTTCTGGAACACGTGGGGGGTATCGGTGAACGGCGCCTGCCCGGCCCAGGTCACGCCTTCGCCGCCCATGTGGGTGAAGGTATCGGTGCTGCGGTCCATCCAGGTCACCATGTAATGGCAACCGATGCCGGCCAGCGCACGCGAGCCTTCCGGCACGTTGGTGGACGTGTTGTGCGGGCAGCCCGAGCAGTAATGCGGCACGCGCGGGAAGCTGGCGCGCGGCAACGCCAGCTCGGCTTCCTTCTCCTGCATCCACTGCAGGCGCTGCTCGATCGACTCGTTGTTGAAGAACTTCTGGATGCGGCGGCCGATCACGCCGGCGATGGTGGCCGGGGTCAGTTCACCGGTGGACGGCAGGATCCATTCGCCGCTCTCGTCGTACTTGCCGACGATGGACGGGCGCTGGCCCCAGCTGGCCGGCCAATTGAAAAACTGTTCCTTCATCTGGCGCTCGATGAAGGCACGCTTCTCCTCCACCACGATGATGTCTTCCAGGCCCTGCGCGAAGCGCGCGATGCCCTGCGGCTCCAGCGGCCAGGTCATGCCGACCTTGTACACGCGGATGCCGATGTCGGCGCACGCGGCTTCGTCCAGGCCCAGGTATTCCAGCGCCTGCAGCACGTCCAGGTAGCTCTTGCCGGTGGTGACGATGCCCAGCCGCGCGCGCGGCGCATCCATCACCACCCTGTCGATGCCGTTGGCGCGGGCGAACGCCTGTGCCGCCTTCACCGCATAGCGGTGCAGGCGCATTTCCTGGTCCAGCGGCGGGTCCGGCCAGCGGATGTTGAGGCCGCCCGAGGGCATTTCGAAGTCTTCCGGCAGCACGATGCGGCGCGCCATCGGGTCGACCTCGACCGAGGCCGACGATTCGACCGTCTCGGCGATGGTCTTGAAGCCGACCCAGCGCCCGGTGTAGCGGCTCATCGCCCAGCCCAGCAGGCCCATGTCCAGGATGTCCTGCACGCCGGCCGGGTTCAGCACCGGCATCATCGCGCTGACGAACTCGTCCTCGCTGCCATGTGGCAGGGTCGAACTACGGCATGCATGGTCATCGGCGGCCAGCGCCAGCACGCCGCCGTAGCGCGAGGTGCCGGCGGCATTGGCGTGCTTGAACACGTCGCCGCAGCGGTCCACGCCCGGACCCTTGCCGTACCACATGCCAAACACGCCCTGCACGTTGGCGCCGGGGAACAGGTTGGTCTGCTGGGTGCCCCACACCATGGTGGCGCCCAGGTCCTCGTTCAGGCCCGGGGTGAACTTCACCCGGGCGGCTTCCAGGTGCTTGCGCGCCCGCCACAGCTCCAGATCGAAGCCGCCCAGCGGGCTGCCGCGGTAGCCGCTGACGAAGCCGGCACTGTCGATGCCTTCGGCGGCATCGCGCAGGCGCTGCATCAAGGGCAGCCGTACCAGCGCCTGTACGCCACTCAGGTAGATCCGCCCCTCGTTGCGGGTGTACTTGTGGTCGAGCGTGTAGTCACGGTCGATCAGGTCGGCGGAAGAGGGCGAAGTGAGTTGCGCGGTACTGGTCATGGCTGGCCCGGTAGGATCGGCTGGCACCGGCCGCGTGCGGGCACGCGGCGGGAAAGGCGCGAATTGTAGCAGCGAGGCTCCGGCCGCCCCGGCACTCGCGCCCGCAGCCATGCTGCGGTTAGGATCGGGGAGAGAGAGGGAGGCTGCAGTTGCGGTCTGGGGAGATGGGATGTCAGTTGCAGGAAAGATCCTGGGCAGCATGCTGCTGGTCTCGGGAACGGCCCCGGTGTGGGCCGCGCCGGTCGTGCCGGCACCACAGGAGTTCTACTTCGACAGCGATGCGGCCGCCGCGCCGATGGTCGTGGTCCAGGCCGAAGGTGATGCGCTGGTGGCGCAGCTGCTGAAACAGCGCGAACGCGGCCGGCGTACGGTCGAAGCCACCGTCCAGCTGGCGTCGGTGGCCATCGCCCAGGGCCGCACCGAACTGGGGGAACAGCTGTATCGCGAGGCACTGAAGGATGCGCCGGTGCAGGGCAGCCTGGGCCGCGGCGTGCGCTGGAATTACGGCTGGGACCTGCTGCGCCAGGGCAAGGCCGAGGCCGCCCTGGAGCAATGGCAGGCCGCCGCCGGTGGTTCACTGAGCAAGCCGGCCTGGTTGCCGCCCACCTATGCGCTGGCGTTGTGGCGGGCCGGGCAGAAGCAGGAGGCGGTGCAGTGGTATGCCGCGGCGGTGCGCACCGAGCCGGCGCAATGGAGCGACAGCAGCCGCTATGCGCAGTTGCTGCCGTTGTGGCGTGACGACGAGCGCGCCTCGCTGGCGGAAGTGCAGCAGGCGTGGGCGGCTGCCCCGCCGGCCTGGCCCTGAGGGTAGGGGGCGGCCGGGTTGCACCCGGCACCCGTAGAGGCAAGGGCTGGAGCCAAAGCCAAAGCCAAAGCCAAAGTGGGTTTCCTGAGGGATGGCGGGGCACTGTGGGTTTGCGGGGCCGCCGTAAACCCATCCATGGGGCTTGGTCGCCGCATCCATGCGGCTCACACCCCGCAAACCCACAGTACCCCGCCTCCGACAGGTTCCAGCGTCTGTTGGTAGGTGTCGACCTTGGTCGGCACGGTCGATCCACGCCATGCGTGGATGCGATCTGCCCGGGATAGAAATCGAACTGGGGTCAGATCCGTTTCCCAGAGGAAAACGGATCTGACCCCATGCGCTCAAGAGCGGCCAGCCAAGCGCTTTTGTTTTTGCGCTTCCACTTTAATCGTCCGCGGAAACCGTCCGCCCCGACGCCCATGCCCGCAGGGCCTCGACCTGCTCGGCCATCAGCACCGACAACGGTCGGGTCGCGCGGATCTCGTTCATCAGCAGCTCGGTGTCCAGCGGCCGGCCTTCCGCATGCGCTGCATACAGCCCGGCCACGATCGCCTGCTCGATCTCCGCGCCGGAGAAGCCATTCGCCGCGGCCGCCAGCGCCGGCAGCGCGAAGTCGTCACCATTGAGCTGGCGCCGGCCCAGGTGCAGCCGCAGCAGCTCCACACGCACCTCAGGCGTGGGCAGGTCGACGAAGAAGATCTCGTCGAAACGGCCCTTGCGCAGCAGCTCGGCCGGCAGCTCGTGCACCTGGTTGGCAGTGGCGACGATGAACACCGGCGCCTTGCGCTCGGCCATCCAGGTCAGCAGGTAACCGAGCACGCGGCGCGACACGCCGCCGTCCTCGCCACCGCTGGCCAGGCCCTTCTCGATCTCGTCCATCCACAACACGCAGGGCGCCAGCTGCTCGGCCGAGGCCAAGGCCTGGCGCAGGTTGGCCTCGGTCTCGCCGTGGTACTTGTTATAGAGCGCGCCCACGTCCAGGCGCAGCAGCGGGACGCCGAAGCCGGCGGCCGTGGCCTTGGCCAGCATCGATTTGCCGCAGCCCTGCACGCCCAGCAGCAGCATGCCGCGCGGCGGGTCCAGGCCGGCCGGTGCCGAACCGGCGATGAAGGCCACCCGGCGCTGGTTGATCCAGCGCTTGAGCCGGTTGGCGCCGGCCACGTCACCGAAGCGCGCGCTGTCATGCTCGAAGAACAGGTGGCCGCTGCGGTTGAGCAGCTCGAACTTCAGCCGCGCCAGCTGCGGCAGGTCGTCATCGCGCAGCGCACCGTCGGCGTAGATCAACTGGCGTGCGATGCGGCGGGCATCGACCAGGCTCAGGCCCTGCAGGTTCTTCAGGATCTTCTTCACTGCCTCGCTGTCGACCTCGACGCGGCGGCCGCCGTGCTCGCGGGCGTAGGCGTCGGCCTCTTCGCGCAGCATCTTCAGCAGCGCGTTGGCATCGGGCAGTCGCGGGTTGAAGCGCACCGCCAGCGCTTCCAGCTCGGCCGGCAGTTCGACCTTGGCGCCGATCAGCACCAGCACATGCGGTTCGCTGTGGCGGCGCTGGATCAGGTCGCGCAGGGCGCGCTGGTGGCTGGCATAGCCCAGGTAGGGGTGGAAATCGAGCAGCAGGTAGACGCCACGCTGGTCGGCCTGGCGGATCATCTGCAACGCAGCGCTGGCATCGGGGGGGCCGACCGCCGCGTCCTCGCGGTCCAGGTCGATGCGGCGCAGGCCCTCGGTGATGGACCAGCGGTGCAGGGCCCGCCACACATGCATCAGCGTCTGCCGGAACAGCTCGACGATGCGACCCTCGTCCTGGGTCTCGATCACGATCAGGGGGGTGTTGGCGCGGATCAGTGCGCTCAGGTCCTGCAGTTCGCTCATGGCGGTTCGATCCTTCGGGGGCGCCACGATAGCAAAGGCGATGGCCACCGGTTCAGCACGGTGCTACCTCCCGTCACCACCGCCGGTGTACGCTCGGGGCACGTACCCGGAAGCGAGGCTGGCATGAAGACGATCCTGGTGGCCGGTTCCAAGGGCGGGGTGGGCAAGACCACCGTCGCCACCCACCTGGCCGCGTACGCGGCATTGCAGGGCAAGGCCACGGTGATCGCCGATGCCGACCCGCAGGGCTCCAGCACCCGCTGGGCGCAACGGCGTGCCGGGCTGGAGAGCGCGGTGCTTCCCATCGACGTGTATCGGAAGAAGCAGTGGGCGCAGAAGCTGCCCGACGGTACCGATACCGTCATCATTGATGCGCCGGCCGGTGCGCTCGCCGACGATATCCCCCATTTCCTGGACGCGGCCGATGCCGTGGTGGTGCCGGTGCTGCCCTCGGCGCTGGATATCGAAGCCATCGTCGGCTTCCTCAACAGCCTGGCCCAGAACCCGCGCGTGCACAGCCGCAAGCTGCCGGTGGGGCTGGTGCTCAACCGTACCAAACCCTGGACCCAGACCTCGCAGCAGGCGCTGCAGATGCTGGCCGAGTGGCCGTACCCGGTGGTCGCGCAGCTGCGTGACAGCCAGAGCTACGTGGTCATGACCGGCCTGGGCCGCAGCCTGTTCGACTACCGCTCGGCCCAGGTGCGCGAGCACCAGGCCGACTGGGAGCCGCTGCTGTCCTGGCTGAAGCTGTAAGGCTGCACGTCTCCATCCTCTTTTTCATGGAAACCCGCGATGCGTGAATTGATCCTGCTGCGCCATGCCCATGCCGAACCGGCCACCCCCGGCCAGGCCGACCTCGACCGGCCGTTGTCGCCGGTCGGTCTGGCCGAAGCCGAGGCCGCCGGCAAGTGGCTGAAGGACAACAACCTGTTGCCTGACTGCGTGCTGTGCTCGCCGGCGCGGCGCACGCGCGAGACCCTCGAGGCGGTGCTGGCCGCCATCGGGTATGTGGAAAAGCGCCTGGAAGACCGCATCTACGAGGCCACCCCGGGCACCCTGGCGGCACTGGTGGATGAGCGCCGCGACCTCGATCGGGTGCTGATCGTCGGCCACAACCCGGGCCTGGAGCGCCTGGTGGCGCTGATGACCGAGGGCACCAGCAGCGACTACCGTGGCATGCCGCCGGCCGGCATCGCCGTGCTGGGCTTCCCGCGCGAGGCCACGATCGAACCGGGCGTGGCCAGCCTGAACGCGTTCTGGTGGCCGTGATCCGATGAGCCGGGTGCGGCGCGGCCGCTTCCTGCTGCCCGCGTTGCTGGCGCTCGGCCCGGCCTGGGCCGCGGCGCCCCCGCCGACCCCGTTGCCGGCGGTGTCGGCCGAAGCACCCCGGCCATTGCGCCTGGATACCCAGCGCTCGCGGATCGGTTTCGAAGTGCGGACCCGCTTCGGCCAGCGCATCGAAGGCGTGTTCCCGCACTTCGAGGGGCGCATCGAGATCCTGTCCGACGGCCGCCACCAGGTGCACCTGAAGATGTTCACCCGCTCGGTGGAGATCCCCGGCAAGGCGCGCTATACCGGCTGGATGCGCGGCGAGGAGTTCTTCGATGCCGGGCGCCATCCGGTGGTCGAGTTCGACTCGCTGCCCTACTGGCCGGAGACCGTGGAGCAGGGCGGCGACATCCAGGGCCGGCTGACCCTGCGCGGCATCAGCCATCCCGAGTCGCTGCGGGTCGAGAAAGCGGAGTGCGCCCGACCCGGCTATGATTGCGATGTCGTCAGCCGCGGTACCGTGCAGCGAGGCCGGTATGGAATGGACAGCTGGCAGCTTGCCTTGAGTGACCGAGTGACCTTCGTATTGCGTGCGCGCCTGAGCGAGGCGCCGAAACCGTGAACCTCCTGCTGCGTGTACTGGCGCTGGCAACCGTGTTGCTGGGCAGCGGTTGTGCATCCCTCTCGCATGCCGAACGCGATCGCGCCGAGGCGATCGCCGTGCAGGCGCGCTCCAGCCAGGTGGACTGCCAGCGCGCCGACCGCTGCGCTCAGGACTCGCCGCTGCGCGCGTTGGCCGGCCGGGCGTTCACCGAATCCACCCCGCAGCAGCCGCGCCACTACGCCACCCTGCTCGACGAGGGCGAGGGTGCCCTGGTTGCGCGCCTGAACCTGCTGCGCAGCGCCACCCGCAGCATCGACCTGCAGACCTACATCTTCGACAAGGACGACAGCGCCCGGCTGGTCATCGACGAGCTGCTGGCCGCATCGCGGCGCGGGGTGAAGGTGCGGGTGCTGATCGACCAGCTCTCGGCGATCTCCGACCTGCAGATCCTCGGCGCGCTGTCCGGCGCCCACCAGAACTTCCAGCTGCGGGTCTACAACCCGACCTTCGGCAAGGCCCGGCTGAACTACTTCGACTATGCCGGCAGCGTGCTGTGCTGCTTCCGCCGCTTCAACCAGCGCATGCACAACAAGCTGCTGGTGATCGACGATGCGATCGGCGTGGTCGGAGGCCGCAACTACCAGGATGACTATTACGACTGGGACCGCGAGTACAACTTCCGCGACCGCGACGTGCTGATTGCCGGCCCCGAGGCGCGTGCGATGGCAGCCAACTTCGATGCCTTCTGGCGTGCCCAGCGTAGCGTGCCGGCCGAGCGCCTGAACGATGTCGGCCGGACCCTGCTGCGCGAAGGCGTGCCGGCCCTGCCACCGGCCAGCTTCCGCCGCCCCGAGCGGGTGCAGCGGGTCAGTGCCGAGGCCAACGACATGGACTTCGTCACCCGCGCGTTCGTCGATACCGCGCTGCCGGTGGCGTCGGTGCGCTATGTCGCCGACCTGCCACGCAAGCACCGGCGCCAGAAGGCCGATGCGCCACTGGCCGGCCAGCACGTGACCGAGCCGCAGCTGGATGCGCTGATCGCTGGCGCGCAGAAGGAAGTGATCCTGCAGACCCCGTACCTGGTGCTGTCCAAGCCGGCGCAGGCGCTGTTCCGCGAGCTGCGCAAGCGACCGCAGCCGCCGCGGGTGGTGGTGTCCAGCAACAGCCTGGCGGCCACCGACAACCCGATCGTGTATGCGCTGTCGTACAAGTACAAGCGGCGCAACATGCGCGAACTGGGCTTCAACATCTTCGAGTACAAGCCGTTCCCGCTGGATGCCCCGGTCGACTACCGCAACCTGCTGCCTGATCCGATCGCCGCACCCGGGGGCGACGACGACGGTGGACGCAACCCGCTGATCGGCGGCAGCGCCGCCGGCAGCAATGCCGGCGACCGCCGCGACGCGCCCGCGGCGCCTGCCAGGCAGGCGCCGGTGAACCATCCGCGCACCGGCAGCGCGTACCAGAACGCACGCGAACGTCGCCGCGCGGCCGGCAGCGAGGTCGAGACCCGCCTGCTGCGCACCGAGACGCGGCCCTCGTTCCTGGGCAGCAAGGCGGTCAACAAGCCGCTGCCGGTCACCCGCAAGGGCGCGCGCATGGGCCTGCATGCCAAGTCGCTGGTGGTCGATCGCCGCATCGGCGTGGTCGGCACCCACAACTTCGATCCGCGCAGCGAGAACTACAACACCGAAGGCGCGGTCATCATCGATGACCCGGCCTTCGCCGAGCAGCTGGCCGAGAGCATCCTGCGCGACACCCACCCGCAGAATTCGTGGACGGTGGCCCCGCGGGCCAAGCCGCCGGTGCTGTCCGGGCTGAACTACAGCGTCGGCAAGGCCTCCGAAGCGCTGCCGATCCTCGACTTCTGGCCGTGGCGCTATGCCACCGACTACGAGTTCAAGCCCGGCCCGGACTGCCCGCAGCCGCTGCCCCGGCAGGACCCGGACTTCCACCGCTGCTACGTTGCCGTGGGCGACTTCCCCGAGGTCAATGTCGGCCCGAAGTGGCTGCTGGTCCGCATGCTGACCGCATTCGGTGCCGGCCTCGTTCCCATCCTCTGAAGGTGCCCGCATGACCCAGGTGTTCCGCGAAGCCGTTTCCCTCGAGCAGCTCAATGCGCTGAGCCGCAACACCGCGATCGCGTCGTTGGGCATTGTCTTCAGCGCGGCCGGTGACGACTGGCTGCAGGCCACCATGCCGGTGGACGAGCGCACCCGCCAGCCCTACGGCATCCTGCACGGCGGCGCGTCGGTGGTGCTGGCCGAAACCCTGGGCAGCAGCGCCGGCAACCTGTGCGTGGATACGGCGCAGCAGGTCTGCGTGGGCCTGGAAATCAACGCCAACCATGTGCGCGCCGTGCGCTCGGGCACCGTCACCGGCACCGCGCGCGCGCTGCACGTCGGCCGCAGCACCCAGCTGTGGGAGATCCGCATCGAAGATGAGCAGGGCCGGCTGGTATGCATCTCGCGGCTGACCCTGGCGGTGGTGGCGGCCGGCCACGGCTGAGCCCCGGAAGGCCGGTGACGGCAGCAGAACCCAGCGTTCCCTGCCGATTGCCCCGGTCAATGGCAGTTATGGCCTAAATCGGCTGGCAGCGATGACGGCCCTCCGGTATCGTGCGCGGATGACTTCCCCCACTCCGGCCCCCCGCGGCGGCGTGGCGCGTGTGTGCCGTTACCTGTACCGCGTACCGCTGCTGTTGGTCCACATCATCGTGTTCCTGCCGCTCATCCTGATCGGCATGCTTCGGCCGTGGGGCGAACTGCGCGTGGGCGAGGCGACCCTGGGGGCCAAAGTGGTCAACTGGTGGCAGGGGGGGCTGATGTGGATCTTCGGCTTCCGCCTGGTGCAGATCGGCACGCCGCTGCCCGGCGCCGTGCTGTTCGTCGCCAACCACGTCAGCTGGGTCGACATCTGCATCCTGCACAGCCAGCGCATGATGGGCTTCGTCGCCAAGCGCGAGATCGCCAGCTGGCCGCTGGTCGGGTGGCTGGCCGCGCGTGGCCAGACCATCTTCCACCAGCGCGGCAACACCGAATCGCTCGGTGGCGTGATGCAGGTGATGGCCGATCGCCTGCGCGAAGGCAAGGCGGTGGGCGTGTTCCCGGAAGGGCGTACCCGCGGGGGCCACGAAGTTGGCCCGTTCCATGCGCGCATCTTCCAGGCTGCGGTGGAAACCGGCGTGCCGGTGCAGCCGGTGGCGCTGGTGTACGGGGCCAACGGCGATGCGCAGACCATTGTCGCCTTCGGCCCCGGCGAGAGCTTCTTCGCCAATTTCCTGCGCCTGCTCGGCGAGCCGGCGCGGCGTGCGGAAGTGCATTTCCTGGCACCCATCGGTGCGCAGGACCTGGAAGGCCGTCGGCGCATCGCGGAGACGTCGCGCGCGCGCATCGTGGCGGCCATGAGCACCGGGTGAGGGTGCGGTGGCCCTGATCCCGCCACCCGTCCTGGACGCCGGCACGCCGACGTTGCACGCGGCTGACTACCAGCCGCCGCGCTGGCTGCGCAACCCGCACCTGCAATCGATGCTCAGCTCCAGCCGCATGCGCCTGCAGCGCGGCCTGCTGTTGCTGGCCGCGACCGGCGCGGTCAGCGAAGAGCTGATTCTCGATGGCGGCGATGGCGTGCGCCTGCAGGGCTGGCACAGCCATATCGAAGGCCGCGAGCCCAAGGGCATGGCGCTGCTGCTGCACGGCTGGGAAGGCAGCGCCGAATCCAGCTACATGCGCATGGCGGCCGCGCGCATGCTCGAGCAGGGCTTCGACGTGGTACGGCTGAACTTCCGCGACCACGGCAATACCCATCATCTCAACCCCGGCATCTTCCACTCCAACCTGATCGACGAAGTGGTGCATGCCGCGGGCGACATCGCCCAGCGCTGGCCGCAGCTGCCACTGGTGGCCGCGGGTTACTCGCTGGGCGGCAACTTCGTGCTGCGCCTGGCCCTGCGCGCGCCGGCGGCCGGCGTGCCGCTGCTGCGCGTGGCGTCGGTATGCCCGGTATTGGACCCGGGCTTGACCATGGAGAACATCGAGAACGGTCCGGCGATGTACGACTGGTATTTCCGCCGCAAGTGGGCCGGTTCGTTGCGGCGCAAGCGCGATCTGTTCCCCGAACTGAGCGACTGCGACGACCGCGTGCTGAAGCTGGACATCCGCGCGCTGACCGCCTGGCTGGTCGAGCGCCACACCAGCTTCGGCTCGTTGCAGGCCTATTTCGATGGTTACTCGATCGCCGGCGATCGCCTGGCCACGCTGCAGGTGCCGGCCGACATCCTGATGGCGCAGGACGATCCGGTGATCCCGTACGCGACCTTCAGCGACTGGCAGCTGCCGCGCCAGGCGCACCTGGAAACCGCCTGCTGGGGAGGCCACTGCGGCTTCCTGGAAAACTGGCGGGGGGATGGCTTCTCCGAACGCTGGGTGGCGCAGCGGCTGCGGCGCGTGCTGCAAGGCTGAACCGGCACGGGCGCGCAGGCCGCTACAATGCGGGTTTGCCCTTGAACCGGACCGCCATGCAAGACCAGATCATCCAAGCGTTGCGCCAGAACGAGGCCGACCAAGCCGTGCAGCTGGCCCAGGCATGGACCCACGATGAACCCGGCCAGGCCGCGGCCCACCGCTGGCTGGCGCTTGCGCTGCAGCAGCAGGGCAGGGCCGAGGACGCGATGGACGCCCTGCAGCAGGCGCTGCAGCTGGCCCCGGACGATGCCCAGCTGCACCTGCAGCACGCCGGCCTGCTGCTGGCCCTGCGCCAGTTCGAGGGCGCCGGCGAGGCCCTGACCCGCACCACCGGGCTGGACCCGAACGCGTTTGCCGCGTACCTGATGCAGGCCCACCTGGCGATCGGCCGCAATGATTTCGACGAAGCACAGCGACTGTCCACCCTGGCTTCGCGCGTCGAACCGGACCACCCGGAACTGCTGACCATCGACGGCATGATCGCGCTGCGCCGCGATGACCCCGATCGCGCGCTGAGGCTGCTGTCGGCCGCCAACCAGGCCCAGCCCAACGACCCCCGCGTGCTCTACGCACTGGGCTTCGCCTACCTGGGCAAGAACATGCTGGCCTTCGCCGAACAGGCATTCCGCCGCGTGCTGGAGCTGAACCCGGCGATCTCCTCGCTGCATGGCCTGGTGGTGCAGCTGGCCATGCGCCAGGGCAACCTGGAAGCCGCCGCCGAAGCCATGCAGGTCGCGCTGCAGCAGCAGGGCATGGATACGCCGTCGATGCGCCGCCTGGCTGGCGAACTGGCGCTGCGCAGCGGCCAGCCGCTGCAGGCGCTGGAACACCTGCTGCCGTTGCTGGAATCGGCGCCCGACGACCGCGAGGTGCTGCAGCTGCTGCTGATGTCCTGGCAGCGCCTGGGCCGCGAAGACGAAGCACGCGCACGTCTGGATGCCGCGCTGGAGCAGCACCCGCAGCTGCACGACCTGTGGCTGGCGCGCCTGGCGGTGGAAGAGGTCGGCAGTCCCACTGCTGCCGCCACGGTCGAGCGCTGGATGGACACGATGCCGGGCCACCTGCCGGCGCTGGAAGCGCGCCTGCGGCTGCACGACATGGTGGGCGAACACGCCCAGGCCGAAGCGATCGCCGAGCGCATCGTCAGCCTTGAGCCGGGCCGCGTCAGCGGCGAGACCCGCCTGGTCGAAGGCCTGCTGCAGCGCGATCCGGCCGCCGCCATCGCCCGCGTGCAGGCGCTGATCCAGATGGCCCCCGAAGGCCACCGCGCCGACCTGCGCACCTGGCTGGGCGAGATCCAGGATCGCGCGGGGCAGCACGAAGACGCGCTGCAGACCTGGCTGGCGCTGCAGGCCGACCAGGCACCGCAGCGCCTGCCGCTGCCGCCGCAGGCCAAGGCGCCGCCGAGCTGGCCGGACAAGGGCGAGATCGATGCGCAGGCCACTTCCGCGCCGATCTTCCTGTGGGGGGCACCGGGGTCGGGCGTGGAACGCGTGGCAACCGGCCTGGCCGCCGCCAGCCCGGTGCTGCGCAGCGACCGCTACACCTCCAGCGCACCCGACGACGCGTTCCAGAACTACCACACGCTGCAGGACCTCGCTTCCGGCGTGCTGACCCCGGAGCGGCTGGTGCAGCGCTGGCGCGAACAGCTGCCGTCGCGCGGCGTGCAGGACGACGCGATCATCGACTGGCTGCTGTGGTGGGACAACGCGCTGCTGTGGGCGCTGCGCCCGCAGCTGCCGCAGGGCCGCCTGCTGGTGGTGCTGCGCGACCCGCGCGACATGCTGCTGGACTGGGTGGCCTACGGTGCGGCCGCGCCGCTGGCGATGACCTCGCTGGCCGAAGCCAGCGAATGGCTGGCGCGCGCGCTGGCCCAGGTTGCCGCCCTGCACGAGGACGACCTGTATCCGCAGGTGCTGCTGCGCATCGACCAGATCGGCAACGATCCGCAGGCGATGGCCGATCTGCTGGGCCGCCTGTTCGAACGGCCGATGCCGCCGGCCGCGCAGCTGGGCGCGCCGCGGTTCCCGCCGGGCCACTGGCGCAACTACCGCGACGTGATGAGCGCCGCCTTCGCCAAGCTCACCCCGATCGCGGTGCGCCTGGGCTATCCGGAAGAGTGAGGAGAATGCAATGCAGCTGAGCAGCCACAGCCTGGCCAATGGTGCGCCGATCGACCGTGAGTTCGCCGCCGGCGATGCCGCAGGTTTCGCACCGGACCGCAATCCGCACCTGGCCTGGAGCGGGGTGCCGGAGGGCACCCGTTCGTTCCTGCTGGTATGCGTCGACCCGGACGTGCCGACGGTGCCGGAAACGGTCGGGCGTACCGACATGAGCGTGCCGCGCGACCAGCCGCGCTGCGATTTCGTGCACTGGGTGATGGCCGATATCCCGGCCTCGGTGCGCGAGATTGCCGCAGGCAGCTGCAGCGACGGCTTCGTGGTGAAGGGCAAGTCCGCACCGGCCGGCCCGGCCGGCAGCCGCCAGGGCCTGAATGACTTCACCGGCTGGTTCGCAGGCAATCCGGACATGGCCGGCGATTATCTGGGCTATGACGGCCCCTACCCGCCGTTCAACGACGAACGCGTGCACCGCTACTTCTTCCGCGTGTTCGCGCTGGACGTGGCGTCGCTGCAGCTGCCGGAACGCTTCACCGCCGCCGACGCCTACCGGGCCATGCACGGCCACGTGCTGGCCGAAGCGGCGCTGCACGGCACCTACACGTTGAATCCGGCGCTGGGCTGAGGCGGCATGACGGGTCGTGCCGGCCGCTGGCCGGCAACGCCCGTGTGCTGCCGGATCCGCGCAGGGCAGCCGGCCAGCGGCCGGCTCCACCCACAACGAAGAAGGGCGGCCTTGCGGCCGCCCTCCACCCGTCAGCCGACTGGCAGTCGGCTCTACATCACTTCTCGATGGCCGACTCGACCACCATGTCCAGCACGTACGCCTGCGACGGCGCATCGGCCGGCGGGTTCTTCACCTCGTAGCGCTTCACGCGCACCACGTTGCGCACGCCGTCTTCGTGGGTGTAGCCCTCGATGGTGCCGTAGAAGTTCTCGAACTTGCCCGGCTCACCCTGCTTCAGGCCCTTGTCGTCGAACTTCACTTCGCGCACCTGCAGGCACTGGTAGTCCGGGATCAGCGGGTGCGAGCACTTCTCGGTCTTGGCCGCCACTTCCAGGAACACGGTCTCGCCGGCGCCGCCATAGCGGGTTTCAGCGGTCGGTTCCGGGTTGAACACCAGCACGTCGCCCTTGGCGTTGGTCAGGGTCAGCGTGCCATCGGCACCCTGCTCGGCCTTCAGCTCGCCCTGCAGGCGGCTCGACACGGCCTCGTCCAGCGCCATCAGCGCCTTGTCGGTGCAGGCCATCATGGTCGACGCCATCGCGCTGACGCTCAGCTTGCCAGCGTCGAAGGTGTAGCCGCCGCCCATGCGGTTGCAGGTGTTGCTGACCGACAGGCGGCCCTCAGCGAAGTCCAGGGTGACCGGCTTGTCTTCGCGGGCGAACAGCGCGTCGATGCGCTTGCCGTCGGCGCCGGTGGCCTGCTGCAGCCGCCAGTGCTGGCTCTGCAGGCGCTGCGCATCCAGGTGCGCCAGCGTCTGCTGGTCTGCTGCCTTGGCCGCGGCCGGGGCCACGTCGTCGCCGCCGGTGCCGGCCGGGGCCGGGGCCGGGGTCTGGCTGCAGGCGGCCATCAGGGCCAGCGGAAGGAGCAGGGTGAGCTTGCGGTTCATGGTGATTCTCCTTGGGGAACCGTGGGGGAAACGGAGCGGGGCCGGCAACGGGGTTGCCACGCCCCGGCGCTGTTCAGCTGCCGGATGGCAACCACAGCAGCAGTGCCGCGCCCAGCGCGATGCGGTAAAGGGCGAAGGCGGTGAACGTGTGTGACTTGATGTAGCCCATCAGCCACTTCACTACGACGAAGCCGGTGACGGCTGCGGCAAGGAAGGCCACGCCCACGTCGGCCCAGTTCTCGCTGCCCAGCTGCCCGGCCCTGGCCATTTCCAGGAAGGTGTAGGCGCTGGCGGCGAACATGGTGGGAATACCCACCAGGAACACGAACTCGGCCGCGGCGGCACGGCGGCTCAGGCCCAGCAGCATGGCCAGGAAGATCGCCGAGGCCGAACGTGAGGTGCCGGGGAACACGCCGGCCACCACCTGCGCCAGGCCCACGCCGATGGCCACCGTCCAGGTCACCTGGTCGCGGTCGGGCAGGCGTGCGGTGTAGGCCTCCACCAGCAGCATCCAGACGCCGCCGATGATCAGCGCCCAGGCCACCGGGCTGACCGTCTCCGGCAGTGACCAGCCGGCCTTGCGCACCACCAGGCCGACCACCGCGGTGACCAGGAACGCAGCGCCCAGCTTGAACACGTACTCGCGGTTCTCGCGCTGGTTGAAGCCGGTGGCCAGCTGCAGCAGGCGCTGGCGGAACACCAGCACCACGGCCACGATGGCGCCGGCCTGGATGACGATGTTGAAGAAGTCCGAGCGGGCTCCCAGCCAATGCTGGGCAATGAGCAGGTGGCCGGTGCTGGAGATCGGCAGGAATTCGGTCAAGCCTTCGAGGATGCCCAGCAGCAGGGCGGAGAGCAGGTCGGACATGGACGGTGCGTGCACGCGCGGCGGAAGGAAGAAGGTCGAGAGGATAGACGATCCCGCTGCACCAAACGGGTGCGTGCGGTACCCCGCGCACCCGTTTGGTGCGCGCCGTTCTGCACTGGTGCGGGGCGGGCTTAGTGAAATCAACGACTTGCGGTTCGCAAAAAGTTGGCACGGTCATTGCTGTACCTCAGCAGGCATTCATCCCCATCCGAGGTCGTACCGATGTCCGTGGAAAACGTTGAGAAGCTGATCAAGGACAACCAGATCGAATTCGTCGATCTGCGTTTCGTGGACATGCGTGGCGTCGAGCAGCACGTCACCTTCCCGGTCAGCATCGTCGAGCCGTCGCTGTTCGAAGAAGGCAAGATGTTCGATGGCAGCTCGATCGCCGGCTGGAAGGGCATCAACGAGTCGGACATGGTGCTGCTGCCGGACCCGTCCAGCGCCTATGTTGATCCGTTCTATGCCGATCCGACCCTGGTGATCAGCTGTGACATCCTCGACCCGGCCACCATGCAGGCCTATGGCCGTTGCCCGCGCGGCATCGCCAAGCGCGCCGAGGCCTACCTGAAGTCCTCAGGCATCGCCGAAACCGCGTTCTTCGGCCCGGAGCCGGAGTTCTTCATCTTCGACTCGGTCCGTTTCGCCAATGAAATGGGCAACACCTTCTTCAAGGTCGATTCGGAAGAAGCCGCCTGGAACAGCGGCGCCAAGTACGACGGCGCCAACAGCGGCTACCGCCCGGGCGTGAAGGGCGGTTACTTCCCGGTTCCGCCGACCGATACCCTGCACGACTTGCGCGCTGAGATGTGCAAGACCCTTGAACAGGTCGGCATCGAGGTGGAAGTGCAGCACCACGAAGTGGCCACCGCCGGCCAGTGCGAGATCGGCACCAAGTTCAGCACCCTGGTGCAGAAGGCCGACGAACTGCTGCGCATGAAGTACGTGATCAAGAACGTCGCGCACCGCAACGGCAAGACCGTCACCTTCATGCCCAAGCCGATCGTCGGCGACAACGGCAGCGGCATGCACGTGCACCAGTCGCTGTCCAAGGGCGGCACCAACCTGTTCTCCGGTGACGGCTACGGTGGCCTGAGCCAGCTGGCGCTGTGGTACATCGGCGGCATCTTCAAGCACGCCAAGGCCATCAATGCCTTCGCCAACTCGGGCACCAACAGCTACAAGCGCCTGGTGCCGGGCTTCGAGGCGCCGGTGATGCTGGCCTACTCGGCCCGCAACCGTTCGGCCTCGTGCCGCATTCCGTGGGTGTCCAACCCGAAGGCACGCCGCATCGAAATGCGCTTCCCGGATCCGATCCAGTCCGGCTACCTGACCTTCACCGCGCTGATGATGGCCGGCCTGGACGGCATCAAGAACCAGATCGACCCGGGTGCACCGAGCGACAAGGACCTGTACGACCTGCCGCCGGAAGAAGAGAAGCTGATCCCGCAGGTCTGCTCCTCGCTGGACCAGGCGCTGGAAGCACTGGACAAGGACCGCGAGTTCCTGAAGGCCGGCGGCGTGATGAGCGATGACTTCATCGACGGCTACATCGCGCTGAAGATGCAGGAAGTGACCAAGTTCCGCGCGGCCACCCACCCGCTGGAATACCAGCTGTACTACGCCAGCTGACCGGGCGCGATGGCGGTGGGTTCCCCCTCCCACCCGCCGCCATCGCTTCCGTTTTCGCGGCTGGGGAGCCGCAAGGCGGGCGCAGGCCCGCCGTTGTAGAGCGGACTGTCAGTCCGCTGCATTGGAACGCGGGCCTTTGGCCCGCTTATCCAGGGGCAAGAGAGAGACCGGATACGCGACCAGGGCCGCCCTCCCTCCCGCGTCGGTCGTGCAAGGAGAGAGGCACGGCCGTCCCGGCCCTGTATGTGTCCGGTGCAACAGCCACGGTCATCATCCTGATGACCCGTGGTTGCCTGATGCCAACGCGCGCTGGCGCGCTGGCCCCATCCACCATCGGGACATGCGCATGAAACTGATCTCCGCCATCATCCGACCGTTCAAGCTCGACGAGGTCCGCGAGGCCCTGTCCGATGCAGGCGTGTCGGGCATCACCGTGACCGAAGTGAAAGGTTTCGGTCGCCAGAAGGGCCACACCGAGCTGTATCGCGGCGCCGAGTACGTCGTGGATTTCCTGCCCAAGATCAAGATCGAAACGGTGGTCACCGACGAGCGTGCCGACGCGGTGATCGAAGCGATCCAGTCGTCGGCAGGCACCGGCAAGATCGGTGACGGCAAGATCTTCGTCACCGCCGTTGAACAGGTCATCCGCATCCGCACCGGCGAAATCGGTGCCGACGCGCTGTAACCCCCTTCCGGAGACTCCCCCCATGAAGATGCGCCTTCTCACCGGGTGGCAAGCCCGGTTCCACCTGGTGTGCCTGCTGATGCTGCTCAGCGCGCTGGCCGCCGGCGCTTGGCCTAGCAGCGCCCACGCCCAGGCCCAGGTCTCGCCGTTGCCCAGCGAAAGCGTGGCGGTCGAGCCGCTGCACGACGCGGCCGCCACCGCCGCTGCGCCGGCCGTGGCCGAAGCCGCCGCCGCCTATGATCGTGGCGACGTCGCCTGGATGCTCACCTCCACCCTGCTGGTGCTGTTGATGGTCGTGCCGGGCCTGGCCCTGTTCTATGGCGGCCTGGTGCGTTCGAAGAACGTGCTGTCAGTGCTCAGCCAGATCCTGGTGGTGTTCTCGCTGGTGCTGCTGCTGTGGGTGGCCTATGGCTACAGCGCGGTGTTCAGCGCCGGCAATCCGTTCTTCGGTTCGTTCACCGAATTCGCCTTCCTCAAGGGCTTCACCCCGGAGTCCGTGGGCAACACGCCGATCAAGGGCCTGCCGGATTACCTGTTCGTCGCCTTCCAGTCGACCTTCGCCGGCATCACCACCGCGCTGATCGTCGGCGCATTCGCCGAGCGCATCAAGTTCCGCGCGGTGCTGCTGTTTTCGGCGCTGTGGTTCACCCTCAGCTACATCCCGATGGCACACATCGTCTGGGGCGGCGGCTACCTGGGTGAACTGGGCGCGATCGACTTCGCCGGTGGCACCGTGGTGCACATCAATGCGGGCGTGGCCGGCCTGGTCGGCGCGTGGTTCGTCGGCAAGCGCCTGGGCTACGGCCAGACCGCGCTGAAGCCGCACAACGTACCGTTTACCTATATCGGCGCCATGCTGCTGTGGGTGGGCTGGTTCGGCTTCAATGCCGGTTCCGCCGCCGCCGCCGATACGGTGGCCTCGCTGGCCTTCCTCAACACCGTGCTGGCCACCGCTGCTGCCGTGCTTGGCTGGACCCTGGTGGAGGCGATCGGCAAGGGCAAGCCGTCGGCGCTGGGTGCGGCATCGGGTGCGGTGGCCGGGCTGGTCGGCATCACCCCGGCCTGTGGCACCGTCGGGCCGCTTGGCGCGATCGTGATCGGCTTCGTCGCCGGCGTGGTCTGCGTGTGGGGCGTGACCGGTCTCAAGCGCCTGCTGAAGGTGGACGACACTGCCGACGTGTTCGGTGTGCATGGTGTCGGCGGCATCGTCGGCGCGATCCTCACCGGCGTGTTCAGTGCACAGTCGCTGGGCGGTACCAAGGCCGATCTGGATATCGCCCACCAGGTGTGGGTGCAGGTGGTCAGCGTCGGCCTGACCGTACTGTGGTCGGCGGTGGTGACCGCGGTCATCCTGCTGGTGGTCAAGGTCGTGGTCGGCCTGCGCGTGACCGAAGAGGCCGAACGCACCGGCCTGGATGTGACTTCGCACGGCGAATCGGCGTACGAGGCCTGAAGTAGCGGCGGAGCTACTGCATTGATGTTGTGGGTGCCGACCGTTGGTCGGCACTTCTACTGTCCTGGTGGGTGCCAAGCTTGCTTGGCACTGTCGGCGACTCAGCCACGCATGGCGTGGCTCTACCGTTCCTGCTTCAATGGTTGTCTGCAGGTGTGCGTGTACGCGCCACCAACGACTTCGATGGATTACAGAACGGAGTAGGCGTGATTCAGGCGACTTCCGCAGCAGTGATGGAAGACATCGAATGGTATGTCTACCTGCTGACCCTGGACGATTACAGTCCGCATGCGCTGGTGCGTAGTGTGGCGGGCGCAGCAGATCGAGAACACTGGAGCTTCGCGGTGGAGCTCACCTATCGCTGCCTTTCCTCCGGTCTGTGGCGACTCTCCTACGGCCTGCCTGCGGAGCTGGGGCTTTCCGGCATCGATGCCTTCTGCCACAAGCTCTCGGTTGTCCGTCCGGATCAGCTTTCCGACGAGGGGCAGGTGCTGTGGCTGGATACCTACATGGAAGCGACGGAGCTGTGCCTGGATCTGGTCTCGCGTTACCTGCGCTCGCAGTCGAGTGTTGAGACGACATTTCATCCAGGATTCCAGGATGAGATCGAACGGCTGTTCTCCGATGCCGGAGTGCCTTGGGGCCGTGGGCCGTTGTTCCCCATCGGCTGAAGCGCCTTTTGCGGAACGGCTGCTCGTAGAAGATGCCTTTTTCCTTCAAGCTATGCTCTGGATCAGGACGACCTGTCCCGTTGTCGGGGCGGGTGTCGTCCCAGATTCCGAACGGCGACCAGTGCGCAAGGGGCAGGCGTGAACTATTTCACACTCCGTCCATGCATCGGCATTGGCAGCAAATGGGTGCTGGATCATGTGGACAACTTCGGTGCTGCACTGATCGTCAGTGAGGAAGTGAAGTCACGCCTTGAGCGGGCAGGCGTGACTGACGTGATCTTTGATCAGGTCGGGTAGACCGGAAGTGGGACAGGGGTTTCCGTTGCGGCACCAGGGAATGGGTTTCGAATGACTATCCGTGCAGTTCTTTTCCCCTACTGGACCGGCGATTGCCACGTTCCTTCCGGAGAAGAGAAGATCGGTGACGCGCCGGTCGTCCACCATGGGCAGGGACGGGGTGTCGGTGAAATCGCAGCATGGCTGGATGGAGACTTCGGCCATCTCGGCTGCGGCAGCGAACTGCGGACCCGCAGTGCCTTTGTTGCGCCCACAAAGGGTGACGAGGGCAGCGCATGCGTCCACTATGGAGAGGGGCATGTCGTCCTGCGGGCAGCCGATTTCCTCCTGGTGTATTCGCGATGGAACTCCCAAGATGTTGTCTTGCTGACGCGACCCCAGATATTGGCTGTGCTTGAGGGCTATGCAGTGTTTCGAAGCATGAATCCGCAGAAGAAGCATCGTCCGCCCATGCCGTTCGCCATCGAGTACGAGGCAGAGGGGGAGGACGCCGTCCAAAGGTTCACTCAGGCCGGCGGCTGCTTCGACCCCGAACACTGAAGTCGGGACGTGCTGGTCCGGGATATCGCGACCGCGACTCTTCATCGCCTGTGGTTAGAATCACACCATGAGTGTCCCCCGCCTGCTGCTGTCCGCCCTCTCAGTGCTGGCCCTTTCGGCCTGCACCGCCACCGCGCCGGTTCAGCACAACCCGCTCGCCACCTGGGTGCCATCACCCAACCAGAACGCGCGCACGCCGGTCATCATCGTCATCCACCACACCGAGCAGAAGTCGGCGCAGCAGAGCCTGCATACGTTGCGCACGGCCAACAGCGGTGGACCGGTCAGTGCGCACTACCTGATCGGCGCCGATGGCCATCGTTACCAGCTGGTCGCTGATGAGCGCCGCGCCTGGCACGCCGGCGCCGGGCGCTGGGGCACCATCACCGATCTCAACTCGGCTTCGATCGGTATCGAGCTCGACAACGATGGCCGCAGCCCGTTCAGTGCAGCGCAGATCGAATCGCTGATCGTGCTGCTGCGCGATCTCACCACGCGTCTGAACATTCCGCCGCGCCAGGTGATCGGCCATGCCGATCTGGCGCCGACGCGTAAGCAGGATCCGAGT
Source organism: Stenotrophomonas sp. YJH_SMC_29 (assembly GCF_059371235.1). Lineage (NCBI taxonomy): Bacteria > Pseudomonadati > Pseudomonadota > Gammaproteobacteria > Lysobacterales > Lysobacteraceae > Stenotrophomonas > Stenotrophomonas sp. YJH_SMC_29. The sequence continues at coordinate 37,968 of NZ_JCAFUK010000020.1, read as the reverse complement.
CGCTTCTTCCCATGGCAGCAGTTGGCCGAGGCCGGCTTCGGCGTGTGGCCGCGCGCGGCCGACGGCGCGGCACCGGAAGGCTTCGACGCGTGGAATGCGCTGGCCCGCTTCGGTTATCCGCTCGACAACCGCGAAGCCACCGTCGCCGCCTTCCACCGCCGGTTCCGTGGCCGCGACGATCTGCCGAAGACGCTGGATGCCGAGGACACCCGCATCCTGCATTCGTTGCTGCTGCAGATGCCGTGACCCCGCGCATGAACGCTTGACCCCGCGCTGGGTTGCCGCACAGCGGCCGGCACTCCACCATGGCGGCATGATCGATTCCGCTACCTTCTTCAAGCGCAAGCACTGGACCCTGTTGGCAGCGGCGGTGCTCGCCGGTTGCGCAACCACCGCTCCCCGCACGGGTTCCGAAGCGCCCACGCCGCCCTCGCCGCCGGCGGCCACCTACGCCAAGGTCGACTGGAAAGCCCTGCCCGCAGTCTCCGACGCTGATCTGCAGGCCGGCTTCGTGGCTTGGCGCAGCAGCTGCGCCCGCCTGAAAAACGACGCTGTCTGGGCCAAACCCTGCGCCACCGCCGCAGCGGTGTCAGACAAGGACCCGGCCGCGATCCGCCAGTTCCTGCAGCGCGACCTCGATGCCTACGCGCTGCGTGCCGGTGGCCATCAGGCCGACGGGTTGATTACCGGCTACTACGAGCCGATCTACCCCGGCAGCCTGACCCGTACCGACAAGGCCACGGTACCGGTGTACGGCACGCCCGATGATCTGATCGTGGTGCAGCTGGACAGCCTCTACCCGGAACTGAAGGGCAAGCGCCTGCGCGGTCGCGTCGAAGGCAGGGTGCTCAAGCCCTATGACGACGCCGGCACCATCGCGGCCAAGGGCGCCAAGGCCCCGGTGCTGGCCTGGCTGACCGACCCGATGGACCTGCAGCTGCTGCAGATCCAAGGGTCCGGCCGCGTGCGCCTGGCCGATGGCAAGCAGGTGCGGCTGGCCTACGCGGAACAGAACGGCCATCCCTACCGCGCCATAGGTCGCTGGCTGGTGGACCAGGGCCAGCTGAAGAAGGAAGACGTCACCATGGACGCGATCCGCGCCTGGGCACGGGCCAACCCCGCGCGCGTGCCGGAACTGCTGCGCAGCAACCCCAGCTACGTGTTCTTCGTGCGCAACCCGGACAGCCCGGAGGGGCCACGGGGTTCACTGAACGTGCCGCTCACCGCCGGCTACAGCGTGGCGGTGGATCGCACCGTGGTGCCGCTGGGCAGCCTGCTGTGGCTGTCCACCACGCGCCCGGACGGCACCCCGGTGGTGCGCCCGGTGGCTGCGCAGGACACCGGCGGCGCCATCGCCGGCGAAGTGCGCGCCGACCTGTACTGGGGCAGCGGCGATGCCGCCGGCAAGCTGGCTGGCGACATGAAGCAGAAGGGCAACATCTGGATGCTGTGGCCGAAGGGCGTGCCCCTGCCGAACTGAACCGGCAAGGGTCGGATCCCTTCCAAAGGAAAGGGCTCTGACCCCGGATGCCTGATAATGGCGCCATTCCGTACTTTCCGGCCGCGCCTGCGGCCAGGGCTCCTGCAATGACCTACGCAAAGCACAACGCAAAATCCGGCGCGAGATCCGCCGCAAAGAAGTACTACAAGCACTGGGCCGAATCGGGCCTGGGCAAGGGCAACGTGCTGATGGAAGCGCGCGGCGAGAAGATCGTGCGGCAGGTGGAAATCTACGGCACCAAGATGGTCTGGGCCGACGAGCACGCCCACAGCGACGACCGCTTCCTGCTGGCCGACCAGCCAGTGTCGTTCCTGGATTTCGACGAGGACGACGAAATCTCCGCGCGTGAATTCGAAGCCGCCTGGAAGAAGGCACGGGAAGCTACCGGTTACCCGGTGTAGCGCTGCCCGCCCGGGCTCGGGTCCCTTTCCGCAGGGAAAGGGCTCCGCCCCCGGGCCAAGGCTGGTCGGCCAGCTTTTCCTTGGTCATCGCGGCATCGAAGTCGGCCTGCAGGCCAATCCAGAACTTGTCGGAAACGCCGAAGTAGCGGGACAGGCGCAGCCCAGTGTCCGCAGTGACTGTGTGATCACCGGAAACAATCTCGCCGATACGGCGTTGTGAGACGCCATTTGCCTTGGCCAGCCGGTATTGGGTGATGCCCAGAGGCTCCAGGAATTCATGCAACGGCCACTGCATACCTGGTGGGCACCTCCAGTGTAGCTGCCGATGCGCTGTTGATGAACAAGGCGTTCGACAAGGGCGCCGATCTGCTGGACAACCGGAATATCTACCAGCGGGTCGACAAGGCCGGGGTGGGATGGAAATTCGGCGGGCGCAATTGGGAGCGTCAGGAAACAATGACCGCACGCCCGAGGGCGTGGACGATCCCGCTCGAAATGCTGTGGGGCCAGCTGCGAGAGGGACCGCGAACTGGGCGCCAATGCCAGCCGTGTGGCCGTTGAACAGGCCCTGGGCAAGGCGTCAGCACCGCTGGATCCGTTTAACCTTCCGGCCTGCGCCAGCGATCAGCATGCGCTGGGCAGCCCCAGCTGGCGGCGCGACCCTCAGAGTGAGCAGTGGCAGCGCCAGGTAAAAGCCGGGCTGGCCGGCGTCAATGAGCGGGGCGTCTACGCCACGGAGGTGGCCACTCCGGAGCGTTCCCGCGGACTGAACCAATAGGCGCTCGCCCGGATCGAGGGCAACATTGCCCAGGGACAGGAATCCATTGCTGCTTCCTATCTGGAGAGTTACGCCACCTTACGCTGGCAAGACTATGTCCCAGCAGTGCCAAGCGCGGTAGAGATGGCCCGGGCCAGATCGGATAGCGTGCGCGGCTCGGACAATCAGCTCTACCAGCGCGATGAGGTTGGCTGGTGGTCGCATGCAGGCCACCTCGCCCGAGACAACCAGGCCTTGGAGTTGGAGGCGACGCGGCAGATTCGCCAGCCCTCCCTGGAACGTGCTGAGCAGACCTTGGCGGACATTCAGGCGCGGCCGGCGCCAACGATCAGGTAGTCTGAGCCAAACGAGCTGCTGCATCGCTACCAGACGGGGGGTACTCGGCTGAACCCGGAGTGGCAAGACGCCATCGCGTTGGCCACCTCCCGTACCCGGCGGGCCTATGGCACCACCGGCGCGACCCTCCAGGCAAGATTTTCGGCTATTGAAACCTCCCGAATAAGCGTCCGAATCTAATCGTGTAGGTGCGGACGCTTACCTTCCCGACAGGGTTTGCCGTGCATCTGTTGGCCGCCCCGCCGGGACGTTCCGGTCTGCGATGCGTCTGCGTCGGAAAACAGATATTTGACGATAAGCTGCGCCAGTGTCGGCGTTGCGATGGTTGACGGAAGAACCGGCGGTTCAAGCTTGCAACCCCAATAAGCCGCCCGCGTACATTGATCAGACCTTCCGAAGAGCACCTTTTCAAACAGTTTGCGGTGCATTGCCGGGCTTCTTGGCTACACGGGAAGCCGGCAGGACAACATCCACTCAAAACTCAAAGTGTCGGAAAAAGCTTGCGCACGATCGGGCTGGCAAGCGCCTACGTAGAAACCGGGTTGAAGGTGGCCAGTCACAACCTGACGCGAATGGCACGGCTGCAACACAGGCATATTGTGTCTGAATGAAGGGGATTCGGTGCCAAGAAGACTCCGGTGGGCGGCGAATAATGACCTGAGCGACCTGCTGAGCCGAAGATCGCGGGGCGGCCGTGCCGTCATGAGTGCATTGCGCCGCAAATCATCGGTTGTTTGAGGTTCTCTGAAGGTGTGGTATGTGCAGCCGGCACATAATCCGTCGAAATGCTTGACGTTTAGGATCGTCAGTACCATGATCCGGAGCAGGGGCATCGATTATGTACAGATGGTCTGTGCCAGCCGACCACGCCGCTGAGTTGTGTGTGCATGCGAGGTAGGCTTCTTGTTAGAGGTCATGATTCACTGTAGCTCAACAGGGAATGTTAGTGTCCGAACAAGGTTTGTTCCGCCAAGAGACGAGGCAATCTAGAAATCGAGCGTGGCTTGGTGAAATCGTGATGATTTCGCCTCCATCGCGTTGGCTCTGGGGGGCTTTCGCTGGCTTGATTGCGCTGTGCTTCGTCCTGTTCCTCCTGTTTGGTCAATATACGCGGCGCGAGCGGGTCGTCGGTCAGGTCGTGCCCAGTTCAGGGCTTCTTAACGTCGCCGCCGTCAGTACTGGCGCGGTGGCGCGGCTATACGTACGTGACGGCCAGGTCGTTCGCCGCGGCGATCCGTTGCTGGAGGTTTCAAGCGAGCGAAACAGCACGGATCTTGGCGATGTCCATGCCCTGATTGGGAAAAAGCTGGCGGACAAACGTGGTCGTCTTGAGGCTGATTTCCGCACGCAGCAGGTCGCAGCGCGGCAACAGACGCAAGCCCTCCAGGAGAAGATAGAACTACTGTATGGACAGTTACAGCAGGCCGAATTGCAGATCGTGATCCAGCGGCAGCAGGTCGAAAGCGCGCAAAATCTGCTTGATCGCATTCAGCCCCTCGAAAAGGATCGCTACATCTCAATTTTCGAGATCGAACGGCAGCAATCGGCCGTGCGTGACGCACACTTGCAGTACAACGGCTTGGTTCGGCTGCGTCTGGATTTGCGTCAGCAGTTAGCCGATGCCAAGGAGCAGTTGTCCAAGTTGCCCTTGGATGCAGCCGTCCAGCACAACCAGATCGCTCGCGAGATCTCTGATGTTGCGGAATCACTGGCACAAAACGAAATGGAGCGTGCAGTTCTATTTCGAGCTCAGGCCGATGGTGTGGTGTCGACTGTACTTATCAAGACTGGTCAAATGGTCAGTGCCGGCCAGCCAATGCTGTCGCTACTGCCCGCTGACGCTACCTTGCAGGCGCAAATCCTGGTTCCTGGCCGCGCGATTGGCTTCATCTCGCCCGGTACCCCAGTGATGCTGCGCTACGCCGCATTCCCTTATCAGAAATTCGGTCAGCAGCGCGGCAGGGTCATGGAGATCTCGCGAAGCGCGCTATCCCCTGCTGAAGTGACCACGTTGACAGGTCAGGTGCCGCCGGAGAACGAAGGGCCTCTTTATCGCGTGCAGGTGGCACTGGACCGTCAGTATGTTCTGGTGTTCGGTAAACAGGAGCCCATTAAACCGGGCGCTGCTTTCGAAGCAGACGTGCTGATCGAAAGGCGCAGACTCGTCGAATGGCTGTTCGAGCCCTTGTATGGCATCAGAGAACGACTGAAGGAAGCGGGCTGAGATGGCTGATGGAATGACCACTCACGAGAAAGTGCTGATGCCCCTCAAGCGCCGGGACCTCTCGCGCGGACTGCGTTTCAGCTGGAAGCGGACGCTGCCGATGATCCTGCAGGCGGAAGCAGCAGAATGCGGCTTAGCGTGTGTTGCAATGGTTGCGTCATATCACGGCCATGATATCGACACGATGACGCTGCGTGCGCATTTCCCCCTGTCGCTCAAGGGCGCCTCTCTGACGCGAATCATGGCTATCGCCGCGAAGCTCGGATTCGAGGGGCGACCGCTCCGGCTGGACTTGCCGCAGCTTGGCAAGCTCAGGCGACCCTGCCTCCTACACTGGGATATGAACCACTTCGTCGTGCTGAGTAAGGTCGACGCGCGAGGGGTTGTCATTCACGATCCTGCCCGCGGCATCTGTAGGCTCAGCCTTGAGGAGGCCTCAGAGCACTTCACCGGGGTAGCGCTCGAACTTACTCCCACGACTGAATTCCGGCCAGTTAAGGCACGACAGCCCATTTCGCTGCGCGCCCTGGCTGGTTCCGTGCGCGGAGTAGTCCCAACTGCGGTGCAGGTTTTCATCCTGGCCCTGGCCTTGGAGGTTTTTACCCTAGCCGGCCCATTCTATTTGCAGTGGACAATGGACCAGGTTCTGGTCTCTGCCGATCGCGACCTGCTGACTCTGCTGAGCGTAGGGTTTGCTGCCGTCGTCCTGATGCAAACCGCAATCACCGCCATGCGTTCTTGGTTGATCGTCTGGATGGGCGCGACCACAATGATGCAGTGGGCCAGCAACATAGCTGGGCATCTGTTAAGACTGCCATTGAACTGGTTCGAGAAGCGTCATGTGGGAGATGTCGTTTCACGCCTGGGTTCGATCCAGGTAATTCAAAACACTTTCACCACGAAGTTCATTGCCTCATTGCTCGATGGCTTGATGTCGCTGGTGATCTTCGTCGTCATGTGCTTCTACAGTGTTCATCTGGCTGCCTTCGTAGTCGCCTTGTTTGGCATGTATGCAGCCTTGCGTTGGGCCTTCTTCATGCCACTTTGGCGCGCCAACGAGGACCAAATCGTGCATGTCGCGCGCCAGCAGAGCGAACTGCTCGAATCGATCCGCGGCATCTTGCCGATCAAGCTGGCCAATCAACAAGACAGCCGGCGAGCGCGCTATGCGAATGCCATGGTGCAGGTTATCAATCGCGATGTAAGAATCCAGCAACTGAACATTTCCTTTGGGGCGACCAACCAGCTCCTCTTCGGTGTGGGCCGTGTGGCGTTGCTCTGGGTAGCCGCCGTCTTGGTTCTAAAGGAGAGCTTCTCGGTGGGTATGATGATTGCTTTCACCGCTTTCGCGGATCAGTTCATCGCTCGCACGACCGCGCTGACCGATAAGTGGGTGGATTTCAGGATGCTGAAACTGCATGCGGAACGTCTGGCGGACATCACCTTGAGTCGGCCGGAAGAGGACGGTGACGACGATGAAGCTTGGGAGAGCGATTTGCCGAATGCGAGCATCGAGCTTCGAGATGTCAGCTTTCGCTACGGAGAGGACGAGCCATGGATACTCAAGAACTGCAATCTGCGCGTCGAGTCGGGCCGGTCCATCGCCATCACTGGCGGTTCGGGTTGCGGTAAGACGACGTTAGCCAAAGTTATTCTAGGCTTGCTGGAGCCTACCGAAGGCGAGGTGCTATTCGGCGGGGTCCCGATCAGAAAACTAGGTGTTCACCGCTACCGAAGCCTGATCAGCGCAGTCATGCAGGACGATCAATTGTTCAGTGGAACGATCGCGCACAACATTAGCTTCGGTGCTCCCATAGAGGGAGTGGAGCGTGTCGTTGAAGCAGCCCGCCTTGCGGCCGTTCACGACGATATCGCTGCGATGCCGATGGGATACAACAGTTTGGTCGGTGACATGGGTTCGAGCTTGTCCGGTGGGCAGAAGCAACGAGTGATTCTGGCGAGGGCGCTGTTCCGGCAACCCAGGCTTCTGGTCCTGGATGAAGCTACCAGCCACCTCGATGTCGAACGTGAAAAATTGGTCAATGGCGCCATCAGCCAGCTCTGTGTAACACGCATCGTGATTGCTCACCGACTCGAGACCGTGATGAGTGCCGGAGCCAGATTCGATATGTCCATGCCTGAGGGGAGCGCATGTCGTGCTTAATGTCGGCAAAGTAGCGTTGAAGGTCGTCGAGTGCTTGGATTCTCCGAACGCAATCAGGCAGGTATTCTGCATTGCGCTACTGGCGCGAATCCTGCTTCCCGGACAGTCGCAGGCAGCCGAGGTTGCTCCGTGCTTGAAGGCGAGTTTGGAAGTCGACGCTGCGATGACAACGGCGAAGTTGCGCGTCGCAGCCGAGCGCCCTCCAGAATTCGGCTCGCCGGATTGGAAGCTCAGCGGCGTTCAGCAGCCCGGATTCTTCGACTACACGCTAGATATCCGTCGCAGCGTGTTGCCAGAAGGTCGCGAGTATCCATTGGTCGTCCGGATGGACCCAGACCGCGCGGCCATCAACTTGCGGCAGCTGTCAGGGCCAGCAACGAAGAATGCGGACAGGATCTGCGAAACAGTTGCTCTTACGGTGGCAGGAGGGGAGCGAAACGAACTGCAGTCCACGACTTTCGGAGGTTACGCATTCTTCAAGAATGGCTTGCCCACGCAGGTGTCTTCTATCACTTCCGACGATCGCATACCGCGCCACTTCGTGGATAGCTACACAGATTGGTTCCACCGCTCGCGGAAATTTTATCGGTCCGCGCTTGGCAGGGAGACGCGCGAGGTCAATAGTGTTCTTTTTCTCGTAGACCAAGACGAGGAGGGCCAACAGAGCGGATGTCGGTACGCCGGTAGCGCGCTACCGGGTCTACTTCTGATTGGGCTGCGGCCCGGATGTCTGACGGGCAGGCAAGAGCCGCCCGGCGACCTTCGTCATTTCGTCGCGCACGAAACATTCCATCAGTGGAATTACACGATCTCAGGTGTCGAACGCGATCCCACCGCGCAGGCGTTTCGGCTGATGCTGCTCGAAGGCGGCGCGGAGCTGGCCGCAGTGCTGTTCAATGCGCAGACGAAAGCCGCCGGTGACGATGTCACGGAACGCTATCTTGGAGCCGCGGCTAAAGGTTGTGTCGATGCGGCCCTGGGCCGGCAGCAGTCGATTGTCGAGCTTGTCAACAGCAACAACGAATACGCGTACTCGTGCGGCGCAGTCTATGCGTTCCTGAGCATGGCGCCTGACGGGCGCAAGCCTTTGGATGCCTTAGCGCGATTCTGGAAACCTGTGCTAGTCGCGCCCGATAAGCCGATTCGGAGCCGCGTCCCATTTGTCGATGCGGCCTTCACCGCGAGGATTTCGTCACTGCCGACGGCGAACGAGCTTTTCTCCGCAACCGGGTATCAATTGGTCGCCGCCAAAGAGCTGACCAAGGGGGAACGATTCCAGGTTGCCGTCGAACTGCTTCGTGAGATATCCCGCAATGACTGCCAAGGCAGCTACGGTCTTTTTACGGGGGCTGACGAGATCGTCATCGATCCGAATTTGACGCAATGCCAACACCTGCGTGCCGGTGGCAAGCCTTTAAACGTCGGCGGCTTCGACATTTATATCGCTCCACTACAGGCGCGCGCGGCATGGCTTAGCGCTTGCGACGCTGGCGGCACCGTGCCGGTCGCCTACAAAGACTCCGATCTCGAAGCGACGTCTGTCGCCTGCGCGTCCAAACCCAAGAACATGTTCACGCCTCTTCGCTTACTCCGCGTCCCGCAGCGAGAAACGCTCCCATGATCAACGGCCTCAATACTCCGCTAGTCACGACTATCCAGAAGCTGCAGGAACTGCAGGTCATCATAAAGATCGCCGAACGCTGCAATTTGGCATGCAGTTATTGCTATTACTTCTTTATGGGGGATGAGTCGTACAAAGATCGCGATCCCATTATGAAGCAGGACAAGTTCGGCGAGATCGCCGAGTACCTGCGTGAGGGTGTGATCGACTTGGGCATAAGAAACGTCAACGTCGTATTCCACGGCGGCGAACCGACGCTGATGCGCCCGCGCGATTTCCGCCTGCTGGCGGAAAATCTGCGCGAGGCGCTGGCGCCGAATTGTCGATTAAGTTTCGGAATACAGACCAACGGCTACCACCTGAATCGGGAATGGGAGGAGATATTTTCGGATTTCAATATTTCCGTCGGAATCAGTCTCGATGGGCCGGCGGAGTACAACGATCGCTTTCGCGTTACCCATAAGGGTAAAGGGTCGCATGCGAAGATAGTGCAGACGATCGAGCGTCTGCACGAGCTGGAGCGCGAAGAGAAGATTAACAATATCGGAGTATTAAGCGTGCTTGGACGCGATTTGCCTGTCCAGAAAACCTTTGATCACTTCGTAAGCGATCTGCAATTCAGCTATATCGGCTTCTTGCTGCCGGATCGAAGTCACGATGAGCCGTTCGTCGAAGGTGATTCGGCGGAAGCCTACGGTGATCAACTAATAGAGCTTTTCCAGGAATGGCTCCGCCATCAACACGTTTCTGTACGAGAAGTCACGAAGGTGCTGCGCTATTTCCAGAGCTTTGCGGAATCAAACGCGCGGGCTGCCGATGTATTCGACAAGGGCACGCACGTCGTCGTCATACAGAGTACCGGTGAAGTTAATTGTGACGACTCGCTGATCCCCGCGCTCGATTGGCGAAACTCACAAAGGCGGTACTCGGTCTTCAACTCCAGACTGCGCGATTTTGTCAACGATCCTGGCTTGGTCAGTCTCGACCTGGCGCGATCAAAGCTTCCAGAGGGCTGTAAGCAGTGCGAATGGGTGAAGATCTGCGGCGGTGGCGCGTTGGAGAATCGATTCAGCAAGGCGCGCCAGTTTGACAATTCGAGTGTCTATTGTGCCGGGTTGAAAAAGTATTTCTCACATATTTGCGATTGCCTGGTCAGCAACGGGTACCCGAGGGACGTTCTCGACGAGAAACTGAAGATCGAGGGCGCCTACCAACCCACGTTCGCCATCTGAGGATGTTCCGAACAAATCCAGATTGGTGCGGCGCGTGTTTCATATCCATGCCAGATGGCGGCCAGTACAACCAGCAATCAATGGGTTGCAGAGCCCGTGAGCAGCAGACACCCGATTCACAGCATATCACTCGAATTTTTCAGACACTCCCTAATGGTTTTGATGGGAGCAGGGAAAATCAGCCTCACCAAGCAGGCCATCCTTGGTGGACATATTCGTTTGATGGCCATCTACGACAAGGAAAATCCCTTATGGATTCGAAGGATAAGAAGTCACACGGAGAGGAATTGGTCGCACGACTGCTGACTCCTCAAGAAGCTGATTCGGTGGCGGGCGGCGAATTTACGACGTACGCGCAATCTGGAGGCGGATACTGCAAGTTCGACCAGAAAAGCGGCGGCTACGATCAGGTATGTCCAACGCGGCCTTCTAATTAATCACTCCGTCTTTATATAGCATTTGCAGCCGGGACGGCCGATCTTTGATCGTCCCGGCTTTAATTCGGAGGCGGCATGCAGTTTCGTAATCTTGGTAATACCGGGCTTCAAGTATCTGCGTTGGCGCTCGGAACCTGGTTGAATGTTGGGCAGAGGCTGGACAGCGCCGAAAGTTTGAAATTGCTTTCGACGGCTTACGACAACGGCGTCAACCTCTTCGACACCGCGGAAAATTACGGCTGGGGAGAGGCTCAGATCAGTCTGGGCTCCGCCATTCGCGCACTGGGCTGGCCGCGCGACACCTACATCATCTCCAGCAAGGCATTCTACGGAAGCAGGCGCGACGATCGGTTCCATCCGACACAGCGCGGTCTATCCAGGAAGCACTTGGTGGATTCGTGCAACGACGCGCTTGCGCGTCTGCGGCTCGATTATATCGATCTGTACTTGTGCCATGCCTACGACCCGCGGGTCGATATCAGCGAGATCGTATGGACAATGCATTCGTTGATAATGCAGGGAAAAATACTGCACTGGGGAACCTCGAAGTGGACCGCCGCGCAGATCCAGGAAGCGCGCGACATCGCGTTCCGAAACAACTTGATTGCGCCGGTTGTCGAGCAGCCGGAATACAACTTGGTCGCTACCGAGGTCGTCGAAAATGATCTGGCGGATCTGGTCGACAGTTGCGGCATCGGCCTTATTAGTTGGTCGCCGCTCAAACAAGGCATCTTGGCCGGGCGCTACGGGAGTGGCATTGCCGCTGGCTCGCGCTTCTCGTTTTCAGACATCAGGACTTTGAAAGATCAGGTGCCGGAGGCGCAGTTCGATTCTTGGCTGGATTTTGCTAGACGGATGGAGAAGTTTTCAACACAGCTAGGAGTGTCTACGGCGCAACTTGCGATCGCATGGTGCTTGAAGAATCGCTTGCTCAGCAGCGTGCTGCTTGGCTGCTCCAGTGCGAGCCAGTTAATGGAGTGCTTGCAGGCTGTTTCCATCAGCTCGCGCATGAGTTCTGAAATTTGGCTTCAATTGCATGAGCTTCGGCGAATAGAACATGGTGATGCTGAAGCGCCGATATCCTTGGAAGAACAACGGAATGTTGGATGAATCCGGCGTCGCAGCTGGCAGAGTACGGAGGATCTGCAGTTTATATTGCGGATAGGACAGAAATTTCAAGTGGAGCCTGGACTATGGCGGTTCGTGCCGGGCCGGCTGGTTTGTTCTGGCGAGTTTGAATTGAGGTGCGATCATGTCTCTTGAAAGCATATTTGTTCAAGTTCCAAGCTATCGGGACAAGGAGTTGATTCCTACGCTTTTGGACTTGATAAAAAACGCTGCGAATCCAGCCAATTTAAGGGTCGCCGTCTGCTGGCAGCATGGCGACGACGAAGTGGTCGACGATTTTATCGGTGCGGGATTCCACCTGTCACACAGTGTCCGGCACGATGTCGGCGTGGTGCATTGCTTCATAAAGGATCTTGCTTCGATCAAGGTGATTGATTTGAGTTACCTGTCTGCCAAGGGTTGTGGGTGGGCTAGATACTCAGCTCAACGACTTTACGGCGGGGAAAGGTACAGTCTGCAAATAGATGCGCATCACCGTTTTGTGCAGAGCTGGGACAGGGATATGATCGAAATGCTCGAGTCATTACGGGCTCGGTACGAAAAGCCGGTGCTAACCGGATATCCGCCGTCTTTCGATCCGGAGTTTTATCCGGCGCGGCGGCAGGATTTCCCTATAAAAATGATGTTTAGGCGTTTTTCACTGCGCGCATTGGTTTCATTCAAGGCATCCCGCATGACCGATTGGGATGAGCGCGTTATGCCCATGCGGGCGCGTTTTCTAAGCGGAGGCTTCATCTTCGCGGATGGAAGCATTGTTACTGAAGTGACGAATGACCCGGGGCATTTTTTCGCCACTGAGGAAATAATTATGTCCGTGAGGGCCTATACAAGTGGGTACGATTTCTTTCACCCGCATAAAGTGCTGCTTTGGCATTACTATAATGACAAGACAGTGAGGATATGGGATGACCATCGCCGGGAGAGGAGCGAAGGGCGAGAGGCTGGAATTGATTCGACTCTGCTCGCGAAAGAATCATATGAGCGGGCGATTTCTCTTCTTGAGGGCGGCGGGAGTACTGATAAAGACTTCGGTGATTTCGGGCTTGGTTCACTGCGGACTGTTAGGCAGTACGAAAGATATGCCGGCTTGAGCTTTGAACACAGAAGCGCTCGTTCCGAGGCAATCAAAGGGACCGAGCCCGATGAGACGCATTTTTATACGTCGGATGATGAATGGAGGCAGGGGCTTGTTTATACGAAGGTCTTGCATGTAATGTTGAATGGAGCCCGGCTGCGGCGCTTGACGGAAGAGTACGATGGTGTCGCCTTGATCGCTAACGGCGATTTTGATTCGGATGGCGCTAGATTGAAACTGCCTTCAGATAAGTTTAACGAAATTGTGTCGGGCGAGCAGGACTATTGCTTGGTCGAGCTAGATGTTAGTCCTTTTGCGAATTGGCGTGATTTCCACGTCGTTGCTACAAGCTCCGGCACGGGGAGTGAAGTGGTTGTTTCGGATGGTGTGTCGGAAGTTCATTATTTATAGAGCGCTCGTGCTGCTTGGTTGGTGATTTATGGGCGTGCAGGTAGGGGGGCAAGCAAGCGGAAAAATCTTGGGCTAAGGATGGTTTGAACAGCTCGCGGTGGGCAGTGCATTTCTGGTCCGGTTCGATCAGTGGCCAGCAGATGCGCTAGATGCGTGGTGCTTTGTCATTTTGGAGGTGCCAGCAGGCCCCTCCGGACGGTTCTGCTCCAGCGCCGGTGTCAGCTGCCGGTGTGTTATCCACACATTGGACAGCGCGAAAAGCGTTAGGGATGCCCTGAACAATCCCCCAGTAGCACCGCCCACCGGCAGACAGCCTGAGCGACGATGGCGGGACATGTTAAGGAGCGATCCATGCAGCTGACATTTGGCGACGCCGAAGGTTGGGAAAGCGCAAGCAGATCCGACGCGAGATCTTCCTGGCGGAAATGGAGCAGGTCGTGCCGTGGAAGACGCTGCTTGCTCAGATCGAGCCGCATTACCCGCGCTCGGGCCGTGTGGGTCGGCCGCCGTATTAGATCGAGACGATGCTGCGCATCCACCTGCTGCAGCAGCGGTATGCGCTGAGTGATCCCGGTATGGAAGAGGCGCTGCACGAGATCGCTTCGATGCGTCTGTTTGCCCGGCTCAGCGGCCTTGATGCCATTCCCGATGAGACCACGATTCTCAACTTCCGACGTCTGCTGGAAAAGCATGGCTTAGCGGCGAAGATGCTGGAGGCGGTCAACGCGCACCTTGCACGCAAAGGTCAATGTCTGCGTGCCGGCACGATCGTGGACGCCACGATCATCCACGCACCCAGTTCGACCAAGAACGCGGACAAGGCGCATGACCCGGAAATGCACCAGACCCGCAAAGGCAACCAGTGGTACTTCGGGATGAAGCCGCACATTGGCGTTGATGAGTTCTCCGGGCTGGTACACCACGTGAAGTACGCGGCAGCCAATGCCGGCGACGTTACGGTCACGCATGAGCTTCTGCACGGCAAAGAAGCCTGTGTGTTCGGTGACAGTGGCTATGCCGGCGCGGACAAGCGGGCGGAGTTGGTCGACTGCAAAGCAGCCTTCTTCATCGCCGCCAAACGCTCAAAGCTCAAGGCTATCGGAAGTGCGCGCGAGCGCAAGCAGGCTGAGCGTTGGGAGAGGTTCAAAGCCAGCATTCGGACCAAGGTCGAGCATCCTTTCCGGGTGATCAAGCGGCAGTTTGGCTACACCAAGGTGCGTTACCGTGGCCTGGCCAAAAACACCGCACAGGTGCTGACATTGTTCGCGCTGTCCGACCTGTGGATGGTGCGCCGACAGCTGCTGCCGGCATAGGGGTCAACCCGCCTCCAGGTGCCTTATAGGCACTTGGAGCGCGGCAAAACGCGCAAGGCTTCGCCCATTCTGGGCTTTGAATGACTCAGGAGCTGGAAATTCAGCACTCCGCACCGATTGTTCAGGGTGTCCTTAGTACACATTTTTTGTTGTTCAAGGACTGGCAATGCACGGACCGAAGCCCAGGGATCACACAATCAATGACGTCTCGGTTGGACCTACTTTGGCCATGCGCCCACTTTCCTGACGGAAAGGGCTCTGACCCCGAACCCCGCGTTTTGCACTACATTGGTGCAATGTCCGACCCCGCACCGCCGCCGACCCTTGAAGCCCTGGGCACGCCGCTGGCCTGGGCCGGGGCCGATGGCCGCATCATCGGCTGCAACCCGGCCTTCGGGCGCTGGCTGGGCGTCAGCGGTCGCCGCCTGCTGGGCCAGCCACTGGCCGCACTGGAAGTGCAGGGCGAAGCCCTGGCCCACTTCCTGGCACGCGATGAGCGCGACAGCCTGCGCCTGAACCGGCTGGCGCTGGCGGTGCCCGGCGAGGCGCCGCGCTTCGCCGAGGGCTGGATGAGCCGGCGCGACGATGGCGGCTGGTTGCTGGAGGCGCATCCGGTCGATGAATTCCCCGGGCTGGACCCGACCCAGGCCCTGCCCAGCGCGCTCAGCGCGGCGCTGAAGGGCCTGGCCCACGAGCTGCGCAACCCGCTGGCCGGGTTGAAGGGGGCGGCCCAGCTGCTGGCCCGCCGGGCCGCACAGCGCGACGCCAGCGAACGCGAACTGATCGAGCTGATCGGCTCGGAGATCGAACGTCTCAACGGCCTGCTCGACCAGCTGCTGTCGCCGGCCCCGGCCGCACCGCACGCCGAACTGAACATCCATGCCGCGCTCGAGCGCGTGCTGCGCCTGGCCGAGAACGAGGCCGGCTGGGCGGTACGCCTGCAGCGCGACTACGACCCCAGCATTCCCGAATTCCACGGCGACGCCGACCGCCTCACCCAGGCGGTGTGGAACCTGGTGCGCAATGCAATCCAGGCCGGTGCCGGCAGCATCACCCTGCGCACCCGCGTGGAGCATGGCGTGCGCATCGCCGAACAGCTGCACACGCTGGCCTTGCGCCTGGAAATCGCCGACGACGGCCGTGGCGTGCCCGAGGAACTGGCCGAACACCTGTTCCTGCCGCTGGTCAGTGGCCGCGCCGAAGGCACTGGACTCGGCCTGGCATTGGCCCAGCAGGTGGCGCGCGAGCATCGCGGCACGCTGACCTACCGCTCACGCCCGGGCCACACCGTGTTTACCCTGCTGCTGCCGATCGGCAACGGCGCCGCCCCGGCCGAGGAGGCCCCGCGCGATGTCTGAATCTTCCTCCGCCGCACAGCGCATCTGGGTGGTCGACGATGATCGTGCCGTGCGCTTCGTGCTGTGCACCGCGCTGCGCGAGGCGGGCTACCAGGTCGTCGATTTCGACAGCGCCGCCCCCGCCCTGCAGGCGTTGCGCGAGGGGCCGCCACCGGCGCTGCTGTTCACCGACGTGCGCATGCCCGGCGACGACGGCCTGGTGCTGCTGGACAAGCTCAAGGCCGCCTTGCCGCAGCTGCCGGTGGTGGTGATGTCGGCCTACACCGATGTGGCCAGCACCGCCGGTGCGTTCCGCGGCGGCGCGCATGAGTTCCTGTCCAAGCCGTTCGATCTGGACGATGCGGTGGCACTGGCGCAGCGGGTGCTGCCGGCGGTGGCACCCACCCTGGCCGCGCCCAGCCCGGCAGTCGAAACCGCCAGCGACCAGCCGCCGCAACTGGTGGGCGATACACCGGCGATGCGCGCGCTGTTCCGTGCCATTGGTCGCCTGGCGCAGGCGCCGCTGGCGGTGCTGATCACCGGCGAGACCGGCACCGGCAAGGAACTGGTGGCCCATGCGCTGCATCGCGAATCGCCGCGTGCGCACGGGCCGTTCGTTGCGCTCAACACCGCCGCGATTCCTGCCGAACTGCTGGAAAGCGAGTTGTTCGGCCATGAAGCCGGCGCGTTCACCGGCGCGCAGCGCCGCCATACCGGGCGCTTCGAGCAGGCCGACGGCGGCACGCTGTTCCTGGACGAAATCGGCGACATGCCGCTGCCGCTGCAGACCCGCCTGCTGCGCGTGCTGGCGCAGGGCGAGTTCTTCCGCGTCGGTGGCCGCGAACTGATCCGCGTCGATGTGCGCGTGGTCGCCGCCACCCACCAGGACCTGGAAGGCCTGGTCGCGCAGGGGAAGTTCCGCGCCGATCTGCTGCACCGCCTGGACGTGGTGCGCCTGCAGCTGCCACCGCTGCGCGAGCGCCGCGAGGACATCGCACAGCTGGCCAGCACGTTCCTGGCCGCCGCCGCACGCAAGCTGGACACGCCGCCGAAGCGCCTGACGGCGGCCGCATTGCAGGCACTGCGCGAGCACGACTGGCCGGGCAACGTGCGCGAGCTGGAAAACGTGTGCTGGCGGATGGCCGCGCTGGCCGCTGCTGACACCATCGGCGTGGCCGACGTCGATACCGCGCTGAACCGCGCACGGAGCCGTCGCGGCAGCAGTGCCGATCCGGGGCAGTGGGAAGCGCTGCTGGCCGAATGGGCGCGCCGGCAGCTGGCTGAAGGCGTGGAAGGACTGCACGCACAGGTGCGCGAGCGGGTCGACCATGCTCTGCTGGACGCCGCGCTGCAGATCACCCATGGCCGCCGTGCCGAAGCCGCGGCACGACTGGGTCTTGGCCGCAATACCCTGACCCGCAAGCTGGGCGCGGGACGTCGTCGCGGCGGCCATTGAACGGCCCCTGCACGCGATCCTCGCACCCGCTTGCCGAACTGTTGATCGTTCATGGACGATGCAACGCTTAGTGTCATCTGCAAGGAGTCTTTGATGCGCCTGTCCTTTGCCATCCTGTCGTTGTCAACCGCCGTGCTGCTGTCTGCCTGTGGCAGTGCGCCGAAGAAGACCGAACCCACGCCGCCGCCGCCCACCGTGGTCAGCGCTGCACGGCAGGGCGAGGCCAATCTCGCGCCGGCCTCGGCCAGCATCGTCAGTGGCCGCATCGCACTGATGGTTGAGCCTGGCGGCATCCACATCACCGGCCTGGTCGGTGGCCTGCAGCCGATGCAGCAGGCCGGCTTCCACATCCACGAGCGTGGCGACTGCAGCGCGGTGGATGCCAGCAGCGCCGGCAACCACTTCAACCCCGCCGGGGCTGCGCACGGTCGCGCCGGCACCGGCAAGCACCACCTGGGCGACATGGACAACCTGCGTGCCGACGCCCAGGGCCGCGCCAACGTCGATATCCACCTCAAGGGCGTTACCCTTGGCGGAGGCGCCGCCACCGATATCGCCGGACGTGCACTGGTCGTGCATGCCAACGCCGACGACTATCGCAGCCAGCCCGCCGGCAATGCCGGCGTCCGCATCGCCTGTGGCGTGATCCGGGTCGTCCGCTGATCACTTCACTGCAGGCATCATCGAGGGAGAGATTCCAATGCGTCTGATCCACACTTCGCTGTTTGCGGCCATCGCCGCACTGGGCCTGGCGGCCTGCAACCCGCAACCGGCCGCGCCGCAGGCGGAAACCCCGCCGGCCACGCCGGCCGACGGCGCCACCACCGAACCCGCTGCAACCCCGCAGCCGGCTGCCGCACCGGCGGCCGATGCTTCGGCCACCGCCGAGCTGGCACCGACCCAGGGCAACGAAGCCAAGGGCAGCGTCACCTTCAAGGTGGTTGACGGCAAGGTCCACGTGACCGGCCAGATCACCGGCCTGAAGCCGGGCAGCGAGCACGGCTTCCACATCCACGAGAAGGGCGACTGCAGCGCGCCGGACGGCATGAGCGCCGGCGGCCACTTCAATCCCGGCAAGCAGGATCACGGCAACGTCGCCACCGATCCGCACCACGGCGGCGACATGCCCAACATCAAGGCCGACGACAAGGGCGTGGCCACCATCGACGGCCCGGTGTCGAGCAACGTCAACATCGGCAAGGGCGATGACTTCGACATCATCGGCCGTGGCCTGATCGTCCACGCGGATGCAGACGACTACAAGACCCAGCCGACCGGCAACGCCGGCGCGCGCCTGGCGTGCGCGGTGATCCAGAAGGCCCCGTAAGCATCAAGGAACGCCGGCGCAAGCCGGCGTTCTTCTTTATCGGTAGTGCCGGCCGCTGGCCGGCCATCGCAGATCCGGACGTTGCCGGCCAGCGGCCGGCACTACCCGTCCTTCAGCGCGCCAGCAGCTCGCGTGCGTCCTGGCCGGCCTGGCAGTGCACGAACAGCACTGCGGCCATTTCTGCTGGAAACGGAAAACGCCGGCGCAAGCCGGCGTTCTTTCTTTCTTTATCGGTAGTGCCGGCCGCTGGCCGGCCATCGCGGATCCGGACGTTGCCGGCCAGCGGCCGGCACTACCCGTCCTTCAGCGCGCCAGCAGCTCGCGTGCGTCCTGGCCGGCCTCGCAGTGCACGAACAGCACTGCGGCCATTTCTGCTGGAAACGGAAAACGCCGGCGCAAGCCGGCGTTCGTTCTTCTTTATCGGTAGTGCCGGCCGCTGGCCGGCAATCGCAGATCCGGACGTTGCCGGCCACCGGCCGGCACTACCCGCCTTCAGCGCGCCAGCAGCTCGCGCGCGTCCTGGCCGGCCTCGCAGTGCACGAACAGCACCGGCACGCCATGCGCTTCCAGCACCGCGGCCATCTGCCGCTGGCGCATCAGGAACTGCTCGTAGATGCCCTGCAGGCGGTCGCAGTCGTTCTTGCTGTGGTTGTAGTACGCGCACCAACCGGCCGGATCGAACAGCGCCATGCGTGCCTCGCCATGGGTATAGCGCAGCAACGGCTCGGGCGCGGCATTGAGCCACTCATCTTCGCCCGGCGCCATGATCGCGGTCTCGATCAGCGGCCACAGCGCGGCCAGGCCCTGGTTGTCGTACTGCATCGACATCATCGCGGCCAGGTCGTTCACGGTGAAATAGCGCGCGTGCTCGATGCGGGCCCCGAAGGCGTTCTGCGCCATCAGCGCGGTATCGGCATGCGCCATGCCGTTGGCCAGCAGGGTGTCTTCCAGCGCCTCGGCCACGGCATGGGTGGTGGCCACGTCGCTGCCGGTCAGCAGGAACGGCACCACGCGCAGGCCGCCCCCCACCAGGGTCGCATCGGCCTGGAACGGCAGCGGCACATCGCCTGCGGCATCGCTGCCGAAGGCCAGCAGGCGCGGGCCCTGGTTGCGGCCCGGGGCACGCATCTGCAGTTCTTCCAGGCGGCGATGGATCGGCCAGCCCGGACGCAGGACTTCGGCCGGGTCGAAATGCGCGGCGGCGAACACCAGGTCCAGTTCGGCGACCTGTGGCACCAGCTTGGACAGGTCACGGCCGACACGTTCGGCCAGTTCACCGGCCTGTTCAGCGCTGAGTACCGCCTGGCGGGGGATTTCGCCGCCGGCCAGTTCCAGGGCCAGCACGCCAAGGGCATTCATCGCGGGGTCGGGTTTGCTCATGGTTCCACGGTTGGCCCATCACAGGGCGGCAGCTACACTTGGCTCCATTATGCCTGCTCCGCCGTGCAGGCCATGTTGCAGACACCCTCATCCATGCCAGGTATCTCCATGCCCAACGCTCGTCCCGTCGCCATCCTCGGTGGCGTCCGCATTCCGTTCTGCCGCCAGAACACCGCGTATTCGGATGTCGGCAACCTCGGCATGTCGGTCCGTACGCTGGGCGCGCTGGTCGAACGTTTCGGCCTGCACGGCCAGCAGCTGGGCGAAGTGGCGATGGGTGCGGTGATCAAGCACTCCAGCGACTGGAACCTGGGCCGTGAGGCCACGCTGTCCTCCGGCCTGTCGCCGCTGACCCCGGGCATCACCCTGCAGCGCGCCTGCGGCACTTCGCTGGACAGCATCATCACCGTGGCCAACAAGATCGCGCTGGGCCAGATCGAATCGGGCATCGGTGGCGGTTCGGACACCACCTCCGACGTGCCGATCGTCTACGGCAAGAAGCTGCGTGCACGCCTGCTGGCCGCCAACCGCGCCAAGAGCACCGGCGACAAGATCCGCGCGCTCACCGCCGGCTTCAAGTTCTCCGAGCTCAAGCCCGAGTTCCCGGGCGTGGCCGAGCCGCGCACCGGCAAGAGCATGGGCGACCACTGCGAGGACATGGCCAAGGAATGGAACATCTCGCGCGACTCGCAGGATGAGTGGGCGGTGTCCTCGCACAAGAAGCTGGCCGCCGCGTATGAGCGTGGCTTCTTCAACGACCTGATCGCACCGTTCCGTGGCGTCGAGCGTGACAACATCCTGCGCCCGGACACCTCGCTGGAAAAGCTGGCCACGCTGAAGCCGGCGTTCGACAAGGTTTCCGGCCGCGGCACGCTGACCGCTGCCAATTCCACCCCGCTGACCGACGGTGCCGCTGCGGTACTGCTGGCCAGCGAAGAGTGGGCGCGCGCGCATGGCCATGAGCCGCAGGCCTACCTGCGTGACGCACACGTGGCGGCAGTGGACTTCGTGCATGGCGAAGGCCTGCTGATGGCACCGACCATCGCGGTGCCGGAAATGCTCAAGCGCAATGGCCTGACCCTGCAGGACTTCGACATCTACGAGATCCACGAAGCCTTCGCCGCGCAGGTGCTGTGCACCCTGCGTGCGTGGGAGAGCGAGGACTACTGCCGCAACCGCCTGGGGCTGGACGCACCGCTGGGCCGCATCGACCCGGACAAGATCAACCTGCTGGGTTCGTCGCTGGCCACCGGTCATCCGTTCGCCGCCACCGGCGCCCGCGTCATCGCCACCGCCGCCAAGCAGCTGGCCGAACGCGGCGGTGGCCGCGCGCTGGTGTCGATCTGCACCGCCGGCGGCATGGGCGTGGTGGCGATCGTCGAACGCTGAGCATCACGGTAGTGCCGGCTGCTGGCCGGCAGCGCGGGTACGAAAACGCCGCCCAATGGGCGGCGTTCTTTTTTGCATCGGTGGGTGCCGACCGTTGGTCGGCACGCTTCACGGCAACCGCGGATTACCGAACTCGTCGCGCTCTTCGTTGGCGTCATACACCGGCGGCTGCACCGCGATCGGCTGCTCTTCCACGGTGGCACGCAGTGGCGCCTCGCTGCCGCGCACCAGCGCCACGCTGTCCTCGCCGCGCTGCAGGCGCAGCGCATTGGCCAGGCACTGTGCGGCCAGCGCGTGTTCGCCACGCTGGGCGAACAGTTCACCGAGTGCTTCCCACGCCGGTGCACCGGCGCCCGCGGCGATGGCCTCGTGCAGGAACGCATCGGCGGCCTCCCACTGCTGCTGGGCCAGGGCCACGCGGCCCTGCGCCAGCCGCAGCGCGGCCGAGCCGTCATGCACGTTGCGCCAGCGAGCGAGGTTGGCCTGGCGGGTGGCCAGGCGCTCGGCCGGCAGGCGGCCATACAGCGCCACCAGTTCGTCATCCCAGCGCTGGTCCAGGGCCTGTTCCAGCGCCAGCAGCGCCGGCTCGTCCCAGTCCAGCGCCACGGCGCGGCTGGCATAGGCGCCCACCACGTCCGGGGTCGGGCGCAACGCCTTCGGCGTGGCTTCCCACTGCGCGGCCAGTGCGTTGACGTCGGCCGCTTCCAGCAGCGCCTGCGCAGCCAGCCGCGCTTCCAGTTCGCTGCTGGCCTCGGCCGGCAGCACCTTGCTCTGGCGCAGTGCACCCAGCTGGCCATACGCCTCGTGGGCGCGGCCGGCCTGTGCCAGTGCCTCGGTGCGCAGCCACAGGCCGCGTGGCGGCAGCGGCTGGATCGCCGCCACGTCCAGCGCGTTGATCGCATCCACCGGCAGGTCGCGCGCCAGCAGCTGTTCGGCGCGCAGCAGCGCCTGCAGGGTGGCGTCACTTTCGCCCAGGCGCTGCAGCAGTGCTTCGCCGGCGGGGCCGTCGGCGCGTGCCTGTGCGCTGCGCACCGCATTGGCCAGCGCCACCGCGCTCACTTCCGGGTCCTTGGCCGCACCGTCCAGCAGTTTTTCGGCACGCTGCCACTGGCCATGCTCATAGGCCTGCAGGCCGTCGATCAGGCGCACCCGGCCCTGCTTGCGGCGGTAGCGGCCCCAGGCGCGGAACGGTGCAGCGATCAGGCTCCACAGCAGCCACAGCACCAGCACCGTGATCACCGCCAGCAGCGCCACCTTCGGCAGGTTGCTGTGGTAGTCGTAGCCGCCGTAGCGCAGGGTCACCTCGCCAAAGCGGTTCAGGTCATCGGCGCCGAGCCATTGCGCGGCCACCACGCCGATGGCCACGGCCAGCAACAGCACGACCAGGGATTGCAGGGGTTTCATGCGGGCTTACCTCCGGTCGGTCTGGGTGCGCAGTTGTTGCAGGGTGCTGCCAAGGACAGCGTCGTTGGCCTGCAGCGGCAGTTCGCGCAAGGCCTTCAGTTCAGCACGTTGCGCGCGCAGGGCTGGTGAATCCGGCCAGCGCCGCTGTGCCCAGTGCTCCACGCGGTCCAGGGCGGTATTGCGGCCGGCCCGGTCGCCGCGCTCGATGGCGGCACGGGCCAACGTCAGTTCCAGCTGCAGCGCATCGTCGGCAGTGCGCTGCTCGGCGGCAGTCAGCGGGCCGTTCTGGCGGCTCGGGGTGATGTCCACGAACGGCGCCAGCGTGGCCTGCCACCAGGGCTTGGCTGCGTTGCTGCCGGTCGTGCCGGTGATCTGCGAGGGCAGGCCTTGCAGCGCCTGGGCCACAGCATCCAGGCGCTGCAGCGCCTGCACGCGCGGGCCGCTGCCGAGTGCATCCAGTGCCTCGCGCTCCTGCACCAGCGCCTGGCGCAGGTTCAGTCCCTCAGTGTCGGGCAGTTCGGCCAGTGCGGTGGCCGCCTGCGCATACAGGCGACGTGCGCCGTCTACGTCGTCGGCGTAGTTCAGGCGCTGTGCGGCCTGGGTCAGCAGCAGCTCGGCCTCGTCGCGCTGCACTGCCTGGCGGCCCTGGTTGGCGCTGTCGGCCAGCTTGGCCAGGTTCTCTTCCAGCAACGCGCTGCGCTGGGAGAGGCCCAGCATCTCGTCGCGCAGCACGCGGTTGGTGGTCGCTGCGTCCTGCAGGCGCTGGCTGGTCGCGCGCTGGTCACGACGCAGCGCATCCAGCGTGGCCTCCAGGCCCTTCAGCTGGACGGCCGTGGTCTGTGCCTGCGCTTCCTGCTCATGCTGTTGCTGCTGCCAGACGTACCAGCCGGCATAGCCGCCCGCGCCGAGCACGACCACAGCGGCCAGCGGCAGCAGCCAGCGCACGGGTCGATGGGGTGGGGGAGCGGGCGGAGTGTCGTTCATCGGGCTTCCTTGTCGGCAGCGTCGCCGGTGGAAGTCCGGCTGGCCGCGTTGTGCACAGCATCACTGTTGCCGACGACAGCGGCAAGCGTGATCCACGTCCCTGTTCAGGTCGCTGCCGGGACGGTGAGCGTGGCGTGTGCAGCGGCCACCAGCTGCGCAGCGGTGGGGCCGGCGCTGCGTGAGATGTGCCGCAGGCCGAGTGACCGTGCCTGTTCGCCGAGGCGGTCGCTGGCAACCACCACGCGGCCCTCTGCCCGCAGGCGCTGCTGCCAGGTCGGCGGAAGCTGCTGCCAGACGTGCTGCAGCGCTTCGCCACTGCTCACGGCCAGCACCCACGGCTGGGCTGAATGCGCCAAGCGGGCCAGCGTGCGCCGAGGCAGGCGCAGCAGGCGGCGCTGGTAGACGTCGGCGCGTTCGATCGTGGCGCCCGCCGCCTGCAACTGCGCGGCGATCAGGCCGCGCCCGCCGGGCGCGGTCACCAGGCCGATGCGCAGGCCGTGGACGTCCGCCAGCACCGGCAGTGCAAGCAGGCCTTCGCTGTCCATCCGCTGCGGCGCATGCACCTCGGCCACGCCGTGCGCCTGCAGCGCGCGCGCGGTGCCTTCGCCCACGGTCAGCCAAGGGCTGCGCTGCGCTTCGGCCAGCGCCAGCAGCGATGCTGCGGCGGTGACGGCGGCGGGGCTGGTGAACACCACCCGGTCGCAGTTCAGCGCGCGTTGCAGCTGGCGCAGCACGGGCGTGCCGTGCAGGCGCTGCAGCCGCCACGGCGGCAGCGCCAGTACCTGTCCGCCCCGCCCCGCAACGGCGCGGCGCAGCGCCGCCTGCTGGCCCTGTGGGCGCAGCGAGATCAGGGTCCAGCGCGCGCCGGAACGGGTGGCGCCAGTGGGTATCGTATGGTCGACCATTGCCTGCATTATGCGGGCCCTTCGTTGTCGTGGTCGCTGCTCCGATGTCCGTTGATGCCCTGACTTCCTCGTTGGCCGCCCTGCAGGACGTGCTGGACTGCATGCCGGCGGTGCGCGCCATGCAGATCCGCCTCGACGGCTATGCTGACGGCGTGCTGCGCATCACCGCGCCGCTGGCCGCCAACGTCAACGACAAGGGCAACGCCTTCGGCGGCAGCCTGGCCTCGGTGCTGACCCTGTCCGGCTGGGCCCTGGTCAGCCTGCGCCTGCGCCTGGCCGGCCACGATGCCGAGGTCTACGTGGCCGACAGCAACCTGCGCTACCTGGCGCCGGTCTACGAGGACCTGCATGCCCACGCCGAAGCGGCCGAAGCCACCGGCTGGGATGCCTTCCTGAACACCTTCCGCCAGCGCCGCAAGGCCCGGATCAGCATCATTGCCACCCAGCCCGGTGCCGATGGCAAGCCTGCGGCCGAGTTCAGCGGTCGCTTTGTTGCCTTCGCCAGAGGGTAGGATGGCAGGCTGACGTCCTGGGGAAACCACCGATGCGCCGCCTCATCCAGTTCCTGATGTATTCCCTGCTGCTGGTCAGCGCCGTGGCTTCGGCCGACGACCTGAGCCGCAAGCAGCGCAAGCTGCTGGAAGAGACCCAGGTCGCCTACGGCGCCACCATCCGCTGGGGCAGCATGGACGATGCCATCGGCTACCTGGACCCGAAGCTGCGCAAGGAAAAGCCGCCGACCGAGTTCGAGCTCAACCGTTACGCGCAGCTGCGCGTGTCGTCCTACCGCGAGCGCAGCAGTGCCGCGCTGGATGGCGGCCTGGTCGAGCGCCGGGTCGAAATCGGGGTGATCAACCAGAACACCCAGGCCGAGCGCACGGTGGTGGTGGTCGAGCGCTGGCGCTGGGACCCGGAGGCCAAGCGCTGGTGGCAGACCGCCGGCCTGCCGGACCTGTGGAAGGGGCAGTGACGGGCCGCGTCCGGCTTGTGCGACAATCGGCGCCCGCTTAATCGACCCGTGACCTGAGTGAATTACGAAGAGTTGCTGGCCTTTGCAGGCCGAAACCCGATGCTGTCCGCGGCCCTGGTCGGCCTGACCGTGGCCATCATCGTCACCGAGATCCGCCGCCTGTTCCGGGGCTTCAAGGGCATCAAGCCCGCCGAACTGACCCAGCTGATGAACGCGGGCGGCACGGTGGTGGTCGACCTGTCGGCCAGCGGTGACTTCGAGAAGGGCCACATTGCCGGCAGCCGCAACGCCCAGGCCAGTGCCTTCGGCCCGGAGCACAAGCTGGTTGCCAACGCCAAGCAGTCGCCGGTGGTGCTGGTGTGCCGCAGCGGCAACGCTTCGGAAACCGCCGCCAAGGCGCTGAAGAAGGCCGGTTTCGAGAAGGTCTACGTGCTCGACGGCGGCATCCCCGCCTGGCAGCAGGCCGAGCTGCCGCTGGTCAAGGGCCGTAACTGATTGTCGCAGGTGGCGGATCCGGCCTTGTCTGGGCCTGATCCCGCCCCCATCGCAGTAGTTCGACCATCGTTTTCATTGCATTCACCTGGAGTTACTGGAAATGTCCGAAGAGATCACCAACGGCGCCGCTGCGCCGGTCGATGCCGCTACCGGCCCCGCTTTCACCGTCGAGAAGATCTACGTCAAGGACGTCTCCTTCGAGTCGCCGAACGCGCCGACCATCTTCAATGACCAGGTGCAGCCGGAGCTGCAGCTGAATCTGAACCAGCAGGTGCAGCGCCTGGGTGAGAACGCCTTCGAAGTCGTGCTGGCCGTGACCCTGACCTGCCAGGCCGGTGAGCGCACCGCCTACGTGGCCGAAGTGAAGCAGGCCGGCGTGTTCGGCCTGGTCGGCCTGGACCCGCAGTCGATCGACGTGCTGCTCGGCACCCAGTGCCCGAACATCCTGTTCCCGTACGTGCGCCAGCTGATCAGCGACCTGATCCAGGCCGGCGGCTTCCCGCCGTTCTTCCTGCAGCCGATCAACTTCGAAGGCCTGTACGCAGAAACCCTGCGCCAGCGCCAGGAGCAGGGCGACGCACCGTCGCTGGCTGACTCCGAGCCGGCCGGCAACGCCTGATTCCTGCCGCGACGTCACGGATGAGCACTCCCGCTGACAAGATCGCCGTGCTTGGCGCCGGTTCCTGGGGAACCGCGCTGGCCAGCCTGCTCGCACGGCACGGTCACCCGACCGTGCTGTGGGGCCGCGATGCTGCCGTGGTCGACGCCATCGACCAGCGCCACGAGAATCCGCGTTACCTGCCGGGCATCCCGCTGCCGGACAGCCTGCGGGCTACCACCGACCTGGCGTCGGCGGTGGAGGGCGCGGCCTGGATCCTGGTGGTGACGCCGTCGCATGCCTTCGGTGAAACCGTGCGCGCGCTGGCGCCGCTGCGTCCGGCCGGTGCCGGCGTGGCCTGGGCCACCAAGGGCTTCGAACCCGGTTCGGGCCGCTTCCTGCATGAAGTGGCGCGCGAAGTGCTGGGTGAGGACGTGCCGCTGGCCGTCGTCACCGGGCCGTCGTTCGCCAAGGAAGTGACCCAGGGCCTGCCGACCGCGATCACCGTGCATGGCGACGTGCCCGAGTTCGCGCAGACGGTGGCCGAGGCGATGCATGGCCCGGCGTTCCGCGCCTACACCGGCGACGACATGGTCGGTGCCGAGCTGGGCGGCGCGATGAAGAACGTGCTGGCGGTGGCCACCGGCGTGGCCGATGGCATGCAGCTGGGCCTCAACGCCCGTGCCGGCCTGATCACCCGAGGTCTGAACGAGATGCTGCGCCTGGCCGCTGCGATCGGCGCCAAGCCGGAAACGCTGATGGGCCTGGCCGGCCTCGGCGATCTGGTGCTGACCTGCACCGGCGACCTGTCGCGCAACCGTCGCCTGGGCCTGGCCCTGGGCCGCGGCCAGACGCTGCAGGATGCCGTGCGCGAAATCGGCCAGGTGGTCGAGTCGGTGCAGACCGCCGACGAAGTGATGCGACAGGCACGCCGCCATGGCATCGACCTGCCGATCTCCGACCGCGTGCGTGCCGTGCTGCACGGCGAGCAGACGCCGGAAGAAGGCCTGCGTGCATTGCTGGCGCGGGAACAGAAACCGGAATATCCGGACACGCTGTTCAAGTGAATCGAAAAACCCCGGCCACGTGCCGGGGTTTTTTACGTGCGCGCCCTATCCACGCATGGCGTGGATCTACTGCCGAACCCGCTTCGCCCGGCGGCAGCAATCACCGCGCCCGTGGCGGCGCGCTGGTGTTGTCCATGTCCGAGAAGATCAACCACGGCCCATCGCCCACGCGCTTCAGCGTCAGCGTGAATTTGCCGGTGTCCCCCACGTTGTTGCCGTAGCGGTAGGCACCAATGATGTAGCCCGCATTCCCGTCCACCGCGTACGCCAACGCACGCAGCCGCAACGGACTGCCGCCCTGGCCGGCGTAGGCGCCTGCAATCGCGTCGCGCCCGCGCACGGGGGGTGGTTGCTCTGCAGCACAAAGCCATCCTCGGCGAACAGCGCAGCCAGTGCCTTGGCATCACCCGTGCGCCACGCCTGCTCGTAGTCGTGCAGTACGCGATCCAGCGAAGGGGGCAGCGGTACATCCGGCAGCGCAGTGGCAGCCGGCGCCGATGGCGGGCCATCGGCGGCCAGCAGCGGTCCGGACAGGGCGAGAAGCAGCAGGCAGATACGCATCGGCTCAGTCCTTGGGCGCGCCGGTGAGCGCAAGGGCGAGTATCCCCCATCCGCGCCCGGCAGGCGGTGGCGCGGACCCCATTGAAAGCGCACGGACGCTTCGGCATGCTCGACGTCAACCGGGGGAGGGGACGCATGCACTTTTTCCAGCTGGACCAGTTCGCAGGTCATCTCAACGAAACGTTCAGCGCCGACATCGAGAACACCGGTGTCCCCTTCGTGCTGGTGGAAGCCGCGCCGATGCCTGATCGGCAGATTGCCGGCCAGATGCGCGCACCGTTCTCGTTGCTGTTCCGCAATGAATCGGCGGTGCTGTTCCCGCAGCGCACCTACACCATGCGCCACCACGGGCTCGGCGAGTTCGGCATTTTCCTGGTGCCGATCGCGCGCGACCGGACCGGCTTCATCTACCAGGCACTGTTCAACTGACTGCTGTCGCCACCCAGCGCATGCGCAGGTGGCTGCCGGTATCGCCTTCGGTGTGGAACGCGAGCCGTTCGTAGAGCCGGCGCGCGGCCACATTCTCCCAGGCGACATGCAGGACGACGCTGTGCAGCGGCACCGCATGCGCCGCGCGTTGTACCCAGCGCACCAGGGCCGAGCCGATGCCACGGCCGCGCACGGCGTCCAGCAGGGCGATATCGATGAGGGTGGCTTCGTGTTCGTCGCAATGCAGGTACAGGCGCCCGATCGGCTGTCCGGCCTGCTCGACCAGCAGATAGTGCGCAGGCTGGTAATGCCGGGTGTAGTGCAGGTGCTGCAGCGCGAACTGGTTGTCGAGGAACGCCTGGCGCAAGGCGTCCGGCCACGGCACATTGGCCAGCTCGGCTGCACGTGATTCGGCATAGAGCCGCTGCAGGAAGGGCAGGTCGCCATCCTGTGCTTCGCGCACGCTCACACCTGCGGGAAGACCGTCCCTCGCTGCGGGCAGCCAGGCTGCCCGCAGCGAGGGAAAGGCCAGTGCCACGTTCGACGTCATGGCCGCTGCGGGAAGACGCCCGACAGGCAGATGCAGAAGTTCAGGGCGAGATAGGGCTGCCGGTTCTCATGCGGCAGGCTCCCACCCGCGACGCCCACCGTCGTCAGCGGGAAGGTACTGTTGACTGTCGGTGTCACGGCCAGGATCGGACTCGACTCCGGCGTGATCAGTGCATTTCCATTGGCAGGTATGCCACTGCGATGCGCAGTGTCGGGCTGGTTGTAGATGCGTGCGCCATGGGTGTGGTTGGGCATCTCGTTGATCAACAGGGTGACATTGTCGCTGCCAAAGGTCTCGCCCATGTCGCGCTGCGACAGGCCCGGGCCGCTGCCCTGGCCGCATGCGATGTTGTTGGTGAAGTTCGGCAGCTGGTAGTTGCTGGTGCCGTTGCCACCGAAGGTCGTTCCCAGCAGTGAGAACAGCGCGGTGTTCTGCTGGATCGGCATCAGCTGTCCTTGGCACATCGCCCAGTTGTAAGGGGCGAAGTTGAAGCCGAAGATCTGGATTTCGCCGGTAAAGGGATCGCTCATGATAGGGGTCCTGGTAGGCGGTCGATGATCGTCAGCCTTGCGATGGGAAGACGCCTGCCCATGCGATGCAGTAGCGGGCGACCAGCGAGGGCATGGTGTTGTCGTGTGGCTGGCCGCCGCCGATCGCGCTCACCGATGCTGCCACCAGGGTGCCACTGCCAAGGTCGGTGGTGCTGTCGGTATACAGCGTGTCGCCACTGACCGCGCCGAGCTGCAGTGCCGGCCCGGGTGCCGCCGACGTGGCTGCCGAGTTCACCGCATTGAACGCATGGGTATGCGCGGGCAGCTGCGCGGTGGTCAGGGTGACCGATTCGCTGCCGCCTGCCTGGCCAAGCACATAGGTGCCGAGGCCAATGCCGGTGCCCTGGTGAACCGGTACGCGCCCGCAGAGGTTGGGCAGGCCGAAGGTGTTCACACCATCGCCACCGTAGGTGGTGCCCAGCAAGGTGTACAGCACGTCGTATTCGGAAATGGGCAGCAGTCGGCCATCACAATCGAACCAGCCCGCCGGCGCGAAGTTGTAGGGAAACAGACGGACTTCGCCAACAAAGGGTTGAGACATGGCAGAAACTCCGGTCAGCCGCGCGAAGGGTAGATTCCATAAAGTGCGATGCAGAAGTTGATGACCAGATACGGTTGCAGGTTCGCGTGTGGCTGCGTCTGCCCGCTGGCATCAAGCACGTTCAAGGGCACCTGCGCTCCGCTTGAAGCACCGTAGACATTCTGCGTGCCGGTTTTGCCGAGCAGCACGTTGCCCTGTGGGATACGCGTTGAGCCGTCGGCGGTGGTGCCGCCGAAAACGTGTGCGTGCTGGGGAATCTGTGACGTCAGCAGGGTCACGCTCTCCAGCCCCTGGCGATCACCCATGTTGCTGCCATTGGTGGATCCCCGGGGCGTGCGGCTACGCAGGTCCGGAAGCTGGAAATTGGTCGTGCCGTTGCCACCGTAGAACGTACCCAACAGCGAAAAGAGCGCGGTGTTCTGCTGGATGGACATCGACTGACCGTTGCAGAAAGCGAAGTTCTTCGGCGCGAAGTTGAACGCCACGGGCATTATCTGCCCGAGAAAGGGTTCCGACATACGATTTTCCCCCTGGGATAGGCGCCGGCACTTGGCCCCCGGCCGGCGATATAACTCTGGCGCATTATCGGGATCCTTGACAAGTGTCGGTGGCTGTGGGCAAGAATATCGCGCTGCCTGCCCACGTGATTCAGGGATTCGAGGGGCAGGACCGCCGGGCAGGGCCAGGGAGTCTGCCGGGTGGGGAGGTCAGGAACCGCGGCTGCCCGACCGGCTGCCACGGCGGTTTTCTCACTCGCGCAACAAGGCGCAGCGCCCGTCGGGAAGCCGGGCAAGCAGGGGGCAAAACATGTGGCACGCAGAGTCGATGCATCGCGACGCGATGCGCTATGGGCTCGGCCGTCGTTTTTGGGGCCGCCTTGGGGCAATCCTGCTGCTGGGCGCCACACTCGCGCTGCCCGCGATTTCATATGCAGCATGCTCGGTTTTCACGCCGGCCAATGCCAGCGCGGGCTCACCGATGGCCGCCGGCAGCACCATTACCATCGACGCCTCGAGCTGCCAGGGCGTGCCCGGTTTCGGCATCGGCAATGTGACCACGCCGGCCGGCAACGGTACTGCCACCATCACCAGCCATGCGGCCTCGAGAATCTCCTATGCCCACAGCGGCAACGGATCGACGATCGATACCTTCGCCTTCGATGATGGCACCGGCTCGCACAATGTGCAGGTCACCGTGTACATCCAGGCAGCGGCCTCGCCGATCACGATTTCGCCGGCCACCGTGCCCGGCGCAACGGTGGGCGTGTCCTATGCAGGTGTCACACTCAGCGCCAGCGGTGGCACCGCGCCCTACGGTTATGCCGTCACTTCCGGTGCACTGCCGGCCGGAATGACGTTGAGTGGCACTGGCCTCCTGTCCGGAACGCCGACCACGCAGGGAACGTTCGCGTTCTCGGTGACCGCCACCGACAGTGCCGGCACACCGTTGACGGGCACGGCGAGCTACTCGATCAGCGTTGCTGCGCCGACCATCACGGTCACCAATGTGCCTTCCGCAGCAGCCATCAATACGCCGTACTCCTTCATGCTGACCGCCAGTGGTGGCAATGGCCCCTACAGCTTTGCGCTCGACGCCGGTACTACTTTGCCGACCGGACTGGTGCTGGCCAGCAACGGGGCCATCTCAGGTACGCCCACCGCATTGGGGGTGACGAACTTCAGCGTGCGCGTCACCGACAGCAGCACGCCTACGCCTTTCTTCTCGGCGACCAACCTGTCGATCAACGTGCAGAACGTGGTGCCGCCGGTCGCCAATCCGGTCAGCGCGACGGTTGCCTACGGCAGTACCAGCAACCCGATCACCTTGAACATCACCGGTGGCGTCCCGGCATCGGTTGCGGTCGGTACCCAGGCCGCGCATGGCACTGCAACCGCCTCGGGAACCTCGATCACCTACACCCCCACGCCGGGCTATGCGGGGCCGGACAGCTTCACCTATACCGCCACCAATGCCGGTGGGACCTCGAGCCCGGCGACCGCGACCCTCACGGTCTCGCCGCCAACGATCACCTACGCACCCGCCAACCCGCCCGCAGGAACCGTCGGCGTGGCGTACAACCAGTCACTGGCCGGTGCCAGTGGCGGCACCACGCCGTACAGTTACACGCTCAATTCGGGCAGCCTGCCGCCTGGGTTGACCCTGGCCAGCAACGGCAGCCTGTCCGGCACGCCGACCGCCAACGGCAGCTTCTCCTTCACCGTCCGCGCCACTGACAGCAGCACCGGCACCGGCCCGTTCAGTGCCACCAGCGGCACGCTGACACTGAACATCGCTGCCGCGACCGTCACCTATGCACCGGGCAATCCGGCTGCCGCAACGGTCGGCACGGCGTACAGTGGCTCGCTGGCCAGCGCAGCGGGCGGCACCGCGCCCTACAGCTATGCGGTCACCTCGGGCAGCCTGCCGGCGGGCATCACGCTGACCAGCAATGGCAGCCTGGCAGGCACGCCGACGGCGGGCGGTACCTTCACCTTCACGGTGACCGCCACCGACAGCAGCGGTGGCACCGGACCCTTCAGTGCGAGCAGCGCGGCGCTGGCACTGACCGTGAACGCCCCGACGATCCTGATCGCGCCGAGCTCGCTGCCCAATGCCACCGTGGCCGCGGCCTACTCGCAGACCGTGACCGCTTCCGGCGGCACCGTCGGCTACAGCTACGCGGTCACCGCCGGGTCCCTGCCGCCGGGCCTGAGCCTGTCGAGTGGCGGCGTGCTCAGCGGTACGCCCACTGCAGGCGGTACCTACAACTTCACGCTTGCCGCCACCGACAGCAGCACGGGCACGGGCCCGTATACCGGCACCCGAGCGTACGCGATCACCGTGGGCGCACCCACGCTGACATTGACACCGACACCGGGCAGCGTGCTCAACGCTACCGCCGGCGCAGCGGTGACCGGACTGAGCTTCACTGCCGCCAATGGCACCGCACCGTACAGCTACGCGATCACCGCGGGCGCATTGCCACCTGGCGTCACCCTGGCCTCCACCGGCAGTCTGTCGGGTACGCCCAGTGCCACCGGCAACTTCACCTTCACCCTCACCGCCACCGATGGTTCCAGCGGTCCAGGCGCTCCCTTCACTGTGTCGGGCAGCTACACGCTGTCGGTGGCCGCGCCCACCATCACGCTGTCGCCGGCAACCTTGCCCGCGCCGACGATCGGCATCGCGTACAGCCAGACGTTCGTGGCTTCGGAAGGTCATCCGGCCACGTTCACCTATGGCGTCAACGCGGGTGTGCTGCCGGCAGGCCTGTCGTTGAACCCCAGCACCGGAGTGCTGAGTGGCACGCCCACCCAGGCGGGCGCCTTCAGCTTCACCATCAGCGCCACCGATGGCGGCGGATTCACCGGCAGCCAGTCCTATTCGGGCGCCGTGGCGGGCGGTGTCGTCGTGCTGCCGGCGGCAAGCCTGGGCGATGCCAGCGCCGGCACCGCCTACAACCACAGCTTCTCCGCCAGTGGCGGAACACCGGGTTATACCTACGTGCTGCTGAGCGGGGCATTGCCCGCAGGCCTGTCGTTGTCCAGCGCCGGCGTGTTGTCCGGTACGCCGACCGTGGCGGGCACGTTCAACTTCACCGTGCGGGCAACCGACAGCAGTACCGGTACCGGTGCACCGTTCACTGGCAGCCAGAGCTACACGCTTGTCGTGTTGGCACCGACGATCACGCTGGCGCCTTCCTCGCTGGCGGCAGCCACTGGCGGCCAGCTCTACGCGCAGACCATCAGTGCCATCGGAGGCACCGGCGGCTACACCTACAGCCTGTCCAGCGGCGCATTGCCGCCGGGCATCAGCCTGAGCAGCGCTGGCGCTGTGTCCGGTACACCCACCACCCCTGGCACCTACGCCTTCACGATCACTGCGATCGACAGCCACGCCTTCACCGGCAGCCAGACCTACAGCTTCACAGTCACTGCGCCGGCGATCACGCTCACGCCGGCCACGTTGCCTGCGGCGGCGGGCAGCACTCCCTACAGCCAGACACTGACCGCCAGCGGTGGCAACGGCGGTTACACCTTCAGCCTGACTGCAGGTGCGCTGCCACCGGGTATCGCGCTGAGCAGTGGCGGCGTGATCAGTGGCACACCGACCACCGTCGGCAGCTACACCTTCACCGTGCGCGCGACCGATGGTTTCGGCTTCACCGGCAGCCAGGCCTACACGGTGGCGGTGAATGCACCGGCCATTGTCTTCATCCAGACCACGCTGCCCGGTGGCCAGGTCGCAACGGCCTACAGCCAGACAGTGAGTGCCGGTGGCGGGAGTGGCAGTTTCACCTACAGCCTGGCCACAGGCGCGCTGCCTCCCGGTATCGCGCTGAGCAGCGCCGGTATCCTCAGCGGCGTGCCTGCAACTGCCGGCAACTTCAGCTTCACCGTCACCGCCACCGATTCCTTCGGCTTTACCGGCAGCCAGGCGTACACGCTGGGCATCAACCAGCCGGTGCCGGTGGTGGTGAACGATGCGGCCAGCACGCCGGCCAATGCGGCCGTGAGCATCAACGTCTCCGCCAACGACACCGGGCCGATCACCAGCATCGCGATCGTGCAGGCGCCCACGCATGGCACGGCGGTGGTCAGCGGGCTGGACGTGGTGTACACCCCGGCCACCAGTTACTTCGGCAACGACAGCCTGACCTACACCGCCACCGGCCCCGGCGGTACTTCCACGGCGGCCACGGTGAGCATCACCGTCACGCCGCTGGCGGTGCCGGTGGCGGCGACGCACAGCGCCACCGTGCTGGCCGGGCAATCGGTCACCGTGCAGGCCGAGGCCGGGGGGACCAATGGTCCCTTCACAGCAGTGACCATTACCCGGGCACCATCGTCAGGCACTGCGGTGGTGCAGGGCACCGGCATCGTCTACAACGCCGCTGCCGATGCGTCCGGTGTCGTCGATTTCGACTACACGCTCAGCAACCCGTTCGGCGCATCGGCCCCGGCGCGGATCAGCATCAACGTCAATCCACGCCCCGTGGCACCGGCACTGAACGCTTCGGCGATTGCCGGCACCGTGGTCAACGTGGACCTGACCACGACCGCACGCGGCGGACCGTTCACCGCCGCCAACGTGGTGTCGGTCTCGCCGGCCGAAGCGGGTACCGCCAGCATCTCCGCCAGCGGCACCGGCTACACGCTGGCCTTCACCGCGGCGGCGACGTTCGGGGGTGCGGTGCGCATCACCTACACGCTGAGCAATGCCTTCGCCACCTCGGCGCCCGGCACAGTGGATGTGATGGTCAAGCCGCGCAGCGATCCCTCACGCGATGCTGAAGTGCTGGGCGTGCTCGACGCACAGGTGGAGGGTGCGCGGCGCATGGCGATCGGCCAGATCGGCAACTTCCAGCGGCGCCTGGAAAGCCTGCGCGCCGGCGGCGGCCGCAGTGGCTTCAGCAACGGCATCACCTTCAGCTCGGCCAGCAGCCAGCGCCGTGCGCAGCAGACCGAGCTGCTGCAGAAGGGCATCGGCGCCACCGGCGAGGCACTGTCGATGGTCGAGGAACCGGCGCTGCAGGGTGATGCCGCGCCTGCGGCCACCCCGGCCGATGGCTTCGCGTTCTGGACCGGCGGTGCGGTGAACATCGGCACGCTGAAGCCGGGTGCAGGCAGCAACGGCATCGACTTCACCACCTCCGGCGTCAGCCTGGGTGCGGACCGCCAGCTGGGTCCGTCGTTGAGCCTGGGCGCGGGCATCGGCTATGGCCACGACGCGTCGGATATCGGTCGCAATGGCAGCCGCAGCACGGTCGATGGCTACAGCATCGCCGGCTATGCCAGCTTCCATCCAGAAGGCGGGTTCTATGTGGATGGCCTGCTTGGCTATCAGTGGCTGACCTTCGATGCACGTCGCTTCATCACCGACAACGGCAATACCGCCTATGGCAGCCGCGATGGCAGGCAGTGGTTCGCCTCGTTCTCCACCGGCTTCCAGCACCGTCTGGACAACCTGTTGCTGACCCCGTACGGGCGCCTGGACCTGGCCCGCGCAACGCTGGATGGCTATCGCGAGCGCGGCGATGCGGTGTACGCGCTCGACTACGGGAAGCAGACGGTGAACACCAGCACCGCCACCGCAGGTGTGCTGGCGCAGTGGTGGGTGAAGCGCGACTACGGCATGTGGACGCCGCAGCTGCGCGCCGAGTTCGGCCATGACATGCAGGGCTCCAGCGAGGCTTTCATGCGCTACGCCGACCTGATGTCCGGCCCGGTCTATCGCACCACCCTGGGCCGGCAGTCGCGCAACCACACGCTGCTGGGCGCGGGTATCGGCCTGCAGACGCTGAAGGGCTGGTCGCTGCGCGCCGAATACCAGAGCCAGTTCGACAGCAGCAGCCGCGACAACCAGGGCATCCAGATCAGCGTGCAGAAAACCCTGCCACCGTGACCGTGCCCGCGATGGCGGCCGTTGTGCCGCCACCGCGTGCTGCGGCGCAACCCGGCACCCATACAATCGCAGACCCGGCAGGTGCACTGACCGCACCTGGCGTGGAACCCGAATGGATGGAACAGGATAGGGAATGAAGATTCGAATCACAGGGATGGCACTGACGGTCGCATTGCTGGCTGCCTGCGGGCAGGCACCCGCACCGGCCGCAGCACCGGCGGCACCGGCACCGACTGCCGAAGCACCTGCGGCCACGGCCACGGCGGCCGAGAAGGAACCGTCCACCGAAGACGGCGTGGACCCAGCGGTGTGGGACAACGAAGGCGAACCGGAAGACCCGAGCACCGGCGGCGAACTGACCTGCGCGGACAATCCGCTGGCGACCCACTTCTTCACCCTGGTCGGTGGCAACACCGTGGACGACTGCGGTCGCAAGGACCCGAAGGTGCTGGCGGCCTTCAATACCCTGATGAAGGGCACTGCGGCAACCGAATCCGCTGACAAGGAGATTCCCTCGCTGCGCCAACGGCTGTTGAGCGGCCCCAGCGGGCCCGGCGAGCGGGTGATGCTGCAGGGTGAGCCGTGGTGGTTCTACACCGCCTGCCAGGCCCACGACTGCCCCGGCACCGCGTTGGCGATGCTGTATTCGCCGACGGAAGCGAAGATGGTCGGCCGTCTTACCGCACGCTGCCGCGTGTGGTGGCTGGGCGAACCGACGGCGGAACAACGTGCGCAGATCGAACTGCGCCAGCCACTGCAGGATGCCGCGTTGAAGGAAGACAGCGCGCTTTGCGAGTGAGGTGGTGCCCGCGTCATCCTTCGGGCTGCATGCGCGCGCTGGCCTGTGCGTTCATGGTCAGGCACGCCAGGATCAGCCCTTCCATCACCCGGTCGCCCACGTACTCGGCCTCCGCGCCGTTCTGACGCACGCGCTCGGCCGCCAGCAGCAGCTCCAGCGTCACGCGTTGGCCGGCCAGTGCACAGTCCGCATCGGCCAG